>DATIFK010000149.1:0-47977 GCA_035455265.1 Anaerolineales bacterium
TGGAAGAGGAACAGGAAGTACCACTCCGGTCGAGGCGTGTAGGTAGCATCGATCGGGTTGGCGCGCTCTTCGAGTGGAGCGCCCACCAGGTAGGCCAGGGCGATCAGCACCAGGAACACGGCCAGGGACACCACAGCGTCCTTGAAGACGATGTCGGGGAAGAACGGTACGCCGTGTGATTTCTGCTCCTGATATTTCTCGCGGTAGGACTGCCGTTCCTGTTCGTTCACGGGCTACTCCCCGCGCCGCGGCAAGGCGCTGATTCCGTTGCGGACGACCAGATAGAGGTGGACCAGGACCAGCGTAAGCAAGGCGGCCGGGAGCATCCAGACGTGAGCTCCGAAGAAGCGGGCGAGCGTCACGGCCGACAGCTCGTCTCCGCCGCGCATCACCCGCAGGATCCAATCCCCGACGATGGGGGCAACGCCGGCGATGCGAGTGCCGACGGTCGTCGCCCAGTAGGCTTTCTGGTCCCAGGGCAGCAGGTAGCCGGTGAAGCCGAACCCGAGGACGATGAGAAGCAGCCCGACGCCGGTCAGCCAGGTCACCTCACGCGGGTACTTGTAGGCTCCGTAGGCGACGACGCGCAACAGGTGCAACACGGTCAGCACCACCATGGCGCTGGCGCCCCAGTGATGCAGGCCGCGGATGAGCCAACCGGCGGGAATCTGCGTCGTGATGTATTGGACACTGTCGTAGGCGTGGTCCGGGGTCGGGACGTAGTAGACGGTCAACAGGATTCCGGTGACGATCTGATTCACGGCGACGAACAAGGTGGCGCTGCCGAGGGTGTAGAGCCAATTGACCTTGGGCACCTTGCGCAGGAAGATCGCCTCCCAGACGCGCCGCCAACCCAGGCGTTCATCGAGCCAACCCGCCAGACGCGCCGTCATGTCAACCTCCCAGGATGAAGATCTGGCCGTTCTCGACCTTGACGTCGTAACGGTCCAGCGGGCGGGGGGGCGGCCCGGCCAGGACGTTGCCGTCCTTGTCGAACACGCCGTTGTGGCACGGGCAGAAGAACTTCCCTTGATCGGCCACCCAGCGGACGCGGCAACCCAGGTGCGTGCAGATGTTGGACAGCGCGACGAAATCGCGGCCGTCCTCGGTGACAACGAAGACCGTCAGCTGCTCTTCGTTGACGATCCACCCCGTCTGCCGCTGAACGCTTGCCTTGAAAAGAGTGGGCGTGCCGAGTTCGACCTTGCTGGCGGTCCCGAGCGCGATCCAGGCTTCCTCGGTCGACCGGCGGAGCGCCGGGCCGAGCAGGTAGCCCACGCCGGGCACGGCGAAGGCCAGGGTCATCAAACCGCCGATAGCCCACGTCAGTAGGCTTAGGAAACCTCTTCGCTCCACAGCACGATCGGGGAGAACGGGACGCGAAGCGTCGCCCATCGCTGCTTCTCCTCCTCGTAAGGATCCGCGGGGCACCCGGAAATCCGACCCGAGCGGGCTGGGGAACTCGCCCCAGAACCGCGTGGGGTCTCCACCCTATGGGGTAGTCTCCTCTCCAGAACACCTGCGAGTGAGTGCCGTTTCTCACGAATTCGGGTGACTTTCATATCTCTTTCGGGTAGTCAGGATTGTGCTTCCAGAAGAGTGACGGAGACGCCCGCCCGGAAACACAGCGGCCCGGCTCATAAGGCCGGGCCGCCGCCTGCATTGGGCGAGGTCTACTCGGGCGCGCCGGCCTCGATCCACTGACGGACGAGATCCAGTTCCTCGGGCGTGAGCTGGCCGAAGTGCGGCTGGGAGCCCGACTGCTTGGCGATCAACAGGCTGCCGCCGGCGTCACCCGGGAGGATCACCGGCCCATTCTGGCTGCCGGCAAGGGCGCTCTCGTACGTCGTCAAATTCAACCCCTGGATGCCTCCCGAGCCGTGGCAGGCCCCACAGCGCGAGGAGAAGACCGCGCCGATCACGGTGTCGTACGTCGGTGGGCCGCTGAGGGTCGGCAAGGCTACGGGCGTCGGGGTGGGTGGAAGCTGAGAGAGCAGGACCTGGCGCAGAGCCGGAGCGTCGAAGCCGGCGTAGGTCCAGACGCTGCCATGGCAGGCGCTGTTGGAGCAGAAGGAACTGTTGTCGGTGCCCCCCGCATTGCCGGTGGTGTGGCAGTCCGAGCATGTGGCGTCGTAGACCTGCCGGTGCAGGCTGATCCAGTTGGCGTTGAGGTGAGACTGCGGCTCGGGCCCGCGGCTGACCTCGATGTCGGCCACGAACTGGGTGGAGGCCACGACGACGGGGATCGAATGACACAGGTTGCACTCCAGCCGCACCGCCTGGCCATCGGCGTTCAGGTGCTTGCCATCGTGGCAGCGGAAGCACCCCGGCGAGGACTGGTGACCGATGTTGTTGGGGTGGGTGTTCCAGTCCGACTGTTGGTCCCGGAACACGGATTGGCGATAGGTGTCCTGCAAGACACCGATGGCCTGATCGACCAGCTCGGACCGCTCGCCGTAGAAGTCGGCGTAGGTGTCTCGGTAGTAGTCCTTGAGGCCGGCGATCGCCTGGAGGGCGGCCTCGTCCGAGCCGTATTCGGCGCCGAGGACCTCAACGGCCTTCTTGCGAATCTCAGGGATCGAGGTGGAGATCAGCCCCAGGCCCATCAGGCGCTCCACGCTGGCGGCCGGCTGGTAGACCAGGTGGGTGATGCGGTTGTGGCAGGTGATGCAGTCCATCGTCTGCCAGGCATCGGGAGCGAGCGCCTGCGGGTCGACTCCCGATTCCACATCGACGTAGTCGGTGGCCACGCCCTGATCGTCGATGACGCGCACGGCGGGGATCGTCTGGTCCTCCGGGTCGGTCGTGTAGAACAGCACCTGATTCTCGATGTGCCAGTGGATGCCGCGGCCCAACCCGAGGCGCTTGCTGCCGCCGCCGGTCTTGAGGATCAGGTAGGTGGACGAGGGCGTGTTGGCGCGATCCTCGGCGTAGTGGCGGATTTCGCGCAGGCTGTCGTCGGAGAACTTCTCCGGAAAGTGACAGCGCTCGCACGTCTCCCGTGCCGGCCTGAGGTCGGAAGCGCGGATGGGGAACTCGTAGCGGTGGAAGGCCTGGTCGACGATATGGCGGATGTCGCCGGCCTTGCGGGTGATGCGGGTGGCGACAAAGCCGCGCCCGATGTGGCACTCAACGCAGTCGATGCGGGCGTGGGGCGAGGTCAGGTAGGCGGTGTACTCGGGCGGCATGGTGTGGCAGGCGGTGCCGCAGAACTGAGGCGAGTTGGTGTAGTCCCAGGCGTAGACGCCCGAGACGAGCACGATCAGCGTCAGCACGCCGAGGGTCAGGTAGGGAAGAAGGCGGACCCACAAGCGCGAGCCGGGAGGCGGGAAGAAGAAACCACGGACGGTACGGCGCAACCGCTGCATGTTCGTTACCTCCGAGGGCGGCACGTCATTGTTCCGGCGCGCCGCCGTCGATCCATTGGCGCACCAGCTCGAGCTCTTCGGGTGTGAGTTGACCGGGGTGATTGCCGGCCGCCTGGCGCAGGACCAGAGGGCTGGTGTCGGGCTCGCCGGGGACGATCACCGGGCCGTTGTCGCTGCCGCGCAGAGCCGAGGCGTAGTCGATGAGGGTCAGCCCGGCCATGCCGCCATCGCCGTGGCAGGCGCCGCAACGGTCGGCGAACAGTTGGCCGATGCCGGCGTTCCAGGTGAGGGCACTGGGCGTCGGCAACGCCGGGGCGGCGGATGGCGTGGGGGCGGGCGTGGGAGTCTGGGGCACGAACGCCGGGCCGACCTCGGCCGGGGGAAGGGTCAGGATGGCGGTCTGTTCGAGGGTGACGAAGCGGATGAGGCCGAACCCGAGGGCGGCCGTGAGCAGGGTGGCCGACGGAATGAAGACGCGCAGCCGGCGGCGCAGGTCCTGAGCCGACGGCTCAGGAGCGGGTACGCCCGAGTCGAGTTCGGCCAGCTCGGCGGGATGCTCGTGCTCCATCTCGGCGCGCGACAGGCGGCCGTTGAACATGCTGCGGTTGAAATGGCGCAGGTGGACGTTGTAGAAGTGCCAGATGAGGATGGCGGCGACGGCCAACACCGCCTCCCAACCGTGCGCCACCTTGGCGGCCGGGATGATCTCACCGGGCAGGGCGCGGGCGGTGGCGATCGGGTTCCACATCATGAAGCCGGTGATCGCCATGATGACCGTGCCCCACACGACGGCCAGGTACTCCACCTTCTCGGCATAGCTGAACCGCCCGTAGTAGGCCTTGCGACGCCGCCGGCCGAGGTAAACGAGGACGTCCTGCCACAGGTGACGGAAATCCTCCGGCACCGGCAGCATGCTCATGCGGGATCGGCGGACCAGCAGGCGGTAGAGCAACCCGATGATGTGGTAGATGGCGACGACCATGAGGAGGATGGCGGCGGTGCGGTGGATGATCCGGGTGGTTTCGATCCCGCCCAACAGCCGCAGGACGAACTCGCTCACACCGGCCGAGGCGAACTTCTGGATGAGGCCTGTCAGCGCCAGCGTGGTGAAGGACAGGAGGAAGACGGCGTGTTCGATCCGTTGGGAAAGATCGAATCGCTTGTAGGTGCGCTCGCCGGCTTCATGGCCTCGAGCGACCTCGGGGACATGTCGCCTGCTTTCCGGTCTCGCCTTCCTTGGTGCGCGCTTCGCCGGTGGGCGAGCCTTGCCTGGCCCATCGCTTTGCGGCGGCACCACCCGATTGGGTTGCAGAGGCTCAGGCATGTTGGCCCTCGTCCGAGCCCGAACCTTCTTTTGCGGAATCTTGCGGGCGGCTTGCGGCAGGGCCCTGAGGCTCTCGCGGCGTGGGAGCCGGGGGCTCGGGTTTGGAGACCTCGGCCGCGCGGGCGGGTGGGCGCTTGACGCGCTTGCGGACCTGCCAGCTGGCGTCGAGGGCGACGAGCACCGCCATCCCGCCGAGCGTCGCCGGGATGAACAGTTTGTAGAAGACGTCGACGGCGTACACCAGCGGGGTCTTGGCCGGCGACGGGATGTAGTGTGAGAGCCAGGCATCGGGGAAGTTGGCCGTGGCGGTGGGATGGCAGCGCTGGCAGCGTGCCAGCAGGTTCTCTCGAATCTGCAGGCCGCGCTGCGGGTCGTCGGTGCGGGCGATGTCGTGAACGCCGTGGCAGTCGAAGCACACCGGCTTGTTGGTCTCCGCGTCCGGGGAGAGCTTCTCGAACAGGGTCACGGTCGTGCCGTGGAAGTCGGCCACGTAGGTTTGCAGCACTTGGGTGGAGATCCCGTACTTGTCCATGCGCTCCGGGTCGGTGTGGCAGCGGGCGCACAGCTCGGGCGACTTCAACCGGAAGGCGGCCGTCGTCGGGTCCTCGATGTTGTGGACGCCGTGGCAGTCGATGCAGGTGGGCACATCGGGATTGCCCTGACCGATGAGGGCCGAGCCGTGAACGCTGGTGAGGTACTTGTCGTAGATCGTACTGTGGCAACGGGCGCAGGTCTGAGGGATGCGCAGGCGGGCCTCGGCCAGCAGATCCCCCGTGGCGGGGTCGGTCATGGGCTGAATGCCGTGCGAGCCGTGGCAGTCGGTGCACACGGCGGCTTCGGGCTGGCCGGCGTCGCGGGCGCGTTGGTGAACGCTGTCCTGCGTCAGGGCATACTCGGTGGCGTGGCAGTCCTGGCAGACGGTGTAGAGCTGGAGCGAAAGGTCACGGCGGGTGGACGCCTGGAGCGGGGGATGGGGATACATCCCCACCGTGGTGTGACACGAGGCGCATGCCAGTCCCTCATGCCCGTGGACCGAGCTGTCGAAGACTTCGGGGCTGACGTAGAGCGAGAGGGTCTCGCCGCTCGGCAAGGTCGTGCTGAGGCCGGTCTGGTTGTGACACGCCAGGCAGGCATCGTTCTGCCCTTCGACTTCGGCCGCAGCGGCTCCAGCGTCTGGAGAAGAGGAGAGGCGGCCTCGGCTCAGGGCTGCGGCGTCTGGCGCTGCACGCGCGGCCTGGGCAACCGCCAGCAGGAATGGGACGGCCACGAGACCGAGCAAGCCCGGCAGCCAAAGCCGAAGGCGCACCCTCACCCGCCGTCTCCCGTCGATTCGTCCGAAGCGGCTTCCCCGGTCAGACGCTCGAACTCCTGACCGTGGTGTCGCCGCATGTCGCTCTCGTTGAGGCGGCCGGTGAAGATGCTCAGGTTGAGGCGTTCGATGTGGACATGGAAGAAGTGCCACAGGACGACGAAGATGGCGGAGACGAGCGCCTCGCTGCTGTGCGCCAGTTTGGCGGCGGGGATGAGGCCACCCGGCAGAACGCGTGTGACGATGGCGGGGAACCAGAGAATCAGACCGGAGATGATGAGTATGCCGAATCCGAAGAAGAGGAACCAGTAGGTGAACTTCTGCTCGAAGCTGTACTTCCCGTAGCGCGGCCGGCGCGGGGAAAGGAAGAGCAGGTAGCGCACCATCTGGCCGGCGTCGCGCAGGTCCTGCATCGTGGGGAAGATGGCGGCCGACAGCCGCCGGCGGGCCAGCAGCACCAGGCCGCGGCCGACGTGAAAGGCGGCTTCGAGCAAGAAGGCGACGGCGGCGGTGTGGTGGATCGTGCGCACCAACTCCACCCGATCGGGGGTCGCCAGGATAAAGCGACTCCAGGAGGTATCGCGGAACTTCTGTGGCAGACCCGTCAGCAGCAGCACGGTGAACGTCAGGATAAGCAGGCTGTGCTCCCACCGCTGCCCCACGGTGAAGCGCGGGAAGGTACGTTCGCTGCGTACCGTTTCGCCGGAGGAGGCGTTCATCGCAAGGCCGTCCGAATGCGGTCGACCGTGGCGCGCAGGATCTGCAGCAGTACGTAGACGGCCGAGAGCCCGAGGACAACGTTGACGAAGTCGCCGTAGAAGGCCTGGGTGTAGAAAACGAACGGCGTGCGTTCCAGGCTGACGCGGTTGTGCCCCGTCCAGGCGCCCGTCCAGTGGGGGCCGGCGTCGGGGTGGCATTGGCGGCAGGTCGTCAGCAGGTTGCGCGGGTTGACGCGCGAGGCCGGATCGTTGGTGCGGCGGATGTCGTGGACGCCGTGGCAGTCGGTGCACACAGCGCTCTCATGCCAGATCGTCGGCCACCTGGCGCGATAGACCGAGACGTCGACGCCGTGCCAGGACAGGCTGTACAGGCTGTAGACATCGGCCGAGAGTCCGTAGCGGCCCATCAGCTCCGCGTCGGCGTGGCAGCCGGCGCACAGTTCAGGCGTGTCGACGCGGAACTGCGCCGTGCGCGGGTCCTGGATGTTGTGGACGCCGTGGCAGTCGGTGCATACCGGCACGTCGGGGTTGCCTTCCTGAAGCAGGGCGGCGCCGTGGACGCTGTCGGCGTAGTCGTTGTAGATCTGGGTATGGCATCGCCCGCAGATCTCGGAGATGTGAGAGCGGGGCTGGTCGGGCGGGTGAACGTCGTGGGCGCCGTGGCAGTCGGTGCACACCGGCGCTTCCAGATTGCCGGCGGTGGCGGCGCGGGCATGCATACTGTCGAGGGTCTTCGAGTAGTTGTCGGCGTGGCATTTCTCGCACGCCTGATACAGGCCACGCGACAGCTCGCGGCGCGTGGCGTAGTCGATGGACGGATGTGGATAGGTGGTGATCTGGGTGTGGCAGGCGCGGCACTCGATGCCCAGCGGGCTGTGAACCGAGCCACGCAGCGTTTCGGCAGAGATGGTGAGCGACAACACTTCGCCGCTGGGGAGGGTCATCGTCAGGCCGGGCTGGGCATGGCAGCTCAGGCAATAGGCCTCGGTCTGCGGGGCCGGCGTGGGGGGAGCGGTTGGAGGGTCGGCGCGCGCCGCGGCCGGCAAGACCAGCAGGCCCACTGCCGCGAACGCCACGGGAAGAAGGCGGGACCCACGCGGTTTCATCGGCGTGCCCCTCGGCGTCCCGCGGGGGCCTTTCGAGTTCCCTTTTTCGGCGCGGCGGGGACGGAGTCCGGGGCCGCGGCCTCGCCGTTGCCGCTGGGCGGAGGCGCCGGCGCCTCGGTGATCCAGCCGAGACGGCGCAGGAGGTAGGAAATGCCCAGGATGATCGCCACGGGGCCGAGGCAGCGTAAGACGAACAGCACCGCGACGATCAACGGGTTGGCGACCTGCTCGTCCATGGATGAGGCCCGAATCCTCTCCTCAGAGATCCCGGGCTAAAGATGCAGGACTCGACTGTACGTCGAGGCCCCCGGTTCTGTCAACCGGCCAAGGAGCCGGCCCTTCCAGTCTCCAGTTTCCAGTTCCCAGTTTCCAGCTCCGAGTCTCCGCCGGGTTATCGATCCCTGATGCCATGGCCACCGACCACTGGCCACTGGCCACTGGGCACTGACCACTGGCCACTGGTCATTCCTTTGGTCGGTCGAACAATGGGAGGAATCGCACGCCCAGGGTGAACATCAGCAGGGCATAGCCGATCACGCCGAGAGCGATGCCCCATTCCGCCAGGCTCGGCGAATAGGCCTGCGCCGTCGTCGAGATGAGAGAGCCGGGAGAATAGGCCTGCGGGACGACGAGTCCGGAGACGGTCACGTTCCAGCGGTGGATGACGATCCCGGCCGTCGCCAGAACCGAGCCGACGAACAGAGCCAGAGGCTGGCGTCGAAAGCGCGGAGAGAGGAACAGGAAGGCCGGCACCACCAGGCCCAACAGAATCTCACCGACCCAGAAGCCGAACCCGTAAGGCGTCTGCTCGTTGAGGACGAACAGCGCCCGGTCGGCGGCCGGCGTGCGCCCGTAGTAGCTGACGGCCGCCAGATCCCACAGCTTGATGTAGAGGTAGGCGAGCAGGCCGAGCCCGCTGAAGCGCGCGATCGTTCGCAGGAGCTCAGGCGGAACGGCGCGTCGGCCCGTCACCCATTGGATGACAATGGCGGCGCCCATCGTCAGGGCCGGGCCTACGGCGATGGCGGAGACGATGAACATGATCGGCATGCTGGGCTTGAACCAGATCGGGCGCGAGCGCAGCACGCCGTAGGTAGCCCCCAGGGAGGACTGGTGGAGCAGGGAGATGAGCAGGCCGGCCAGCGCCAGATAGGGCGCGGCGCGGTGGAGGCCGTGAGCCACGCGCCGCAGCACGGGCCAGCGGGCGAACAGCGGCAACTCGGCCAGCACCGGGGCGAACTCGATCATCAGGATCGTCAGATAGATCGTGATGCACCAGGTGATTTCCCACAGCACCGAGTGCACGTTCCAGTAGACCCACGGATGCCAGAAACGGTCAGGGCGCCCGATGTCCATCACCAGCGTCAGCAGCGCGGTGGTGTAGCCGATGAACCCCAGATAGACCGCCAGACGAACGATCGGCTGGAAGGCCTTCAGCCCGAAGAGGTAGACCACGGCCGAGAGCGTGAAGGCGCCGGCGCCGAGGGCGATGGCGGAGAGGTCGATGGTGATCCACAGTCCCCACGGGACTCCGTCGCTGAGGTTGGTGACCACCAGGCCGCGGCTGAGGACCTGGTAGGCCGCCACCAATCCGATGAGGAGGCACAGGCCGATGAAAGCGAACCAGCCCATCTGCCCCGGGGTGAGGGACAGCGGCCCCTTCGACTTCGCCGTTCCCCTCAGGGGCACGGCTTCGCTCAGGGCGGGCATGGCTACAGCCCCTCCTTCGGCGGAATGTAATAGACGCTCGGCTCGGTGCCCAGCTCCTCGCGCAGCCGCAGCGTCGGGTTGTCGGAGATCGTCTGAGAGACCTTGCTGTCCGGGTCGTTGAGGTCCCCGAAGACGCGGGCGCCGACGGGGCAGACATTGACGCACGCCGGCGTAGCCTCCGGATCAGCACCGGGCCTCAGGCCGTTGGCCAAACCGGCGTCGATGCGGTGAATGCAGAAGGTGCACTTCTCGACGACCCCCCGCGGCCGACGCGCCACCTCGGGCGTGCCCCAGGTGGGGACGAACGGGTTCTCATCGTGGCGCGCTTCCCAGTTGAACTTGCGCACGTCGTAGGGACAGGCGACCTCGCAGTACCGGCAGCCGATGCAGCGGTCGTAGTCCATGACCACCAGACCGTCGTCGCGCACGAAGGTCGCGCCCACCGGGCAGACCTCGACGCACGGCGCGTGCTGGCAGTGCAGGCAGGGGCGGCTGAAGAAGAAGGACCGGCCCGCGGAAGTCTCGTCGCGCACGACGATGTTCCAGGGGCGGACGGCGTCGACGTCGTTGGTGGCTGTGCAGGCACGCAGGCAGTACTCGCAGCCGATGCAGCGGTCGAGGTTGATGACCATCCCCCAGTGCGGACCGCTTCGCGGGGCGGCCGTGTCGCCGTCGCCCTCGACCTGCCGCTGCCGCAGACTGGCGAAGGGGGACAGCGGCCCGGTGGTCAGCGCTTGCGAGGCCACGACGGAGCCGGCGGCGGCTCCCGCCATAGTCAGGAAGTCGCGCCGGGTGAGCTCGACCTTGACCCGGCGGCGGGTCCTAACCTTCCGGCTCATCGTCCACCTCGACCTCTTCGTCGATCACTTTCAGCCGCCGCGAGACGACCCAGGCGGCCGTGCCGCCCATGATCAGGCCCACGATCGCTCCCTGCGCCAGCCCGGTGTACAGGCGCGTGCTGCTGCTGGCCTCGAGCGAGGAGATCGTCTCCTTCTGAGCCTGGATTTCCTGCCGCAGCGCCTCCGGATTCACGTCTTGGACCTGTTGGAGCTCGCCCGTCAGCGCCAGGATGGTGTCGCGCGAGTGGACCGTGTCCTGGTGACAGCCGATGCAGGCCTCCGAGCCGACGCTGAACGTGTGGCCGGTGGGCACCAGGCCGCCGACGGCCGATCCGGTCTGGGGGCCGGTGTACATGTGACAACTGCTGCACTCGAGGCCGGCGTTGGCGTGGGTGCTGTGTGTGAACGTCTGCCCCGGGTCGTTGTGGCAGTTGGTGCACAGAGCCGTGATGCTCTCGGCCTTCGGCTTCTGGGAGTGCGGATCGTGGCAGGACTGGCAGTTGATCCCGACCTCACCGTGCCGGCTGGCGCGCCATTCGTCGGTGGTGGTCTTGTGGCAGGTGGCGCACAGCGACGCGTCGGGCGTGATCGGCATCGGCTTCTCCGGATGTCCGACCTGGAAGGGGCCATGACAGGCCTCGCAGGTGACGCCTTCGGCGGTGTAGGTGTTGTTGCTGGTGTCGTAGCCGGTGGTGTGGCACGTCAGGCAGCTGAACTGGCTGCCGAGCGCCTGCCAGTCCTGCTGGAAGACGGGAGAGGAAAACGCCTGCGCGTGGCGCGTGGTCTCCCAGGCGGCGTGGATGTCCTTATGGCAGCTCCCGCAAAAGTCGGGGCCGTTGTAGCGAGTCGTTGGTCCAGGCGTGGGCTCAGGTGTCTGCGCCTGGGCCTGGGCTTGCGTCCAGGCCTCGGCCGCGGGAGGGTTGGATGCGGCCAAGAGGGCAAACGCCATGGAGGTGACGAAGATGGCAGCGAAGGCCTGCCACGGGCGCACGACTCGACGCGACATTCTCCTCATCCTCCTACCCTCTCCCACCCGTCGTCCCAGGTCCGGACGGTGAGCCAAGACGTGGTTAGGGAGCGCGACCCATGGGTATGGGCAGTTCAACCCATTTCCTTATATGCGACCTTTCTTGGTGAAGTTAGTGAGACCTGTCACAAGGCCTGAGGCAGAAACTCACGCCCCAGGATTCGGATCCTCTCCCGCCGAAGGCGGCCTGGGCGCCCGGGGGAGGCAGTCCTTCCGGCCTTACCGGGGATCGCGCGGTGCATCCCGAAAAGGCCTTGGA
This sequence comes from Anaerolineales bacterium, assembly GCA_035455265.1. Taxonomy (GTDB): domain Bacteria; phylum Chloroflexota; class Anaerolineae; order Anaerolineales; family E44-bin32; genus MGOM01. The sequence continues at coordinate 11,662 of DATIFK010000149.1, forward strand.
GCAGTGTTCGCATTCCTTGGCTCGACCGGCGACGGCTGCCGACGATCATCCGACGTTCAGGGGGAGGCAATGGTGGAGCTGCTGATCCGTTGAGCCCCTTCACCTTCCGGAGAAACGTGGGCCTGGCGCCTCCGCTTGTTCCCCGCGTTGGCCTCTCACCGGATGTTGGACCGCGGCTCATCCGCGATTAAGCCACGACCGTGAGAATGCGCTCAGGGAAATGCCCTCGCGGGTCGGCGCACAAATCCGATGACATATGTCCGGATGGCTCGCCGGGCTTCGATGATAGAATGCCTCCGCTTTGAGCGGACGATGAGGGAGCCAACAGCATGACGGAGAATGCACAACCGGCTCGTTTGCCTGCTTCCGGTGGATCGAGGACGAAGTTTTGGGTCGGCGGCCTGTTGATTGTGGCCGCCATCGTGTACCTGATCGCCTCCTCGACTTCCGCCGCGGCGCAGTACTACCTGACGATCGACGAGCTGCAGGCCCAGGGCGGTGCCGTGGCCGGGCGGACCCTGAAGATTTCGGGCGCCGTCGACGGCGCGACGATCGTCTACGACGCGAAATCGCTGACGCTTCAGTTCACCATCGCCAACGTGCCCGGCGACATGAGTGCCATCGAACGCGCCGGCGGTCTGGCGGAAGTGCTCCACCAGGCGGTCGTCGATCCGATGGCGCAGCGTCTGCCGGTGGTCTACGTCGGACCCAAGCCGGACCTGCTGCGCAACGAAGCCCAGGCGATCGTCACCGGGCATCTGGGCGAGGACGGCGTCTTCTACGCCGATGAACTGCTGCTCAAGTGCCCCACGCGCTACGAGGAGCAGGTTCCGGCTCAGGTCTCCACCGGCTGATCGCCGGGCCGGCGCACGGCCGGCCCTTCTCCCCTCCGAGGCTCGATGATCGCGAACATCGGCTACTTTGCCCTGGTGCTGGCCTTCCTGGCGTCGCTGTACGGCGCCGGCGCCGCCGCCTTCGGAGCGCTACGGCAGCGGCCGGCCTTCGTCGAGAGCGGGCGGCACGCCATGCTGCTGACCTGGCCGTTGGTGAGCGTCGCCGCGGCCTGCATCATCACCCTGCTGCTGACGCAGCAGTATCAAATCTCCTACGTCGCCTCCGTCACGAGCCGCGCCATGCCGGCCTACCTGAAGATCACCGCGCTGTGGGGCGGCCAGCCGGGTTCGCTCGTCTTCTGGTCGTGGCTGATGTCGGCCTTCGCCACCGCCGCCAGCCTGCGGCGCTGGGATCGCGACCGCGAACTCCTGCCGTGGGTCGTGGTCGTCACCATGGTCACGCTGGCCTTCTTCCTGATGCTGGTCATCTTCTTCGAGAACCCCTTCGCCCGGCTGTGGCAGACGATCGACGGGCAGCAGGTGACGGCGATGTTCGCCCCGGCGGGCACGATTCCGCTCGTGCCGGTCGACGGCAACGGCCTCAACCCCCTGCTGCGCCATCCGGGGATGGTCATCCATCCGCCCATGCTCTACCTCGGCTTCGTCTCGTTCGTCATCCCCTTCGCCTTCGCCATGGCGGCGCTGGTGACGGGACGGACCGACGACCGCTGGATCCGAGTCACGCGGCGTTGGACGCTGGTGGCGTGGCTCTTCCTTTCCCTCGGCCTGATCCTCGGCGGGCGCTGGGCCTACGATGTGCTCGGCTGGGGCGGTTACTGGGGCTGGGATCCGGTGGAGATCGCCGCCTTCATGCCGTGGCTGTCCGGCACCGCCTTCCTCCACTCGGTCATGATTCAGGAAAAGCGCGGCATGCTCAAGCGCTGGAACATGGTCCTGATCATCGTGACGTACTCCCTGGTCATCTTTGGGACGTTCCTGACACGCTCGGGCGTGTTGAGCTCGGTGCACGCCTTTGCCCAGTCGGCCATCGGGCCCCTGTTCTTCGCCTTCATCGGCCTGACCCTGATCGTCTCGGTGGCGTTACTGCTCCATCGCTGGAACGACCTGCGCAGCGAAAGCCAGCTCGGCTCACTGCTCTCGCGCGAATCGCTCTTCTTGTGGAACAACCTGCTGTTCATGGGGATTCTGATCGTTTGCTTCTGGGGCGTCATCTTCCCCCTGGTGTCGGAGCTGTTCACGGGCCAGAAGGTCACCGTCGGACCTCCGTTTTACGAGCGAGCGACCGGCCCTCTGTGGGCCGGGTTGTTGCTGCTGATGGGAGTGGCGCCGCTTTCGGCCTACGGGCGCACGGCGGCGCGGCTGTTGGGTCGGGCGTTGTGGAAACCGGCCGCACTCACCGTGGTGGTCGTGGGCGTGCTGATCGCCCGCGGCGTGACGAGTCCGGCGGCGCTGGTGGGCTACGGCCTGGCGACGTTGACGGCCCTGGTGACGCTCTTCGAGTTCGCCCGCGGCGCGTGGGCGCGTCGACTTCGCCATGGCGAGAGTCTTCCGCTGGCGCTGTGGCGCATGGCGGGCCGCAACCGCCGCCGCTACGGCGGCTACATCATTCACCTGGGGGTGGTCCTGATGGCCTTCGGGATCATCGGGATCGAGATGTTCCAGACCGAAACGCAGGGAACGCTGGCTCAGGGCGAGCAGTTGACCCTCGGACGCTACGTGGTGGTCTACAACTCGCTGGCGCAGTTCGACACCCCCGACGACCGCAACGTCGCCCGGGCGGTGGTGTCGGTCTATCGCGATGGCCGCTACGTGGGGGAACTCCACCCGCGCCGCGACTACTACTACGCCTCACAGCAGCCGATGACCATCCCCGGCGTGCGTTCGACGCTGGAGGATGACCTGTATGTCATCCTGGTCGGGTGGGAGCCGATCGCCACCCAGGGGGCGACCTTCAAGATCTATCACAACCCGTTGGTCAACTTCGTCTGGTTCGGGGGAATCGTGTTCATCCTGGGCACGCTGGTCGCGGCGTGGCCCGAGCGCGAGACGGAGCCGGTGCCGGCGCGGGTGCGCGCCGCCGCCGCGCCGGTTGGAGCCTGAGATGGGAAGCCGCGGCATTCTGCCTCCCCCTGAAAGGGGGAGGGTCAGGGGAGGGGGTGGACTCCTCGTCGCGGCAATCGCCGTCTTCCTCCTCGCGCTCGCCGCCCTCGTCGTTCCGGCGCGAGCGCAAGAGCCGACGCCCTCCGACGACGAAGTCAACGCCATCGCCAAGGGTCTGTACTGTCCGGTGTGCGAGAACGTGCCGCTGGACGTCTGCCCGACACAGGCCTGCGCCCAGTGGCGCGCGACCATTCGCGAGAAGCTCGCCGCCGGTTGGAGCAAGGAGCAGATCCAACAGTACTTCGTCGAGCAGTACGGGGCGCGGGTCCTGGCGACTCCGCCGCCGACCGGGCTCAACTGGCTGGTGTACGTACTTCCACCGGCGGCCTTCCTCCTTGCGGCCTATTTCCTGTGGCGCACGATGCGCCGCTGGGAACGCGCCGGTCAATCGCCGCAGCCGCCCGCCTCCTCCTCGGACGACCCCTACGTCGCCCGGCTGGAAGAGGAGCTGCGACGCCGAGCGTGACGTCCGCCGCCCTGGCTGGCTGAGGCACCCATCGCCATGACATCCACGGACTCTTCTTCCGCCACGACTCGCTCGCGCCCCGCCTGGGGCGCGGCGCTGGTGTGGGTCGGCGTGCTGGCGCTGCTGGCCCTCGTCGGTTTCGGGCTGATCCGGACGCAGCGGGGCCCGGTGGCCGTCGGCTCGCACATGCCGGACTTCACGCTGACGACCTTCGACGGCCAGACGTATGACACGGCGAAGGAGCGAGGCCGCGTCCTCGTCGTCAACTTCTGGGCATCCTGGTGCAAACCCTGCGAGCAGGAAGCCGCCGCTCTGGAGGAGGCCCATCGGCGACTGAGCCCGGACGGCGTCCTGTTCCTCGGCGTCAACTACGTCGACACCGAACCGGAAGCCCTGGCGTACCTCGATCGTTTCGACATCACCTATCCCAACGGAGCCGACCTGGGGACGCGCGTCTCCCAGTCCTTCCGCATCCGGGGGGTGCCCGAGACGTACATCGCCGGTCCCGACGGCATCCTGACCTTTGTCAAGATCGGACCGTTTGAATCGCTGGACGAGATCCTGACCGCCGTGAAAACGGCGCAGGCCGGGCCGTCGTCCTGAGCTGGGGAGCCTCCGTCATGGATCCTGCGACTGCTCTGGTTCTGCTCGCGATGTTGATCCTCACTGGGGCCATCATCGCTCGGCCCCTGGCCGCGGGCGGAGGGAAGGCCGTCGACGAGCGCGAGAAGCGCCTGTCCACGTTGTACGCGCAACAGGACCACATTCTGGCCTTCCTCCAGGAGCTGGACATGGACTTCGCCATGGGCAAGATCCTGCCGGAAGACCATGCGGCGCAGCGCGCTGACTGGTTGGCGCGAGGCGCCGATGTCCTCAAGGAGATCGACGAGCTGGGAGCCTCCCGCGCCCGGTCGGAGGATCTCGATGCCCAACTCGAAGACAAGGTCGCCCGGCTGCGTCCAACGATCAGCCGGGGCTCCCGCTCGGCGCTGGAGCGGAGCCTGGAGGCCGAAGTGGCCCGCCGCAAGGAGGCTCTGAGCTCCGCGGCGGGGTACTGCGGCCACTGCGGCCAGCCCCTGGTTGCCGGGGACCGCTTCTGCTCGCGCTGCGGCACTCCCGTTCCGTCCGGGACGCCGGCGTGAGGCCCGCGGCGGAGTTCCCCTTGCACCATGAGTTCAACCCCCTTCGCGCAGCACCCCTGAGGGGCTCCGCCACGATCCCTCATGAATCGAGGCCGTCTCCGCGGAGAGGGGGCAAGGGGACCGTCTCGCCCTCCCGGCAGGACAACGGGACGGTGCGGCGGGCCAGCATCCTTCCAGCGGGCATTTGGGCTCGCGGCCCGAACGGGGTGTTGTGGAAGGTTCTGGCAGGATTCGTCCTGGTAACGAGCGCCATGCTCCTCGGCGCCTGCTCGCTGGCGGGAGATGTGACGCCTCCGCCAGGGTTGGAGAACGCGCCGGTGGAGCCGGTGGCGACCGTCGCCCCGCTCACCGCCCCGCGCCAGGCGCCCGACCTCCAAGCCGGGGAGATTCTGTTTGCCGAGCGATGCGCGCCCTGCCACGGCGACGGCGGGCTCGGCGATGGCCCGCAGGCCTCCGCCCTCCCCAATCCACCGGCGGCTCTGGCAAATCCCTCCGTCGCGCGGGCAGCGGTTCCCGATGACTGGTACAGCATCGTCACCCTCGGGCGCCTCGATCGCTTCATGCCGGGATTCACCAGTCTCAACGATGCCCAGCGCTGGTCGGTGGTGGGATATGCCCTGTCGCTAGGCCTGGCCTCGGCGGACCTCTCGGAAGGCGAGCGCGTCTTCGCTGACAACTGCGAGAGCTGCCACGGCCCGGACGGACCGGGTGCCGAGGCCGGCCCCGACCTCACGAATCTCGATTTCCAGGCAAGTCAATCGGAACAGGCGATGTTCGACGTCGTCACCGAGGGGCGTCCGCCGGACATGCCCTCGTTCGCCGATTCCCTGACGGACGACGAGCGCTGGGCCGTCGTCGACCTCCTGCGTCAGGTAGGGTTGCACGCAGGGGCCGAGCCCGCCGCGCCATCCGCCACCCCCACGGCGGAGGCGACGGCGGAAGGATCGCCTGCCGCCGAGACGCCGGCGGCGACCGCCGGAGGCACTCCTGAAGCCGAAACCCCCGTTGCGACAGGGACCACCCCGACCTTGGAGCCGACGGTCGTTTCCGGCGGCTCGATCATTGGCACGATCGTGAACGGGACAGGCGGCGACGCCGCGCCGTCGCAGCTCGATGTCACCCTGCATGGCTTCGACGGCGACACCGAGGTCCTGACGGATTCTCGGCCGGCGAAACCGGATGGAACGTTCACCTTCGAGGTCGCGGAGCTGACTCCGGGCCGGCTCTACGTGGCGACGGTCGATTACCAGGGGTCCCAGTACGCTTCCGACATCGTTCACCTCAGCTCCGATGCCCCCTCGGCGACCTTGCCCATCACCGTTTACGAGACGACGACCGACACCTCGACGGTGCTGGTCGACCGGCTGCACATCCTGGTAACCGCGCCCGGGGAAGGCGTCCTCGAGATCGTCGAGCTGTGGATCCTGTCCAACTCCGGCGATCGGACGGTGATCCCATCCGAGTCGCGGCTGGGGCTGGAGGGCACCTTGCCGGAAGGCGCCTCGAACGTCAGCTTCGATGAGACGACCCCCGGCGAAAGGTTCCAGGTCTCCGGCGGCGCGTTCGTCGACAAGCGCCCCTTGCCGCCGGGGTCGGGGACGGGGGAGTGGGTCTTCTCCTACTCCCTTCCCTATGGACGCCGGCTTGATCTACGGCGCACCGCCGCCTACCCGATCGGCTCGGTCGTGATCCTGGCGCCGGAAGGTTTGAAGGTTGCCGCCGACGGCCTGAGCGACACCGGATCGCGCGACGTCCAGGGTCAGACGCTGCACACGTACAGCCTCGGGCCGATCTCACCGGGGACCGAGATGGCCCTGCGAATGAGCGGCAATCCGGCCTCCGCCGCGGCGGCTACACCGGCGGCGCCGTGGATCCTCGGTGTGGCGGCGTTGGGCGTTGCGATGATCGGGGCCGGCTTGCTATGGTTCCGGCCGCGGCGCCGGCCGGTCGAGGCCGAGGACGAAGAGCCCGAAGGCGAGATCGACGAAGACAACGTCGATGAGCTCGTCGCCGCCCTGGCCCGACTGGATCAGGATTTCGAAAGCGGCGGCGTCCCCGAGGACGAGTACCGCGTGCGCCGCGAGACCCTCAAGCGCCGGGCGCTGGAGGCGATGCGGCGCGCATGATCGAGGTTCGCCGCCTGGTCAAGACATTCGGCCTAAAGCCGGTGCTACGAGGCCTCGATTTCGACGTCGCTCCGGGCGAGTTCGTCGCGCTGTTGGGTCCCAACGGCGCGGGGAAAACCACCTTCCTGCGCATCCTGGCTTCCCTGTCGCGCCCGACGATGGGCGAGGTTCGCCTGTCGGGGTACCGCCTGCCGGGGCAGGCGGCTGCCGTGCGGAGCATCCTGGGCGTCGTCTCGCATCAACCGCTGTTGTACGGGGATCTGACGGGTGAGGAGAACCTGCGCTTCTATGGGCGGCTGTACAACGTGCCGAGCCTGGAGGCGCGCCTGACGGACGTCCTCAGGATGGTCGGCCTGGCAGCCCGGCGGCGTGACCTGGTTCGGCAGTATTCGCGCGGCATGCAGCAGCGGCTGGCCATCGGTCGGGCGGTGTTGCACGATCCCGAGATCATGCTGTTCGACGAGCCGCACACCGGCCTCGACCAGGAGGCCTCTCAGATGCTCGACGAGGTACTGCGGCAAGTGGCGGCGCGCGGGCGCACGGTGGTCATGACCTCCCACGATCTGCTGCGCTCGGCTGAGCTGGCGACGCGGGTGGACGTCCTATCGCGCGGGGTCATCGCGGCTTCCTACCCGAGAGCGACGCTCGAGCCGGCGGCGCTGCCGGCCCTCTACCGCGAGGTCATCCGTGGCGGCTGAGTCGGCGCTCCCGGCGCGCCGCCCTTCGTTCGTCCAGGCGGTGGCGGCCGTCGTCTGGAAGGACCTGGCGGCCGAATTCCGCAGTCGCGAGCTGTTGGGCGGGATGCTCGTCTTCGCGCTGCTCGTGGTGCTGATCTTCAACTTCGCCCTCGAGCTGGACGTGCGGACGCGGTCGACGGTGACCGCCGGCGTTCTGTGGGTGACCTTCGCCTTTGCCGGCACGCTGGGTCTCAACCGCTCGATGGCGTCCGAGAAAGACCGCGGCTGCCTGGACGGGCTGCTGTTGGCGCCGGTCGACCGGAGCGCCATCTACTTCGGCAAGGTCATCGCCAACCTGGCCTTCATGCTGATCGTCGAGGCGTTCGTTCTGCCGGTCTACGGCCTGCTGTACAACGTCTCCTTGCTCCACCCCGGTCTGCTGGGGGTGATCCTGCTGGGATCGGTCGGCTACGTCGGGGTGGGGACTCTGCTGGCATCGATGGCGGTGCAGGCCCGGACGCGCGACGTGCTGCTGCCGATCCTGCTGTTCCCGGTGGTGCTGCCGGTTCTGGTGGCGGCGGTCAAGGCCAGCGAAGGCTTCCTGCAGGGCCTGGGTTCGGCGGACATCCTGCCGTGGGTGAACATCCTGCTGGTGTACGATGTGATCTTCCTGGTGGTGGCGTGGCTGGTGTATGACTACGTCGTCGAGGAATAGGGAGCGGGAGGCTGCGATGGAACCGATGCCGCGAGGCCTGAAGGTGCTGAACGCCGTGACCGGCGTCCTGTTCGTCATCGCCCTGTACCTGGTGTGGTTCTACGCACCGCGCGAGGCGGTCATGGGCGAGGTCCAGCGCGTGTTCTACTTCCATGTCGCCGCCGGTTGGGTGGGCGCGCTGGCCTTCATCGTCGCCGTCGTCGCCGGCATTGCCTACCTGCGGCGCGGCGACCACCGCTGGGACCGGGTGGGCCTGGCCTCGGTCGAGATCGGGATCGTCTTCACTCTCATCAACATCCTCAGCGGCTCGATCTGGGCCCGGCCGGTGTGGAACACCTGGTGGACGTGGGACCCGCGGCTGGTGACGGCGACCGTGATGGAGCTCGTCTACATCGCCTACGTCATGCTGCGCCAGGGCATCGAAGACCCCGAGCGGCGCGCGCGATACGGCGCCATCTACGCCATCGTCGGCTTCATCAGTGTGCCTCTGACGTTTCTATCCATCCGCATCTTCCGCACGATCCACCCCGTCGTCATCGGCTCGGGCGATCCGACGGCGCAAGGCGCGTTCGACATGACGCCCAAGATGCTCACGGCTTTCATGTTCAGCCTGCTGACGTTCACCTTCGTGTATGCCACGCTGCTGTGGCACCGACTGCGGCTCGAAGCGCTGAACGAACGGGTGGAGCGGCGCAAGATCGAGTTGACAGCGGGCGGCGCGTAGGCGCCGGAGGCAGCCATGATCCTTCAACAAGCTCCAGCCGATACCCTGAACTACATGCTCCTCGGGTACGCCGTCATCCTGGGGATGATGGCGCTGTTCATCGTCCGTTTGGCGCTGCGCTTTCGCGGGTTGCGGCGTGATCTCGAGTGGTTGGACGAGCTCGAACGCGGCGAAAAGCGATAGGGCGATCGCGGACTCGACTTTCTCCGGTTGCCAGTAGCCGGTCCCCAGTCACCCGTCACGAGCTGCGGATTGGATACTGGGAACTGGCGACTGGTGACGGGAAACCCTTGAGGCGACTCTCCTGAATCCCGCGGCATCCCGACCCGTCGTCTGGCTGCGCAGGCTCCTGCTCATCTACGCCGTGCTGACGGCATACCTGAGCCTGTCGCCCCTCATCGGAGGCCCGCACGGCCCGTGGACCCCGATCCTCCTGACGATCGTCGGATTCCTTTTCGCGGTGTGGCATGCCCGGCTGAATCTCGGACTCGCCGGCGCCGCCTGGTTGCTGGGCCTGACCATTCTGGTCAGCCTGGTGTTCGAGACGGTGGGCGTCGCCACGGGATGGATCTACGGGCCCTATCACTACACCGACGCCCTGGGCCCGCGATTCCTCGGCCTGGTGCCGTACCTGATCCCGGTCGCGTGGTTCATGATGGTCTACCCGTCACGCGTCATCGCCGAGCGACTGGTGGCCGGGCGCGTACCCGAGGGGTGGCGGCACAGCCTGGCGCTGGCTGCGGTGGCGGCATTCGTCATGACGTCGTGGGACCTGCTGATGGACCCGATGATGGTGCGCATGCAAACCTGGGTGTGGGACAGCCCGGGCGTGTACTTCGGCGTGCCGGTGCACAACTACCTGGGTTGGCTGCTGACGACTTTCTGTGTGTACGCGAGTTTCGAAGTGGCGGTGCGGCGGGTGCGGCCTGCAGAGAAGGTGGCTCCCACATCCGACGCGATCTGGGCGTACCTCATCACCTGGGCGGGAAACAGCGCGGTGGCGATCGAGTTTGGCCTCGTCGGGCCGGCGCTGGTGGGCATGTTCACCTCGGGTGTGCTTGGCTCGCTCGCCCTTCTTGATCGACAACCCTAGTTCGTCATCGCGCAGCCCCCCCGCCATCTTTGGCGTCCAAATAGCAGGATGAGCCAGATGAACGGTTGTCAGTCTGCAATAATGAGCAATTGCGCGTTGACTCATCCCCCGCCTGTGCTACACTGAACCCACTGGTACTTATGTCCTGCCGGAGGGAGGGGTTGCCAGCCGGCGTCTGACCGGGTGGGGAGCCTGGTCGGAAGCCTTGTCCCCTCCTGCTGCTCGAATCGAGGTTCCACCGCGGCGCGCGTGAGGCGCAGGCGCCGCCGTGGAATCGAACCTGGCGCCATCGGCGAGCGCCTCGTGATTCGCCGGAGTCGGGGATTGGGGGACACATGCAGCAGTTGGGAGCCGTGACGGAAACCGTGGCGCCTGCGTGGAACAGCGCCAAGCCCCTGCGCGTCTATCTGGCCGGGCCTCTTTTCAGCCGGGCCGAGCGCGCCTTCAACGTCGAACTGAACAAACTCATCAAGAATCTGGGATTCACCACGTATTTCCCTCAGGAAGATGCCGGGCTGATCTCGGATATGGTCGAGCAGGGGATGGACGTTCACATGGCCCGCGACGCCATCTTCCGCCGCAACCGCGACTCCATCAGCGCGTCGGACATCGTCGTCTTCATTTTGGACGGTCGCGTTCCCGATGAAGGGGCGTGCATCGAGGTCGGCGTCGGCTACGCCCTGGGTAAGGAATGCATCGGACTCAAGACCGACTTCCGTTCGTGTGAGCCGGGCGGCAACAACCTGATGATCGACGGCGTGCTCAACTACCGCATCGCCGGCGATCTCGAGTCGTTGTGCCGCACGCTCGATGAGGCGCGCCGCGGCCTGCTGTTGCAGCGGGCGGCCCTGCCGATGGCGGTGCCGGTGAACGGGCGGGCGCGGCCGTACGTGGCCGTGGTCGGGACCATCGGCGCCGGCAAGTCGACCCTGGTGCATCTGCTCGGCAACCGGCCCGGCTGGACGACGATCGATGAGCCGGTGGATGAAAACCCCTATTTGCAGGGCGTCTATCAGAATCTCGAAGGGCTGGCGCTGCGCGTGCAGGCCTTCTACCTGGGCGGGCGCACGCGCCAGCATATGCGCGCCCTCGAGGTCCACGGCCCGGCGGTGCAGGACCGCTGCCTGTACGAGGACACCGAGGTTTTCGCCGCCACGTACCACGAGATGGGGGCCTTCGACTCGACCGATCTGGCGACGTTGAAGACGCTTTACCATGCGTTGGCGGACCTGCTGCCCAGGCCGGACCTGCTGGTCTACGTTCACACCCCGCTCGAGGTGCAGTTGGATCGCATTCGCCAGCGAGGCCGCGATTTCGAACGATCGATGGACGTCGAGTTCCTCATCCGTTTGCGGAGCAATTACGAGGCGTGGATCGACCGGCAGGGGTGGGCGCCGGTCCTGCGCATCGACAGCTCCGAGGCGGACTACGTCCATGATCCGGAGGCTCAGCGGCGCGTGATCGACCGCATCGACCGCGCCCTGGAAGAGAGTGCCAGCTTCACGCCGGGCAGGGTCTTCGCCCGCGTGATGGCGGATGTCGGCTAGAAGTTCCCATGGCGCTTCCCATAGGCGTACGACGAGCCGCTGCCAGCCAGCGCTGGACGGCTGTGTTCCTGGCGGCGGTCGTCACGCTGTTGTGGTCATCCTCCTACGTCCTGATCAAGATTGGCCTGCTGGGCCTGCCGCCGCTGACCTTCGCCGGACTGCGCTACTTCACCGCGTTCGGTGCGTTGCTGGCGGTCCATGTGGCGCGGCGCCGGCAGCTGCCGCGCAGCCTGGGGGTGCCCACCTGGCGGGCCCTGGTGGCTCTGGGTCTGACGACGTACGCCATCGTCCCCGGAGCGATGTTCGTCAGCCTGGAACTGTTGCCGGTCACCACGGCCAACTTGATCTTCCAGGCCGGCATCCCCCTGACGGTGGCGCTGCTCAGCGGCCTGGTGCTGGCCGAGCCCACGACGATGAGGCAGTGGGCCGGCGTCCTGCTGACCGTGGTGGGCGTCTACGTCTTCTTTCCGGCTCGCCCCGAGGGTGTGGAGCTGCTGGGGGTCGTGCTGGCGGGCGTGGCGGCCGTGGGCGGCGCCGCCGGCAACCTGCTGACGCGTCACCTGATGCGCGACCGGCCGCTTCGAGCGCGCGACGTCTCGATGATCAGTATGGGTATCGGAAGCAGCCTGCTATTGCTCGTCAGTTTGTTCGCGGAACCGTTCCCGCGGCTGACGCTAACGTCGATCGTGCTCCTGGCCTGGTTGAGCCTGATCAACACCGCCCTGGCCTTCACCCTGTGGAACCTGGCGCTGCGAACCCTGACGGCGCTCGAGGGGGGCGTCCTGGCCAACGCCCAGATCGTCGAGGTGGCGCTGATGGCGTGGCTGGTTCTCGGGGAAACCCTCAGCCCGGCGCGCTGGCTCGCCGCGCTCGTCATCCTTGTCGGCGTCACCCTGGTCCAGTGGCGCCGGCCGGCGGCTGCATCGGTCCCGACCGAGAGCGGCAACTGAAGAGCAGTGGTCAGTTGTCAGTAAAGCCTTTGACCTTAACTGAAAACTGACCACTGATGACTCAAGAGAAGATGCCGACTTCCATCAAGATCAACCGCGCGCCGGTGCTGACGTTGTGGGCGGCGATCGTCGCCGAGCGGCTTGGGTTCGACCGCGATGAGGCGCTGACCCTGGGGCGGGCCGTGGCGGGGTACACGGCCCAGGCGAAGGGCCAGACCCTGGGGATCTACCACCCGAAGGAACCGGAGGAGCGACCTTCGAGCCAAGTCGAGACGGACTTCGTCGTCGTCAACCTCATGGGCCGCGCGCTGCCGGCGCGGCGGACCTCAGGCGGAGTGCGCGCGGCCGAGAAGGATAAGCCGGCCGACCCCGACAACGTTCGCCGGTATTTGGCGTCCAAGTTCGGCGAGCATCTCGGCGCCGCCGAACGCGCGCTGCGCGAGCTGGCGGCCGCCTTCCCGCCGGAAATGCTGGACGAGAAAGCCTACGGGTTGTACGAACGTTTCCGGCCGCAGGTGCCGCGCGGCAAGCCGGGATGGGGCGCGGCCGGCGAGTTGGATCTCGATCGGGTGAGGGCCCTGGTTCCGAAAAGGAAGTGAGGCGCGTCTGTCACCCGCAACCAGTTTCCAGATGCCATTCCGCCGAAGGGGTTTGACCGGGAACTGGGAACGGGTGGCTGGAAACCGAAAGAGCTAGTGCGTTGAGCTGAGGACCCTTTCCAGGGCTTTCCTCGACCTCTCCTCTACATCGACGTGCAGGCTCCGGCCGTGCGCGTCCATCGTGACGACGGCCGGGAAGTTCTCCACCTCGATCACCCACATCGCTTCGGGAACACCGAAATCGAATTTGTGCACGCCCAGAACGCGGCGGACCGTCTGGGCGATCAGCGTGGCCGCACCGCCGATGGCGTGCAGGTAGACGCCGGGGACTTCCTGGCAGGCCGCCAGGGTGCGCGGGCCCATCCCGCCCTTGCCGATGACGGCGCGAACGCGGAAGTGGCGCATGACCTCACCCTGGTAGGGCTCTTCGCGCGTGCTCGTCGTTGGGCCGGCGGCCACGAAGCGATACTGCTTCGTGTCGAGCCCGGCGACGACCGGACCGCAATGGTAGATCGCACCGCCGTCGAGCAGCGGCCGGACGGCTTCGATGACCTGCTGGTCATCGCCGGAGGGTGGGCGGGTCTTGCGGACGAAGGTCTCCACCAGCCATTTGTGAGCGGCATCGCGGCCGGTGATCATCACGCCGCGCAGTTGGACGGGGTCGCCGACATGGAGCGAGCGGATCGTCTCCGGGTCGAGGGGCAGTGTCAGCGTTTGCACGGCGGCCTCCTCATTCGATCTCGGCGCTGTCGCCGCGGATCGTCAGGCGGCGCCGGCGATGGGCCCAGCACATGTAGGAAACGGTAACGAAGTAGCAGGCCGGAAGCCGGTGAAGGTTGACGGTCTTGACGCCGAAGACCGTTGTCTCGCCGCCGAATCCCATCGGGCCGATCCCCAGGCTGTTGCATTCCTGCAGCAAGCGGGCTTCCAGGGCGGCGAGCTGGTCGTCACTGTTGACATCCTCCAAGGGGCGCAGCAGTGCCGCTTTGGAGGCGAGGTAGCCTGAGCCGCGATCGCCGCCGATGGCCACGCCCAGGACGCTCGGAGCGCAGCCGAACCCCTGCGCCCGATGCACGGCGTCCAGGACGGCGCGGCGAACGCCCTCCAGGTCGCGGCCAGCCTCGAGCCGATCATCCGGCAGGGAGTACTGCGCACCGACGTTCTCGCATCCGCCGCCCTTGAGAATCAGCTCGATCGTCAGGTCGCCGCTTTCCGTTTCCTCGAAGTGGATCGTCGGGAAGGCTTCGTCCCCGAGATTCGTGCCGCTGTTCTTGCCCGTGACTGAGTCGACGGCGTTGGGCCGCAGGTAGGAATGCCGCGTGGCTTCGGCCACCGCGGCCCGGATCTGCTGGCGCAGGGTGCGCGTGCTCCAGCCGGCCGGATGGTGGACGAAGAAGAGCGGCGTCCCGGTGTCCTGGCACACGGGTGTCGACTGGGCGCGCGCCAGCGCCACGTTTTCGAGAATGGCGTCGAGAGCGCCGACGGCGGCCGAGCCGGGCGCCTCGCGCTGCCGAGCCTGCTGGAGAGAATGTTCGACGTCCGGAGGAAGATCGGTGGAGGTGCGGCGGATGAGCTCCAGCACATCCTGGGTGATGTCTCGCATGGACGTCCTCCCGCGTGGGCGCGGCGGTCTGGCCCATTGTTCCGCCGGGCGGCCACGGGCGGCGAGTGAACTTCCGCCGACTCTCAGGGGTGCAATGTCACGCGCCCAAGCGGAGGGACCCTTGGGTGTACGATGGAGGCCACGGCCTGCCGGTTGGCAAGGCCGCGTCGGAGAGGCCCGGGAGGCCGCATGCGTACCACGCGTTGGACTCTCATTCTCGCTGCCATCTTCCTGCCAGCCGTCGGCCTCGTGACCGGAGCCGCCAGGCCGCCCGCTGTTCCGGGCCTCTCTCTCCATCCATCCTTTGGCACCCCGGGGACGACCGTGTCCGCGCGTGGCTCGGATTTCACGCCCGGCGTCGAGGTCAGCCTGATGTGGGACAAAGTGCTCGCGGTAGGCACCGGGACCCCCGATGCGGACGGGAATGTCACGATCGCCTTTCGTGTGCCCGCGCAGGCCGCGGCGGGATGGCACACCGTCGTCCTGGGCCAAGGCTCCAACAAGGCGAGCGCCGCCTTTCAGGTGATCCCCGCCCCGACGGCGACCCTCACCTCGACGCCGACGTTCACTTGCGAACAGGTGCAGAGCTGTACGACGACTCCGACGAGCACGGAGGGGACTCAGACGGCGAGCGCCTCCTCCACCTCGACGGAACTCGCCAGAGCATCCTTCACGCCGTCGGCGAGCGCCACACCGTCCCCCACGGCGAAGGTCTCGCCTGCCGATACCAGCGGAGGTGGAGGAGTCGGGCTGTTGCTGCTCCTATGCGGTGGCGCCCTGGTCGCGGCGTCGGGCCTGGGCCTGGTCGTGATGCTTCTCCGGCGGGGACGCGATCACACCTCATAAGGTGACGGACCCATCGCCGCCTTGTGATCGGGGTCCCCAACAACCGGGAACCCCCCGGCGCCCAACGGGGACCCCTCTAGAATCTGGACCGATTTGGTTACAATTCTCATCGTCGCCAGCACCATGGATGCTCCGATACTCTCGACTTTGCAGGTCACCTTGGATTGGCCGTCTGTCGCCCGCCAAGTTCTCCGCTCGCGGGTGTTGGACGAGCTCGAAGAAAGGGAGCTCGCCCCGACGGGGGAAGTCCCCTACCAGTTCTCGGCTCGGGGCCACGAGCTTGCCCAGGTCCTTCTAGCGCAACACCTGATCCATCCGCACGACGCCGCCACCGTCTACTACCGCTCACGCCCGTTCCTGTTGGCTGCCGGCCTGACGCTCACCGAGGCGCTGGCGGCGGGAATGGGACGCCAGGGGAGTCCCTCGCAGGGTCGCGATGTGGGCGTGGTGTTCTCGTTGCGACCACGACGAGGCGTCACCGTCCTGCCCTCCTCCGGCGACGTCGGCGCGCAGTACGCGCCTGCGGCAGGTTGGGCTCAGGCCTGCCTGTACCGCCGCGATGTCCTAAAGGAAAGCGACTGGGACGGGGCTCTCGCGGTGGCGCTGGGTGGTGACGGTTCTGTGGCAGCTAACGGTTTCTGGTCGGCCCTGACGATGGCCACAACCCTCCACCTTCCCATGTTGTTCTTCATCGAAGACAACGGGTACGGTCTGTCGGTCCCCAGCCGGCTGCAGACGCCCGGCGGTGACATCGCCGCCAATCTGTCGGCCTTCAATGACTTGAGGGTCCTTTCTGGATCCGGCAGCGATCCCGACGAGGCCACCTCCCTGGTGGCCGAAGCCGTCGAGCACGTCCGCGAAGGGCGCGGGGCTTGCCTGCTTCGAATGGTCGTTCCGCGCCTCTCGGGTCATACCTTCGTCGACAACCAGGCCTACAAGTCGGTCGAAGTGCGGCAGGATGAAGTCCGGCGCGATCCGCTGTTGGCGCTGGAGGCTCGGATCGGGGAGGCCGTGTGGGCCTCGATGCGGGAGGAAGCCGAACGCGAGGTGCAGGAGGCACTGGCCGAAGCCAGGCGCCAATCAGTTTCGACGGAACCTCCGACGCGTCACCTATTCTTCGAGGGGGGATCGATCGAACGCATCGAGGGCTCAGCGCCGACGCCTCCGCCGTCGGCTCGCAGGCTCAATCTCATCGAAGCCGTGCGGTCGGTCATCGAGCAGGAACTGTCGGCGAACCCGCGAGCGCTGGTGTTCGGTGAGGATGTGGGCGCCAAGGGCGGCGTCCACGGGGCGACGGCAGGGTTGCAGGCTCGCTTTGGGGACCGCCGCGTCTTCGACACGTCGCTCTCCGAGGAGGGGATCATCGGCCGGGCCATAGGCCTGGCGCTGGCGGGCCTCCTGCCGATCCCGGAGATTCAGTTCCGCAAGTACGCCGATCCGGCCACCGAGTCGATCAACGACGCCGGGACGCTGCGCTGGAGAACGGCGGGCGCCTTCGCCGCGCCGATGGTGGTTCGCATGCCGGTGGGCTACGGCAAGAAGATCGGCGATCCGTGGCACTCGGTCAGCGGTGAGGCCGTCTTCGCCCACACGCTGGGCTGGCGCATTGCCTACCCTTCGAACGCCGCCGATGCCGCCGGCCTCTTCCGGGCGGCGCTGCGGATGCAGGATCCGGTGCTCTTCCTGGAGCACCGGGCGCTGCTGGACGGAGCGATGGCGCGTCGCCCCGATCCCGGACCGGGCCACATCGTGCCGTTCGGCCAGGCGGCGCGCCTGACCGAAGGTGACGCTCTGACGTTGGTGACGTGGGGCGGGATGGTCCACGCCGTGCTGGAGGCGGCGCAGCGGCACGCCGGGCGGGTGGAAGTCCTCGACCTGCGAACGATCTGCCCGTGGGACGTCGAGGCGACGCTGACGTCTGTCCGTCGGACGGGTAAGTTGCTGGTCGTCCACGAGGACACCTGGACGGCGGGTTTCGGCGGTGAGATCCTGGCGACGGTGGCAGCGGAAGCCTTCGGAGATCTGGACGCGCCGCCGCGCCGGGTGACCACCCCCGACACGCCCATCCCCTACAGCGCCGAGCTCATGGCGCGCGTGCTGCCGAGCGTCGATCAGATCGACGCGGCGATCGCTGCGTTGCTGGCGTTCTAAGGGAAGCTTCGAGCCGCCAGCCTCCAGCCGCCAGCTGGTCACCAGTAGCCAGTTTCCAGTCCCCAGTCTCTGAACCGCCATTGCGAGGAGGTCCGAGCTCCGCAAGCGCCCCTAAGCGAAGAGGAAGTCCCTTCCCTTCAGACGCTTCGTTCCCCCGGGGCGGGATGAGATCGCTAGGCCGGCCCGGACGGAGTCGCGACTCGCTATGCCGACACCGGGCAGGTACTGGATGATCGCTGGCGACCGATAACTGACGACTGACGACTGACAACTGCCGTTGTGTTACACTGCCGCGCTATGGATGGCAAGTCGCTCGAAATCCTCGAGTGGCCGAAGGTCCTCGATCGCCTCGAGGCTCTTGCGGCGTTCTCTGCATCCAAGGAGCTGGCGCGTGAGCTGCGGCCGGCGGTGGATCTGGCCGAGGTTCGCCGCCGCCAGGCTGAAACGTCCGAGGCGCGCCGCCTGCTGCAGGCGCGCAGCGATCTGACGATCGGCGGCGCCCGCGACGTGCGCGCCGATGCCGAGGCAGCCCGCCGCTCGCTGGTGCTCGAACCACAGGCACTCCTCGATATTCGCGGCACGTTGATCGCCGCGCGCACACTCGCCCGGATCTTCGAACGCGTCCGCGAGGCCTACCCGGTGCTGGGGGCTGTCGTTGCGCAGTTGCAGCCGACGCCCGGCCTGATCGACGCCATCGGCAGCGTGTTGGACGAGCACGGAGAAGTGCGCGACCAGGCTTCGGCCAAGCTGGCCGAGATCCGCCAGGGGCTGCGCGCGGCGCGCGATCGGCTGCTGGCCAAGCTCGAGCGCGTCATCCACGATCCCAAGCTGGCCCCCATGCTGCAGGAGCCCATCGTCACCCAGCGCGACGGCCGATTCGTGATACCGCTGAGGGCCGAGTTCAAAGGCCGCATCA
Organism: Anaerolineales bacterium; assembly: GCA_035455265.1. Classification (GTDB taxonomy): domain Bacteria; phylum Chloroflexota; class Anaerolineae; order Anaerolineales; family E44-bin32; genus MGOM01. Next base: position 30,231 of record DATIFK010000149.1, read on the forward strand.
AGTCGCTGGTCCACGATCAGTCGTCGTCGGGGGCGACCCTGTTCATCGAACCTCTGGCCGTCGTCGACTTGAACAACGAGGTGCGCGAGTTGGAGCTGGCCGAGCGCGACGAAGTGCGTCGCATCCTGGCCGAGCTTTCCTCGCTGGTGGGGGCGCAGGCGGAAGCCGTCAGGGCTACGGTGGAGGCGCTGGCGGTGCTGGATCTGGCCCTGGCCAAGGCCCGCTACGCCGATTCGCTCGACGCCGTCGAACCGGAGCTGGTCGAGTTCGAGGAACGGCCGGGCTCGGCGCATCCCGGATCGACGATCCAGCTGGGACAGGCGCGGCACCCGCTGCTCGATCCGGCCTCGGTGGTCCCCATCGATCTGGTGCTGGACGATGACACCTATGCCCTGGTCATCACCGGGCCGAACACAGGCGGCAAGACCGTCGCCCTCAAGACGGCCGGCCTGATGGTCGTCATGGCGCAGTCGGGGCTGGCGCTGCCGGCCGCACCTGGCTCGCGCCTGTCGCTCTTCGATGACGTGTTGGCCGACATCGGGGACGAGCAGTCGATCGAGCAATCCCTGTCGACCTTCTCGGCGCACGTTGCCAACATCATTCACATCCTCCAGGCAGCCGGACCGCGCAGCCTGGCCCTGCTCGACGAACTGGGCGCGGGCACCGATCCGCAAGAAGGTTCGGCGCTGGCGCGCGCCATCCTATCGACGCTCCTGCAGCGACGGGTGACGACGCTGGTGGCGACGCACTATCCCGAGCTGAAGGCGTACGCGCACGTCACGCCCGGCGCCCGAAACGCCAGCGTCGAGTTCGACCTGGCGAGCCTGAAGCCGACGTACCGACTGTCGGTGGGCCTGCCGGGGCGCTCCAACGCCCTGGCGATCGCCGAACGATTGGGCCTCGACCCGCAGGTCATCGAGATCGCTCGGGACATGGTCGCCCCGCAGGAGATCGATGCCCAGGGCCTGCTCGACGAGATCCAGCGCACGCGCGACGACGCCCGGCGGGAACACGCCGCCGCCCAGGCTGATCACGAGCAGGCGCGGCATCGCCAATCCGAGCTGGATGCCCGGCTGGCGTCGATCGAACAGGAACGCCTGGCGATCCTCGAGGAGGCGCGGCGAGAGGCGCGGCAGCAGGTCGAAGCCGTGCAAGGCGAGCTGGATGACTTGCGGCGCCGTATCACCGTCGTCGCTCAACCCCCGGAAGCTGTTCGCCAGATCCGCAGGGAACTGCAGGAGCTGGCGGAGGAGGCCTCCGAGCCTGCGAGCCCGGCGATCCGGGAGCCGGAGGAACGCGAGCTCCATCCGGGCGATCGCGTTCGCGTGGCCAGCCTGCGTATGGATGGGACCGTGATCCAGTCGGGGCCGGAGGAGGCGGAGGTCCAGGTGGGCCGGCTGCGCGTTCGCGTGCGGCGGGAGAATCTGTCGCTGACGTCTGTGGCGGAGGCGGTCTCAGATATTCGCCAGGCGCGACCGTCCTCGGCGTTCGTCGGGGTGGAGCCGCCCCCGCTCGAGATTGACGTTCGCGGCCAGACGGTCGAAGAGGCGCTGGAGGCGATTGAGCGCCGGCTGGACGCCGCCTACGTAGCCGGTCTGCCGTTTGTGCGTGTCATCCACGGCAAGGGGACCGGGCGGTTGCGTTCGGCCATCCGTCAGGCGCTGCGCAAGAATCCGTATACGGCTTCGTTCGAAGCGGGCAGTGACGCCGAGGGTGGAGAGGGCGTCACGGTGATACGGATGGATGCGGGGTAGATTCCCGCTGCGGTCGGGCCGGCGCTAGAACAGACCGCGCAGGATCAGCAGGAAACCGAAGATCAACACCGGCACGCCCACGATCGCCCCGACGACCGTCAGGCTCACGATCACCCCGACGATCATCAGGACCAGGCCCAGGATCACCGCCACCAGGCGTCCGGTGAGTCCCAGAATCCAGGTCAGCAGCCGCCACAGGGCGACGAAAGGCCAGAGGTACCATGGCGTTGAATTGGCGTTTGATTTCACCCGAACCTCCGGATTCGGTTGTACCACGAAACCATAGGTCATCCACTCTCAAGCCTGACCGATGCCTGACCGGCGGCCACGGCATCGCCGCGCCGAGGTCGGCATGACGGACCGCGTGCGGCGCTGCTGGGGGACGGGGGACCCGCTGATGGAGGCCTATCACGATGCCGAATGGGGCACGCCGGTTCACGACGACCGGCTGCTGTTCGAGCACCTCGTGCTCGACGGCTTCCAGGCGGGCCTGTCGTGGCGCACGATCCTCCACAAGCGGGAAAACTTCCGCTGGGCCTTCGAAGGCTTCGACATCGAGCGCGTGGCGGGGTATCGTGCGCCGGAGGTCCGGCGCCTGATGCGCGACGCGGGCATCGTGCGCAATCGCCAGAAGATCGAAGCCGCCGTCACCAACGCGCAGGCGACCCTGCGCGTCATCGGCGAGTATGGTTCCCTCGACCGTTTCCTGTGGTCCTTCACCGGCGGCCAGCCGGTCCTCAGCCGATCGGCGAGGGCGTGGTCGGACGTGCGCAGCACCAGCCCGGAGTCGGATGCGCTGTCGAAGGCTCTCCAGACGCACGGCTATCGCTTCGTCGGCAGCACGATCTGCTACGCGTTCATGCAGGCCGTGGGCATGGTGGACGACCACATGGTGGGGTGCTTTCGTTACCAGCGACGACGATAGCCGCCAGCTGCCAGCCACCAGCGCCAGCAATACGTTGCCGGTTCCCAGTCGCCAGTTCCCAGTTGGTCCCAGACTGGCCACCGCCGACGGACCACTCACCACTGACCGCTGACCACTCTCTTGTGCAGGCGATTTCGGTCTAATTGCCTCCAATTACCCTGCCCCGTGCCGGGGCTCCCATATTGGACTGAGTTCGTAGCGATTGGGTGACGGAAGCCACTGGGGGGTGGCGGGAGCGCAGGCTATCCTCGGCTGGGAGGCCCCCCGTGCACGAGCTTTCGCTCGCCCAGCATCTGTTGGATCTCGCCCTCGAGCATGCCGCTCGTGCGGGAGCCGATCGGATCACCCGTTTGAACCTGGTCGTCGGCGAACTGGCCCCCGTGGAGCCGTCCTGCCTGTCCTTCTACTGGGACCACATCGCCGCCGACACAGCCGCCGCCGGCTCGTCCGTGGAAGTGCGCCGGCTTCCGCTTCGGCTGCTTTGCCAGGGGTGCAACCAGGTGTTCGAGCCCGCCAGCGAGAACTGGTCGTGCCCCAAATGCTCGAGCGATCGCGTCCGGCTTCAGGGGGGCGATGAATGCTACCTCGAGGCCATCGACGTGGAGGTCGACAAGAGGGCGGAGGCGCCGGCTTGACGCAACGCGTGGTCGTAGCGGAGAAGATCCTCAAGGCCAACGATGAGCTGGCGGCCGAGAACCGCGCTCGCCTCGAAGACGCCGGCGTGTTCAGCCTCAACCTGATGGCCTCGCCCGGGGCGGGCAAGACCTCGCTCGTCGAACGCACCGTCGCCGGCCTCGCCGATCGGCTTCAGGTGGCGGTGATCGACGGCGACCTGGCGACTAGCCTCGACGCCGACCGCGCCGCCGCTGCCGGAGCGCGGGCCGTGCAGATCAACACCAACGGGCAATGTCACCTGGACGCCAACATGGTAGGGCACGGCCTGGATGCCCTCGACCTCTCAGGTGTGGACCTGCTGATCATCGAGAATGTGGGAAACCTCGTCTGCCCGGTGGAGTTCGCCCTGGGCGCCCATCGCAATGTCTTGATCGCCTCGGTGCCGGAAGGGGATGACAAACCGTACAAGTATCCCGGGTCGTACCGCGGCATGGACGTCGTGGTCCTCAACAAGATCGACCTCCTGCCCCATGTCCGTTTCGATGTGGATCGATTCCGGCATGGGGTCGAGGTTCTCAACCCTGGGGTGCGCATCCTCGAGGTTTCGTGCACGACGGGAGAGGGCCTGCCTGCGTGGCTGGCCTGGATCAGCGAGCAGGCCGAGGCACACCGGGTCTCCTCGGATGAACGCCGTGCGCGAAGGTGAAGCCGTGCTCCCGCAAGGACACCCCGTTCGCCCCAGCGTAAGCACTGGGGCCGTTCGGGCCGAGGGCCCCCCGTCCGGCCCGCCGCACCGTCCCGGTGTCCTGCCGGGAGGGCGAGACGGGCGGGACGGTGTGACGCCCGCCGGCGCCCGCCTCCATGTGACCGGGGTCGTGCAAGGCGTTGGCTTCCGCCCGTTCGTCTACAACCTGGCGACTCGCCTCGGCCTGACCGGGTGGGTGCGCAACACCTCGGCCGGCGTGGACATCGAGGTCAGCGGCCCTGAGGAGGCCATCGATCGTTTCCTTGCCCTTCTCGAGCAGGAACCTCCACCGCTGGCGCGCATCGATCGCCTCGAGCAACGGCCCTGTGCGCCTCGGGCGCAGGACGGTTTCCGGATTCTGGAGTCGCAGTTCTTCGAGGGGGAGGTCCAGCCCGTGCCGGCCGACGTGGCCACGTGCCCCGACTGCCTGCGTGAGATGTTCGACCCGGCCGACCGGCGCTACCGCTACCCGTTCATCAACTGCACGCACTGCGGGCCGCGCCTCACTCTGATCGAGGCCATGCCATACGACCGTCGCTCCACGACCATGGCGGAGTTCGCCCTGTGCCCCGAGTGCGAAGCCGAGTACCGCGATCCGGGGAACCGGCGCTTCCACGCGCAACCGATCGCCTGTCCAGTGTGTGGGCCAATGGTCGAGCTGGTTGCCGGGGGGCGCGAGACCTGGCGCGGCGAGGAGGCCATCGCCGAGACGCGGCGGATGATCGGTCAGGGGCTCATCGTGGCGGTCAAGGGGTTGGGTGGCTATCACCTGGCCTGTGATGCGACGAATGCCGAGGCCGTCGCCGAGCTGCGGCGTCGTAAAGGCCGAGGCGACAAGCCGTTCGCCGTCATGTTCCCGGATATCGAGGCGGTGGCCGCTCACGCCATCGCCGGTCCGGCCGAGACGGCGGCCCTCACCGGCCGTGACCGGCCGATCGTCGTCCTCACGCTCCGCCAAGGCTCGCGTCTGCCGGCGGCGTTGGCGCCAGGCCAACACACGGTCGGCGCCATGCTCGCCTACACCCCGCTGCACCATTTGCTGCTGGAGCGGGCCCCAGGCTTCGCCGAGGCGCTGGTCATGACGAGCGGCAACCGAAGCGAGGAGCCTCTGGCGATCGACGACCAGGAAGCGCGGCTGAGTCTGCGCGGCATCGCCGACGCCTGGCTGAGCCACAACCGCAGGATCCATCAACGCTGCGATGACTCCGTTGTGCGGGTCGTGCGCGGGTCGCCTTATCCGCTGAGGCGCTCGCGCGGGACGGTGCCGGAGCCGATCCACATCGATGAACTCCGCGAGCCCCTGCTGGCCTGCGGCGCCGAGCTCAAGAACACTTTCTGCCTCACGCGGGAGCGATCGGCGATCCTCGGCCCTCACATCGGCGACCTGCAGAACGCCGAAACGTTGGCGGCCTTCGAGCAGTCGATCGCCCGCATGGAAGGGCTCTTCCGCATCCGGCCGGAAGTCTTCGTCTGCGACCTGCATCCGGACTATCTGTCGACGCGCTACGCCCAGGCGCGGAGTGAGCGCGAAGGGCGCCCGTTGGTCTACGTTCAGCACCATCACGCCCACATTGCCGCTTGCCTCGCTGATGCCGGGCTCGCGCTGTCGACGCCAGCCATTGGTCTGGCGCTGGACGGTCTGGGCTACGGCGACGACGGTGCCTTATGGGGTGGCGAAGTGCTGTGGGTCGAGGGGGCGCGTTACCAGCGCTTGGGTCACCTGGCCTACGTCTCCCAGCCCGGCGGCGATGCTGCCACCAGGCAGCCGTGGCGCATGGCCCTGGCCTGGCTCGAGCACGCCGGGATCGCGTGGGAGCAAGATCTGCCGCCGGTGCAGCATGCCTCGGCGACGGCTCGGGCCGTGTTGGCGGCCATGCTGCGGCGGGATGGGAGCGGCTCGGCGTGGGCGGCGCCGATGACGTCGAGCGTCGGCCGGTTGTTCGATGGATTTGCCTCGCTCATCGGAGTTCGTCAGGAAGTTCGCGACGAGGCGCAAGCAGCGATCGAGCTGGAAGCGCTCGTCGACCCAGCCGAGGAAGACGCCTATTCGCTGGACATCACCGGGATGGATTTCGACGCCGCAACGATGTTCCGCTCCGCCGTGGTTGACATGCGGGCCGGGATGGCGCGGCCGCGCCTGGCGGCGCGCTTCCACAACGGACTGGCGGCGGCGATGGTCGAGGTGGCCCGGCGGGCGAGCGCTGCCACTGGGGTGGGGCGCGTCGTCCTCAGCGGAGGCGTCTGGCAGAACGTGCTTCTTCTGGAGCGCGTTCTTGGCGGACTAGAGCAGGCCGGGCTGGAAGTCGTCATCCATCGCCGCGTTCCGGCGAACGACGGAGGTCTGGCGCTGGGCCAGGCGGCCGTCGCCGCGTTAGGACGGGCGGGCTGAGGATCGGGAGGGAAGCGATGTGCCTTGGTGTGCCAGGCTGCATCCTGGAAGTGCATGAAGCCAACGGCCTGCGCATGGGGACGGCTGACTTCGGCGGCGTTCGCCGTGAGATCTGCCTCAGCTACGTTCCCGACGCCGACGTGGGCAGCTACGTATTGGTGCATGTCGGGTTTGCCATTTCGGTGATCTCCGAGGCCGAGGCACAGGAGACTCTGTCCTTGCTCGAAGAGATCGGCGGACTGGGTGGGGAGTCGACGTGAAGTATCTGGACGAGTATCGGCAGGCGGACAAAGTTCACGCCGTCGTCGAACAGATTCGACGACTGGTCACCCGTCCCTGGGTGCTGATGGAGATCTGCGGCGGGCAGACCCACTCGATCGTCCGCCACGGCCTCGACCAGCTCCTGCCAGCCGAGATCGAGCTCGTCCACGGGCCTGGCTGCCCGGTGTGCGTGACGCCACTCGAGCTGGTCGACAAGGCGCTGGCCATCGCCTCCCGGCCGGAGGTCATCTTCACCTCGTACGGGGACATGCTGCGTGTGCCGGGATCGGGCCGCGACTTGTTCGCCGTGCGCGCCGGTGGAGGCGACGTGCGCGTCGTTTACTCGCCTCTCGACGCCATCCGGCTGGCGCAGGCGAATCCCGAACGGCAGGTGGTCTTCTTCGCCATCGGTTTCGAGACGACGGCGCCGGCCAACGCCATGAGCGTCTGGCAAGCGAAGCGTTTGGGCTTGAAGAACTTCAGCCTGCTCGTCTCGCATGTGCGCGTCCCGCCGGCGATGCATGCCATCCTCAGCTCGCCGGACAATCGCGTCCAGGGTTTCCTCGCCGCCGGGCACGTCTGCGCCGTCATGGGCTTTCACGAGTACCCGCCCATCGCCGAGCGCTATCGCGTGCCGATCGTGGTGACCGGATTCGAGCCCCTCGACCTGGTTTTGGGAATCGAGCGGACGGTGAAGCAGCTTGAGGCCGGCCGGGCGGAGGCGGAGAACGCTTACGAGCGAGTCGTGCGCTTCGAGGGCAATCGCCCGGCGCAGGAGCTGATCGAGCGCACGTTCGAAGACTGTGACCGCGCCTGGCGCGGCATCGGGGTTATCCCACAGAGCGGCTGGCGCCTGCGGTCGGAACTGGCGGATTTCGATGCCGAGAGACGATTCGACGTCGACGCTATTCGTCCGCTCGAGTCGCCTGACTGCATCGCCGGGCTGATCCTGCAGGGATTGCGCAAGCCGCACGATTGCACGGCCTTCGGGACGCGCTGCACGCCGGAACATCCGCTTGGGGCGACGATGGTCTCGTCCGAGGGCGCCTGCGCAGCCTACTTTCGCTATGGACGGATTCCGCTGAACGCCGACGCACCGGTGAGGGCGGCCGGATGAGCGAGCCTCGGCCCGGCGCGCGTGCGGAATCCGCCGCGGCACCAGACATCTCCGGCGCGAGTTGCGCCGTGCCGTTGGCGCACAAGGACCAGATCGTCCTGGGGCACGGCAGCGGAGGCCGCCTCACCCACGACCTGATTCGTCAGGTCTTCCTGAAGGCGTTCGACAACCCGGCGCTGGCGCAAGGCGACGACGCTGCCTGCCTCGACCTCCCCGACTCCGGCCGCCTGGCGGTGACGACCGACGGGCACATTGTGTCTCCGTTGTTCTTCCCCGGAGGCGATATCGGCCGGCTGGCCGTGTGCGGGACGGTCAACGACCTGGCCATGATGGGCGCCGTCCCGCTCTGGCTGACGGCGAGCTTCATCCTGGAAGAAGGACTGGCGGCAGAGACGCTGCAGCGCATCGTCGATTCGATGCGAACGGCGGCGAACGAGGCCGGCGTTTCCATCGTGGCCGGCGACACCAAGGTCGCCGAGCGCGGCAAGGCCGACGGCGTGTTCATCCACACCACCGGCGTCGGGCGCATCCCGCCGGGGCGGGAGGTGGGTGGTGCGAGAGCCCGGGCTGGAGACGCGATCCTGGTTTCCGGGACTATCGGAGACCACGGCATGGCCGTGCTGGCGGCGCGCGGCGGTCTGGATTTCGCCATCGACGTGGCCTCCGATATGGCGCCGCTGAACGAGTTGGTGGAATCGATGTTCGCGGCAAGTGAGGGGAGTGGCGAGCTGCATGTCCTGCGCGATCCCACTCGAGGCGGCGTGGCCACGACCTTGAACGAGATCGCCCGCCAGAGCGCGGTCTCGATGCTGCTGGAGGAAGACGCCATTCCGGTGAGGCCGGCGGTCGCCTCCGGCTGCGAGCTGCTCGGGTTTGACCCCCTGTATGTCGCCAACGAGGGCAAGCTGGTGGCCATCGTTTCTCCCGGCGCTGCCGACGAGGTCCTTGCCGCGATGCGAGCCCATCCCCTGGGCCGTGACGCCAACCGCATCGGAGTCGTGCAGGACGGGCCGGCCGGCCGCGTGGGCATGCGAACGCGCCTGGGCACGACGCGCGTCGTCGACATGCTCAGCGGTGAGATGTTGCCGCGGATCTGCTAGGTGACCTCAGACCAGTGCGCCACTCGGTTTCCATCCGGAAACCGAGTTTCGTTTGATGCGTGGCCGCATTCCGGCCTGTGGTACCATGCGACGCTCGCCGCATGCCTCGCCGTCCGCATCGATGGACGGCCGGGGGCTTGACGCCAAAGGGAAGTCGCCGTGAGAGGAAGAAGAGCTCGCACCCTCGCCTGGGGGCTGTGCGCCGTCGCCATCCTCAGCGCCGTGGGGCAGCTGATCCTGTGGGCGGCTCGCCTGAACGGGCCGCCGACGGTCGACGACGCCGGCCAGCACCTGTTTTGGGGACTCGCGTTTCCGGTCGTCTTCTCGATTCTGGCCGCGATGATCGTCGCCCGCCAGCCGGCCAACCGGGTCGGATGGTTGATGATGGTCGTCGCCCTGGCCACCGCCCCCCTCGGCCTTGCCCTCGACCTGGTCCTCGGCCAACTCTCCGGGCCCCCGGCGGTCTTGACGACGGCCCAGTGGCTGGCGCTGTGGATCAGCGGATGGTCGTGGATCCCGGTCATCTTCCCCATCTTCTTGATCCCGCTCTTCTTCCCCACGGGAAGTCCGCCGACCCCGCGCTGGCGATGGGTTGCCTGGCTGGCGTATGGCATGTGGGTCGCCTTCCTGGTGCTTTCGGCGTTGGGCGCGGACATACAGTACGCCGATTGGACGATGGTCAACCCCATCGGCATCCTCCCGGCGGGATTCTGGGACGGGGGTTTCATGGCCGTCTGGGGCGCCGGGCTCCTGACCACTCTTTCGGGAAGCATCGCCTCCCTGGTCGTGCGCTACCGTCGAGCCGGAACCGGAGAGCGTCAGCAGATCAAGTGGCTGCTCTTGGCTGGGGCCGCGTTCACCATCGTCTACGCCGTGGGGCTCTTCGCCTCGGACGCCCCAACGTCCGCGAGAGGTTGGGCGGACTTGTTGTTCCCAATCTCGATCCTGGCCTTCCCGGCGGCCATCACCATTGCCATCTTCCGCTACCGGCTTTGGGACCTCGAGGTGGTCGTCAACCGGGCGGTGATCTACGGCCTGCTGACGACGCTTCTGGCCGGGATCTTCGCCGCCGTCATCGCTGTGATCACGGAGGCCGGGAAGGATCTCCTGGGAGAAGGCTCCCGTGCCCTCGGGGCGGCCATCTCGGCGCTGACGGTCGCCGTCGTCTTCCAGCCGCTGAGGACCTGGATCGAGGCTTGGGTGAATAGGCGGTTCTACCCCGAGAAGAACAATCTCGCCTCGGGGCTTGTCGAAGTGGAGCCGGGGTATTGGGGTTTCCTCGATCGACCCACGCTGTTTCGCCTTTCCACAGACCACGTTCGCCGCGTCCTCGGCACGCCGCAGGCGGCCTTCTACGTGGTGTCCGAATCGGACGGCTTCCGCCTGGCGGCCAAAGCCGCCGGCTCCGTGGCTGCGAGTCGATCGGTGGCGGTGTCCGGAAAGCAGCGGCAGGAGCTCGGCAAGAAACGGGTCGTAGCGGCCGAGGGTGACGGCGCCATGGTAGCCCACGTCCCCGTGTACGTCGACCGAGGCAGCACGAGTGAGCTCCTCGGTCTGCTCTCGATCGGGCCGCGCCGGAATGGGAGAGGCTACTCGGGGGACGACCTGAAGGGCCTGGTCGAGCTGGGGGGAAAGATCGGCCTGGCGCTCAACGCGATCCGGCTTCGCTCGGCTCGAAGGTGAGGGCCTTCGCCAGCGCCTGGGCCTCGCCTCGCAGTATCGCCGCGGCGTCGTAGACGGACGAGGCGGCGCGGTCCGCTTCCTGCACACCGGGATCGACCGAAAGGAATCCCAGCACCGGCAGGCCCGGGGAATGCTCCGTGATGAAACGGCGATCTTCCTCGGACCGGACCTTGCTGCCGACCAGCTGCAGGTGAGTCAGCTTGAGATCCTCGGCGAGCTTCTTGATCTGTGCCGCCGTCCCGAGGCTGCGCAGCGTCGGTTCGACCACGATGAGCATGGCGTCCACGGCGTCGGCCGTGGCCCGGCCGAGATGCTCGACGCCGGCGTACAGATCCAGCAGGATGACCTCGTCGCTGCGCAGCAGCAGGTGGGTCACCAAGGCGCGCAGGACGGCGCTTTCCGGGCAGATGCAGCCGGCGCCGCCCATCTTGACCGCGCCGAGCTCGAGCAACCGGATGCCGCGGTGCTCCACGGCAAAGCGGGCCGGCAGGTCGTCGACACGCGGGTTGAGTTTGAAGTAGCCGCCGACGGTCCCCGGTTGTGCACCGGTGCGCTCGAAGATCAGCTCCTCCATCTGAGCGATCGGCTCGAGCCCGGCCAATACCTTCTCTGGGAATCCAAGTGCCTGGCCGAGGCAAGGCGACGGGTCGGCGTCGATGGCCAGGACGCGGAAGCCCTGGTCGACGAAGGCGAAGGCCAGCAGGCTGGTCAGGGTCGTCTTGCCGACGCCCCCTTTACCGGTGACGGCGATTTTCAATGCTGATCCACTCCCATGGCTGCGGCCGCCACGCCGCGCTTGCGAGCTTCCTTCCGCAGAACGCCGATGACCGCCGGGACGTCGATATCGGCCTGGCAGGTGGGCCGGCGGCGAATCAAGGTCTCACAGCACCACAGGCTGGGGCTGGAGAGCACGGCGACATCGTCGACGGCGGCGGCCCGCATGATCTCGCCGAAGGTGAGATCCATCCCTTCGGCCCACAACCCGTCACACAGGTGACAGGCCTGGCAGGCGCGGACATCCTGCCCGGTAGCGGCGCGAACGACGGCGGCCAGCGGTGCGCTCATACGACACCTCTCGACGATAACACAGGACGCGGATCGACCAGATTTCGTTCGAGCGCAGCGTGTTCCTTGAGGCCCAATGCCAGGGCCATCAACTGCGTGAAGTACAGGACCGGCATCGGGGCGGCGGCGTCCATGTGCATCTGGCGGCCGTCCAGGTTGGAGTGGCACAGCGGGCAAGCCACGGCGACGACGTCGGCTCCGCGGGCGCGGGCGTTGTCCAGAATGGCCTGGCTCATCTCGAGGACGATCTCGGTGTTGGTCAATGCAAGAGAGGCACCGCAGCAGGCGACCTTGGAGTCCCACGGTACCGGTTCAGCCCCCAAGGCTCGCATCAACCGGTCCATCGCCATCGGGTACTCGGCCTCGGTGGCACCCGTCACGGCCGGCGGGCGGGTGAGCAGGCAGCCGTAGTAGCAGGCGACCTTGAGGCCGGCCAGCGGCTTCTGCACGCGGCCGGCGATCGCCTCCCAGCCCACGCGCTCCTGCAGCAGGTCGAGCAGCGACAGCACGGCAATGCCGTCGTGGAAGTCGACGCCCAGGTCGGTCTCCAGCTCCTCCTTGAGGTGGGCATCGCGACGCAACTCGCGGACGGCGGAGCGGAAGCGGTTGAAGCACGCGGCGCAGGGCAGCGCCACTTCATCGAAACCCTGCTGCTGGAGCATGAGCAGGCTGGTCAAGGGCATGCGGACCGCCTCCCGCTCATCGACGCGATGGGCCGGCGTCGAGCCGCAGCAAATCCAGCCTTCCGGTTCGACCGGGGTCAGGTCGAGCGATTCGAGGACGGCCCGCGCCGATCGGTCGAACTCGGCCGCCATCGAATGCAACGAGCAGCCCGGGAAGTAACCGACCTCCCGCTCGGGGCGCGGCTGCGCCTGGGCATCGGCGCGCAACTTTCTGCGGCGGACAAACTCCGGCACGATGCGGACCTTGCCGCGCCGGAACATCTCCAGCCCCATGTCGATGTCCTTGAAGGGGTGGCCGGTACGCAGGTTCATCTCGGCCATCAGCCCCAGTTCATAGGAGCGCCCGAGGATGTCGACGTCGCGCAGGAAGACCTTGTGGAACAGGGCGACTTCGGGAACCTTCGGCTTGATGCCGCGCTGCATCGCTTCACTGACCAGGAAGTCCATCACCCGGGCGATATCGATCCCCTGCGGGCAGCGCGTCGTGCACGTCTGGCACGAGGCACACAGCCATGGGGTGCGGCTGTCGAAGAGACGGTCCTCCATGCCGAGCTGGGCAGCGCGCAGGACCTGATTGGGCGCCAGGTCGAAGTGCTCCGCCAGCGGGCACCCCGACGTGCATTTGACGCACTGGTAGCACAGGTAGACGTTCTCGCCCGTCGCGTCCCGGATTCGTTCCGCCAGTGCGGTGCTCAACTCGGTGGCCATGGCCGCCTCACGCTGCCGCCGGCACGGGCGCCGGCTCCGGGCGGGGCAGCAGGCCGGCGCCCTCGACGATCGGCCGCACGGCCTCCTCCCATTCGATGGCCATCAGGTGCACGCCGGAGACGCCTTCGATCTGGCGCACCTGCTGCACGAGCTCGATGGCGATCTTGATTCCCTCGGCCCGCCAGGCGGCATTGCGGCCCTTCTTGTCCTCCTTGTCGATCCCCTCGGCGGCGGCCGTCATGCGATCGACAAACTCATTGGGCACGTCGAGGCCGGGGACTTCGTCGCGCATGTACTTGGCCATCCCCGGCGACTTGAGGGGTCCGATCCCCGCCAACAGGTAGACCTCTTTGTGCGTGCCCTGCTTCCGCACCAACTCCATGAATTCGGCGAAGCGCGCCGTGTTGTAGATCAGCTGGGTCTGGATGAAGTTGGCGCCGGCCTTGACCTTCTTCGCCAGGCGCAGCGGGCGCCACTCGAAAGGATCGCCGAAGGGGTTGGCGGCGGCGCCGACGAAGAAGCGCGGCTCCTGGCCTTTGATCTCGTCGCCGCACTGGAACTTGTGCTCGTCCCGCAGGCCCACGGCCATCTGGATGAGCTGCATCGAATCGAGGTCGTGGACGTTCTTGGCCATGGGATGGTTGCCGAAGGATTGATGGTCGCCGGTCAGGCACAGCAGGTTGCGCAGACCAAGGGCATACGCCCCGAGCATATCGGACTGCATCGCCAGGCGGTTGCGGTCGCGGCAGGTCATCTGGGCGATCGGCTCGAGGCCCTCCTGGAGCGCCAGGACGGCCGCGCCGATGCTCGACATGCGCACGATGGCCGTCTGGTTGTCGGTGATGTTGACGGCATCGACGACCCCGCGCAGCACCTTGGCCTTCTTGCGGATCACCTCGGGGTCGGCGTTCTGGGGCGGCCCGAGCTCGGCGGTGACGGCGAAGTTGCCTTCGCGCAGGACGCGCTCGAGGCGTGAACCGGATCTGAAACCGTCCCTTCCGCTCTCGCTCGAGGGATCCTGATTGGTGGAAGTCTCCATGGCCACCCTCCTACTCCGAAACCTCGGCCGCCAACCGCAGGTCCTCGCGGGTGATGCGGCGCGGGCCTCCATCGCGGCTGGTCGACCAATTCTTGGCCGGCTGAATCTCGAGCAGCAGATGCAATCGGTTCTGCGCCTTGAGGCGGTCGTAGATCAGCTGCCAGGCGCACGGCGTGTCATGGCCGATCTCGCACCGGCCGTCCTGCGAGCCGCCGCATGGGCCGTTGAGGAGCTGCTTGGCGCAACGGGCGATCGGGCAGATGCCCCCCGTCAGACCGAGGATGCACGAGCCGCAGGCCGCGCAGCGTTCCTCCCACACCCCCTGCTCCGTCGGCAGCCCCAGGAAGCTCGTGTTGAGCCCGGGGACGACGATGGCTTCGGGGAAGCGTTCGGCCAGCGCCTGGACGCCGATGCCGCAGCCGAGGGAGAGAACGATGTCCGCCTGGCGAACCGACTCGGCCAGGGGATCGATGTACTCCCACTCGCACTGTCGCTGGACGGTCTGGTGGGTCACGTCCTTGGGCTGGCCGTCGATGCGCGTCGCCATGCGCAGGGAGGTGGCCAGAATGCCGGCCTCCTTCTCGCCGCCGGCGAAGCACACCGTGACGCACGTGCCGCAGCCGACGACGAGCACCTTCTCGGCTTCGCCCAGCAAACCTTTGATCTCTTCGAAGGGCTTCTGTTCAGCGATGATCATGCGTACCTCCAGGGTATTGGCGTGTCCGCCAACCCAGAACCCTCTGGTTGAGATTGTTGTTTCACCCCCACCCCTGCCTTCCCCCTGGCAGCGAGGCGCGATCCCACAACGGACCCTCGTCCCCCTCGCCGCCAAGCCGTCGACTCGGGAAATCCCGTTCGCAGGCGGAGAGGGGGCAGGGGGTGAGGTGCAAGTGGTTCGTCATGAGGGCGGCGCTCCGTCCGGCGCGGCCGCGGTGGCGTGAATGGGCGGGTACAGCGGGCTCGGGCCGAGGGCGCGGATCTGCTCGGTGATCCGGGCCGCCGCGTCGGCAAACTGCCGCCCCATGGCCGAGGACATGTTGACCATCTCGATCCGCCCCGGTTCGAGGCCGACCCGCGACAGCAGTTCCTGAATCCGGCCGACGCGGCGGCGTGCGTTCAGATTGCCGGCGCGGAAGTGACAGTCGCCCTCCAGGCAGCCGGCCACCATGACGCCGTCAGCCCCATGCTCGAAGGCATGCAGCACTTCCAGCGGATCCAGCCGGCCGGTGCAGGGGAGCTCGACGATGCGAGTCTCGGCCGGATAGCGCAGCCTCAACACGCCGGCCAGGTCGGCGGCGGCATAGGCGCAGTAGTGGCAGCAGTAGGCGACGATGTGCAGCGGGCGTTCCGCCACGGTGTTCACCTCGCCTCCCCGACCGCCGGCTCAGCGAACAGAGACATCACCTGCTGTTCCACCTGATGATGGCGATAGTGAAGCAGCTCGATGGCGCCCGCCGGGCACTCGCCGACGCAGGTGCCGCAGCCCTGGCAGATGGTCGGCTCGATGTAGGCGGTGCCCATCGTCCCGCCGATGCCGACTCGCGCGGCATCGACGACCGGGATTCCGAGCGGACAGACTCGGACGCACGTCAGGCATCCGACGCAGGCGGCCTCGTTGACCATCGCCACGACCCCGCCGGAACTCAACGTCGGCCGGGCCAAGATCGTCGCCGCCCGCGAGGCGGCTGCCTGGGCCTGCGCCAAGGACTCATCGAGCAGCTTCGGGTAGTGAGCCGCGCCGGCAAGGTAGATGCCGCTGTTGGCGAATTCCACCGGTCGCAGCTTGACATGCGCCTCGAGGAACCACCCGTCGGCATCGACCGGGACTTTCAGCGTCGTCGCCAGGTGGCGGCTGCCCTCCGAGGGGACCATGGGCATCGACAACACCACCAGGTCGGCGTCGATCGCCATCGTCTCGCCGGAGGCGCCGTCCCAGGCGGTGACCCGCACGCCGGGGCCCTGACGCGAAACGTCCACGTGCGGCTTGTGGTCTTCGTCGTAACGCATGAACACCACGCCGCGGGAACGTGCCTGCGTATACAACCGCTCCTTGAAGCCATAGGTGCGCATGTCCCGATAGAGAACGACGACCTCGGAGGCCGGGTGGAGATCCTTCAATCGCAGGGCGTTCTTGAGGGCCGTGGCGCAGCAGGTCCGCGCGCAAGTCTGTTCGGCGGGCCCGACGCATTGGATCATGACCACGCGTCGAGGTCCGCGTGAGCCGTCCGCTGTCGATGACAGCCGGGCTTCGAATTCCTGCTGGGTGAGGATGCGCGCGTCGGTCCCGTAGCCGTACTCCGGCCCGCGATACTCCTGGGCGCCGACGGCCACCACCAGGACGCTGTGGCCGATGCTATCGTCAGGTTGGTTCGTGCGGCGGATGCGGCTGGTGAAGTTGCCGACGAACCCGTGGACGTCCTCCACCTCCGCCTCGAGGTGGAGCGTGATTCGCGGATGGGCGGTCACGCGCCCCTCGAGGTCGGCGAGCAGGCGTTGCGGGTCAGGGGCCGGCGAGCCGTCGGATGGCGGCAGCAGCGTGTGGATGTGGCGCAGGTTGCCGCCGAGCTTCGGCTCACGTTCCACCAGATGGACGGCGTAGCCTTGGTCGGCCAGGGTCAGGCAGGCGGTCATGCCGGCCGGCCCGCCGCCGATGACCAGCGCCGCCTCAGCCACGGCGACGGTCTGCCGCGTCAAGGGCTCGAGCGTCACCGTGCGGGCGACAGCCATGCGCACCAGGTCCTTGGCTTTGGCGGTGGCTGCCTGGCGGTCCTCCGAATGGACCCACGAACACTGGTTGCGGATGTTGGCCATCGTCAGCAGGAACTCGTTCAGCCCCGCCTGGCGCAGGACGTCCTGGAATAGGGGAGCATGAGTGAGAGGCGTGCACGAGGCGACGACGACACGGTTGAGGTTGTGCTCGGCGATTCGCCGTTGGATCGTCGCCGTGCTGTCCTGCGAGCAGGCGTAGAGCAGATGATCGGCGTGGACGACGCCTGGTAGATGCGAGGCGTAGGCGGTCACATCCGGCACGTCGAGGAAGCCGGCGATATTCGACCCGCAATGGCACACGAAAACGCCGAGGCGTGGTTCCTCTTGGGTGATCGCACGTTCGGGCGGATACTCGACGAATCGCGCCAGTCGGCCGCGGGATGGAGCGAGCAGCGCCGAAGCGGCCGCCGCCGCACCGGAGGCGTCGATGACGGACTCCGGGATGTCCTTGGGTTCGCGGAAGGGGCCGGCGGCGTAGATGCCGGGGCGGGAGGTCTCCAGGGGCTGGAACAGGGCGGTGTGGCAGAAGCCGTAGTCGTCGAGCTCGACGCCCAGATCGCGCCCGAGGCGCCGCACCGGCTCGGAGATCTCCATGCCGACGGACAGCACCACCAGATCGAAAGAGTCAGTGGTGAGTGGTGAGTGGTCAGTGGTCAGTTCTTTCTCACCACTGGCCCCTGGCCACTGACCACTAGCATAACGAACGAAGAGGTCGTGACTCTCGGGATCCTCGCGCAGAGCGGAGATTCGGCAGCGTGTGTACTGGATGCCGTACTGTTCGCGGGCGCGCTGGTAGTAGGCTTCGTAGCCCTTGGAGAAGGCGCGCATGTCCATCATGAAGACATGGACGGAGGTCTCAGGGTCGTGTTCGCGCGCCATGACGGCTTCTTTGGC
>DATIFK010000150.1:0-4020 GCA_035455265.1 Anaerolineales bacterium
GGTCTCCGCGACGCACAGGGCACCTACACGGGCCTCCTCGACGTGTCCGGCGACCTCCTGTTCAATGCTGCCGCCCTCGGGGCGCAGCTCCTGTACCTGTACGCCGACTCGAACCAGGGCGGCTCGTCGATCGGCCTCTACGAGGTGGCCCATGGATCGGGCTTCCTCGATGCGACCGTCGACTGCAACCTCACCGGCATGGTCGCGATCAACGGCGCCTTCCGGGCTGCCGCCAACTGGACCCTGTTCACCGGCTCCTGAGCCTCGGGCTGGAGTTGAAGATGCGCTGTCCCCGTATGGCTTCCCCCATGCGGGGGCAGCGCGTTTCCATTTGTCTGGCGGCGTAGACTCGCCGCATTGAAGTCCACGAGGGAGGACAGATGCTCGGGCCAGATGGCTTCGGGACGATCCGTGGCGATACGGGTTTCATCACCGTCGCCGGGGCGAAGGCCGGGATCGTCAAGATGTGGACGATCACCCGTTCCGGGACGCGGACCGACGGCAAGCCACGACTTCGCTTCCGGGCTCAGTTCTCATGGGTCAACGAGGCCCTGATGAACCTGCGGATCGGCGGCCAGGTCGTGAAGAAGCGCGTGATCGTCCAGATGAAGACGAAGTACGGCATGGAGGAGGTCGACATCATCGACTGGGAGGACTCGCGCCTCGAAGGCGGCGTCCTCACGCTGGAGAACATCACCCACTTCGAGGGGGTCAGAAAGCGCTAGCCGCCGCTCGCGGCTCTAGGAGAGGGACATGGCCAAGACGAAGACCGGGCCCGCAGTCGGGATCACCGAGGACGGCCTCCGCTGGGAGGAGGTTTCCTACAACGGCGCAACCTATCGCATCCGTGAACTCCTCGTCGAGGAAGCCGATACGGCGTGGGACGCGAGCATCGGGTCGGACAAGACGTTCAATGCCCGACTCAACAATCGTCTCGGTCTATGCGCGGCGATCATCAGCCCGCCAACGACCATCGACGAGATCGCCAAGTGGCCGAACGTCAAGCTTGTCGTCCTGTTCACGGTCTTTGACCGCCTGAACGCACTGCCGCCAGCGAGCGCCGAGGGGGAAGACTCAGCCCCCGCGACCTAGGGGTCTATCGCGAGGGCAATGTTCAGGTCCACGGATACCTCACCGACGACGAGTTGTCCCGGGCGCTGATCGCTTACTTCTGGCGAACGACGCCCATGGCCATGCGGCGAATCCCGGTCCGCGAACGACGACTCATGGGTGAGGCGATGCGACGCATCCAGAAGGCCCGCGAGGAAGAAGCCGAGCGCCAGAAGCGTGGTGCGCCCACGCCGCGAGGGAGGAGGTGATCGATCATGGCCGATGAGGCTGCCGAATCCGTCGGCGGTATCAGCGTCAGTGCGTCCATCGACGACTCGAAGGTCGACGCTGAACTCAATGCCCTCCTCAATCACCTCCGCTCGGTCGCCGAGCGGGCACAGATCGGCATCCCGGTCAGTGTCCAGCAGGGTGCTGCCCCAACCACCACTGCCCGACCACCGGCCCAGCAGGCTGCTCCACGGATGGTCTTCGGCCCGGGCGCCGGCACGGCGGCGCAGGCCGCCCAGAGTCAGACCGCCCTCCAGCGGGCCATCGCCGTCGAACTGGCGAAGACGGGCGAGCGCTACGACGAGACGACTGGCCGGATCGAGAAACTCGGTAGGGCCGCCCGGGCCCAGCAGCAGTCCGTGGCCCAGATCGCTGCCGTCCCCATTCAGTCGTCAGAGATCGAGCCGACGCTCGACGAGGCCAAGGTCAAGGCGCTGTTCGGGGCGATGCTCCGCAGCCTTCAGGCCGTCGCTGACGAACAGGCTCCCACGATCACCCCGAAGGTCGCGCGGGCCCAGCGTGGCACACGTGTTCCGCGTGCTGCCGTTGCCGATGATCGGGCCCTTCAGGAGTTGTCCTACGAGGCCCAGCGGCAGGGTGGCGCCGCTGCCCCGATCACGGGCTTTGCGCCCCTGCGGACTCCAACCCAGATCGCCGCCTATCGAGCGGAGCAGCAGCGTCGTTCCGACGAGATGGCCCGCGTGGCCGCTGCCGCTCCACCGCGGCTCCCGGCGCGTCCGGCCCGGCCCGCAAACTTCGGACCCTCGGAGCCGTATCTCCTGCCCGACGAACGAGGTGTCGGCGGGCGTGCAGGCCGTGGGCGTACCCGTACCGAGGAGGATGTTCTCCGAAGTCAGGAGGAGCGTCTGGCCCGTGCCGAGGCCCAGGCCGTCTCCGCTGGCCGCACTTCGCGGACACAGGCGTCGGCCCTCGGCGGCTTCCTCGGTGGTCGACGCGAACTCATCAAGGCCGAGACCGATCTTGCCGCGGCAAGCGAGAAGGTGCGCATTGCCCAGCGCCGTCTCGATGATCCGGCGATCATCGGCAATCGACGCGCGTTCCGCCATGCAACCGAGGAACTGACCGTCGCCGAGAACGAGCGCGCGGCAGCCCTCCAGAAGGTCGAATCCTTCACCAGTTTCACCGCAGGGGCCCGAAACCTGCTCGCTGTCACCGCCGCCGGTGCGGCCTTCGGTCTGGGCCTGAAGGTTGTCGACACGGCTCTCACGGCTGTCACAACGGCCGCCGGTAACTACTTCGAGATAGTGACCGGCTTTGGCGGCACGAGCACGCGCATCACGGCTGCCCTCGGTCAGCAGACCATCGCCCTGCATGGCAATGCCGAGGCCGCTCTCTTGGCAGCCGAGGCGCAGGCCGGCCTTTCGGAGGCCAGCGCGGATGCTCTCAACCAGCAACTCCGCGTCACGACCCAGATCAAGGCTGGCGCGATTGCCCAGCAGCAGGCATCGGAGTTGTTCAGGGCTGGCGCCGGCGTCGGCAACGCCCCGACTGGTCTGTACGGCGGTTACGGCGGCGTGCTCGGGACGGCGTTTCTCGCTCAGCAACTGGGCGGTGGACGTGGCTTCACCGAGACCGTCCAGCAGGACCTCTCGGCATTCGGTAAGCCGCAGGGTGGCCCGGATATCCTCGGCGATTTCAACCGGGGTATGTCTTATTTCACCAACGGCGAGTTCCGCCAGACGATCGACGATCTGGCGCGTCAGCAGAACCAGCAGACGCCGCTGGATCAGCTTCAGAACCTGCTGGGCGGGTTCGGCGGCCCGCTCAACATCTTCAAGACCGAGCCGCAGGCGCCCACGACGCCGTTCCAGCAGCCGCTCACGCAGGAAGCTCAGGACTACCTCAACAACCTCAACGATGCTGCGAGGCGAGCGGCGCCGATCCTCGATGCGACGGCGACGGCGCAGTACCGACAGGCGCGCAGTGCAGAGGAACTCGCGACGGGCATTCGCGCCGCGGCTCAGGCGGGTGATACCTATGGTGTCACGCTGGCCCAGCAGCAGGGCATCGTCGTGGCCCTCGGCGACGCTGTGGCCGATAGCGGCGAGAAATACAGGCGGGCGACTGAGCAGTTCGCGGTCGGCGTGGGGATCGCCGATCCGGCCACGCTGGGGCGTCTGGCTCTGGCTCAGGAGCGCCAGCGACAACTTGAATCACGGGCGTCACTGGATGCCATCCGGGCGCGGCAGGCGTTCGATCGGCCGGGGATCATCGCCGGGATCGGTCGACAGGCCGAATTCGCCCGGCGGACCCAGATTCCGGCGCAGGCGGGTCTCACGGGGATCACCCAGCCGCTGGCTCCGGTCGGCACGGGCATCGTCGCCGCGAACGCCGAGGAGCAGACCCGGATCAGCGCCGGCCAGAAGTTGTCGATCGACCTCCAGGCCAAGTTGAACGCGAACTACGAGCAGGGTCGCAGGGTCCTCGAAACGACGTACCGGACGGCGATCGTCCGCAACTTCGGCGAGGCGCAGGGGCGAGCATTCGATCAGGCGCTGGCGAGCCTCCGGCAGGTCTCCGCCCAGATCGTCGATATCCAAGCGAACCTCTCGAACGAGCAGGCGGCCTATCAGACGGCCCAGTTCAACTACCAGCTCCAGATCGCCAAGCGGACGCTGTCGGACATCGAGGGCCTGACCGGTCGCGACTTCAGGAGCGATA
>DATIFK010000151.1:0-20548 GCA_035455265.1 Anaerolineales bacterium
CATTTCCCGATAGAGAAAGTCCAGCGTCTCCTCAGCCACGCTGCGCAAGAAGGCGGCGCCGGTGGCGCGCCATCCGCTCACGCAGGCACGCGCCAGCAGGGCGTTGTCGTACAGCATCTTCTCGAAGTGGGGGACGGTCCAACGATCATCGACGGAGTAGCGATGGAAGCCTCCGCCGAGGTGATCGCGCATCCCGCCGCGGGCCATGGCCGTGAGGGCATGGGTCGCCATGTCGAGCGCCAAGCGATCTCCGGACCGACGATAGCGGTCGAGCAAGAACAGAACAATCGGTGTCTGGGGGAACTTCGGTGCGCGGCCCCAGCCGCCGTTCGTCCAGTCGTAACCGCGCAGCAACGACTCCAAGGCAGGCTTCAACCGGTCAGGGTCGAGGGCCCCTCTCGGAGGAGTCGCCGAGGCGAGTGACGTGAGGTGGTCGACCAGGGACTTCCCCGCAGAGAGAAGGGGGCCGCGGTCCTCCTTCCAGGCGCGGGCAATGGCTTGAAGGACCTCGGGGAAAGACGGAAGGCGATGGCGGCTGACCGGCGGGAAGTAGGTTCCCCCAAAGAACGGCCGGCCGTCGGGCGCGAGGAAGACGGAAAGCGGCCAGCCGCCCTGCCCGGTCATCGCCACGACGGCGTCCATGTACACGGCGTCCACGTCGGGCCGTTCTTCACGGTCGACCTTGACCGGGATGAACTCCCGATTGAGCAGCTCGGCCGTGGCCGGATCTTCGAACGACTCGTGCGCCATGACGTGGCACCAATGGCAGGCGGCGTAGCCGATGCTCAGGAAGATCGGGCGATCGCTTTCCTTTGCGAGTCGAAGCGCGTCGTCACCCCACGGAAGCCAGTCGACAGGGTTGTCGGCGTGCTGCAGCAGATACGGCGAACTCTCCTGCGACAGACGATTGGGCAATCAACGCTCCTTTGGATGGGGCCTTGGCCAGCGGGTGGTAGAATGCCGCCCATGCGTTCTGCGTATCGGTGGATCCCGGCCCTGGCGATGATGGGAGCGATCTTCTTCTTTTCGTCGCTCCCGGCCGAAGTGTTACCCTTCTTCGGCAAGTGGGACTTCCTGGTGAAGAAGGGCGGCCATCTGACGGGCTACGCGATGCTCGGCGTATCGTACTTCTACGCGCTGCCGCCCCGGCTATCGACCTCGTACCGCGCCCTGATGGCGTTGCTCATGGCCGTGCTGTTCGCCGCCAGCGATGAGTTCCATCAATCTTTCGTGGAGGGCCGGACGTCGACTTTACGCGATGTCCTCATCGACGCCCTGGGTTCGACGCTGGCGCTGCTTGGGGCGGTCATCTACTCGTCGAATTCCAACTCCAGCAGGCGCTCGGCTTCCTGATCGGGCCTGTAGTGGGCGCCGGGGACGATCTCGATGTCCCCGAACAATTCGTCCTGCTGCGCCTGGACTTGCCTCTGTTTGACCAACTCGAGCACGGCCAGGAAGGAGACGACGATCTCCAGCCTCGAGCCGGCTCTGTGGATCAACGACCGAAAGGTCATCCGCCCCTGGTGACGCAGCGCCTCGAAGATCAGCCGAATCTTCTGACGGATGTTGACCTTCGGCGCCGTCACCGACTCTGAGAGTCCCTGGCCGGCCGCGGTGGCGGCTATCGCCTGAAGCAGCGCCTTGCGCAAGTCTTCAAGCGTGACGTTACCGAGATCGAGGTGGGGCTCGGCCCGCGGCGGTGGCGAACGCCTCAGGTAGGTCCGCCAGCCGGCCTCCGAGCGGGCCGCCAAGGATTGGGCCGCCTGCTTGAAACGTTTGTAGAGCAGCAACTGGCGTGCCAGCGCGTCCCCGGGGTCTTCCTCGCCGGGCTCGCGCTCCGGAGGCCGCGGCAGCAGCGCTTCGGACTTGATCTGAAGGAGTCTCGCCGCCACCACGAGGAAGGACGCCAGGTCGCCGGCGTCTTTGGTCACCAGCTGCCGCAGGTACGTCAGGTACTGATCGGTCACCTGCGCCAGAGCGACCTTGGTGATGTCGAGTTCCGCCCGCTCGATCAGCTCCAGCAAGAGATCGAGAGGCCCCTCGAAGACGGGCAGGCGGACGGTGTAGGCGGTCATCCAGGTTAGCGAAGGAGGGCGGCGAGGCTGAGGCCCAGGACCAAGAGGAGGAAGAGTCCGGATCCGATCATCGCCACCATCAAGACCTTCCGATCCTTCTGGCGTTGGAACGCGGCGCGCTCGGCCTGCCAGGCTTCTCGCTTGCGGTCGATCTCCGTCAGCCCATCCATGCGGACCTCGGAGGCCTGCCGGCCGCGTTCCTTCAAATCGGGGGCGCGGCCGCGGGCGTGCTCCAGCCAGATGGGTTGCGACGGCTCGGCGGCGTGGCCGAAGATCCGGCCGACCGTGGACAGCGGCTCACCGCAGGTGCCGCAGGCCTCGGCAGTCTCCTCGTTCTCGGCTCCACAGGCAGGACACGTTCGAGGGTTCACCGCAATCCTCAGCGCGATTATAGCATCCGCCTCGCAGCCCTTCACCTCGCACGCGGCCGCTCCGGGCCATTTGCCGGCACCCTTGCCTCTTTCGCGGGAACGAGAGGTCCCCTGGAAGATGCGCGGACGAGAACAGGACGTTCGACATGCCTTCCCCGCCATTGCCGGAGCGGGCACGCGTGGTATCATCATCCCATCTTTGGTAGAAAGCTGGGGTCTTCCCTAATGGATGAACCGATTCATGTAACCGATGCCGCGTTCGAGAAGACCGTATTGCAGTCCCCGATCCCGGTGATCGTCGACTTCTGGGCCCCCTGGTGCGGCCCGTGCCGCATGGTGGCGCCGATCCTGGAGAAGTTCGCCAAGGAGTACTCCGGGAAGGTGTTGATCGCCAAGGTCAACACGGACGAGAACCCGGAATGGGCGCAGAAGTACGGCGTTCAGGGAATCCCGACGATGCTCTTCGTATCCGGCGGCCGCATCGCCCACATGCAAGTCGGGGCGCTTCCGGAAAAGCACCTGCGCGATATGCTGGATGAGTTCCTGACGGTGGCTGGAGCGTCCAAGGCTGCCTGAGCAGCCCAGTTTCCAATCGCAATAGAACGAGCCGGAGGCTTGCCTCCGGCTCGTTTCGTCTTCGGGTCCGCAGCCGCAGCCTTCAGGCTGCGGTGCCGCAGGCTGAGGCCTGCGGCTACGTCTTCCCCCGCGGTTGCGCTCCCCACAGCAGTCCTTCGATGTGCCGCCAGAATCGGCGGAACCACGAGC
Source organism: Anaerolineales bacterium (assembly GCA_035455265.1). Taxonomy (GTDB): domain Bacteria; phylum Chloroflexota; class Anaerolineae; order Anaerolineales; family E44-bin32; genus MGOM01. Next base: position 3,212 of record DATIFK010000151.1, read on the forward strand.
GCAGGCGCGCCAGGAACGTGGCGATCGTGCGCCGACGTTTCCGAGCGGGGGTCGGCCGCCGTTCGGGCGCAACCCACTGCAGGGCCATGGCGCCCCATGTCAGCCCCGCGCCGAATCCCACCATGATGATGTGGTCTCCGGGGCGGATGCGATTGTCGGCCGCCGCCTCGCAGACGGCGATCGGGATCGAGGCTGTCGAGGTGTTGCCGTAGTTGGCGATGTTGACGAAGAACCGATCCATCGGCAGCTTCAACCCACGGGCGGCCGTCTCGATGATGCGCAGGTTGGCCTGGTGAGGGACGATGAGCTCCACGTCCTCCAGGCGCAGGCCGGCTTTCGCTGCGGCTTCTTTGGTCGCCGAGGCCATGACGCGTGTGGCAAAGCGGAACACTTCGCGGCCGTTCATCTGGATGGTGTGCAGCTTACGCTGGACCGTCTCGGCCGTGGTCGGCATGCGGCTTCCGCCGGCGGGTACGGCCAGCAGGCTGCCGCCCGAGCCGTCGGAACGCATGACGCACGACAGCACGCCGCCGGGGCGTTCGCTGGCTTCCAGCACGAACGCGCCGGCGCCGTCGCCAAACAGGACGCACGTGGTGCGGTCTTCCCAATTGACCAGACGCGACAGGGTTTCGGCGCCGATGACCAGGGCGTTGCGAATCGAGCCGGTGCGGATCGCCTGGGCGGCCATGTTGACGGCGAAGATGAACCCGGTGCAGGCGGCCGAGAGGTCGAAGGCGCCGGCGCGCGTCGCCCCCAGGGCGTCCTGAACCAGGCAGGCCGTCGCCGGGAAGAGATGCTCCGGTGACGAAGTCGAAACGATGATCAGGTCCAGGTCGCCGGGCTCGAGGGCGGTCATCGCCAGGGCGCGCGCCCCGGCGCGGGTGGCCAGAGTGGCGGTCGATTCGTCTTCGGAGGCGATGTGCCGGCTGCGGATCCCGGTCCGCGAGACGATCCACTCGTCATTCGTGTCGACGATCTTGGCCAGATCGTCATTGGTCATGACGGTCTCGGGGACGGCCATCCCCCAGCCGGTGACGTGGGCGAACGGCGTCATCCGGTTCGACCGTCGATCCGGCCCAGGATCAGGCAGGCGTTGTGTCCGCCGAAACCAAAGGAGTTGGAGAGGGCAACGTGGATGGGAACCTTGCGGGCTGAATTGGGGATGTAGTCCAGGTCACACGCCGGGTCGGGAGTCTCGTAGTTGATGGTCGGCGGGAGCAGCCCTTCCTGCAGGGCCCGCACGCAGAACATCGCCTCGAGGGCTCCGGCGGCCCCGAGCAGGTGCCCGGTCATCGACTTCGTCGACGAGATCGGGGTCGAGTAGGCGGCTTCGCCGAAGACGGTCTTGATGGCGGTCGTCTCACTGGAGTCGTTCAGGCGCGTGCTGGTGCCGTGAGCGTTGATGTATTCGATGGCGGTCGGCGCGAGGCCCGCGTCGCGCAGGGCATTCGCCATGCAGGCGGCCGCACCGGCGCCGTTCGCGGCCGGCGCGGAAACATGGTAGGCGTCGTTGGTGGCGGCATAGCCGAGTACCTCGGCCAGCGGTTGGGCGCCGCGCCGGCGGGCATGCTCCTCCGATTCCAGCAGGGTGAAGGCCGACCCCTCGCCGATGACGAATCCGTCCCGATTCAGATCGAACGGGCGCGAAGCGCCTTCCGGATCGTCGTTGCGGGACGACACGGCGTCCATGACGATGAACCCCGCCACGGCCACCGGCACGATCCCCGCTTCGGCGCCTCCCGCCAACATCACGTCGGCGGCGCCGCGGCGAATCATCTCGGTCGCCTCGCCAATGGCGTTGGTGCTCGAGGCGCACGCCGTGACGACCGTCATGTTCGGGCCGCGCGCTCCGTAGGTGATGGCGATCTGACCGGGCGCCGAGTCGGGCAGCATCATCGGCACCATGTGCGGGCTGACCCAGTGCGGGCCGCGCCTGGCGAACTTGTCGGCTTCGGCCAGCAGGGTGCCGACACCGCCGATACCGGTGCCGAGGACGACGCCGACCCGGTCGCGGTTCGTTTCGTCGATCGTCAGGCCCGCGCTGTCGAGCGCCTGGCCCGCCGCCACCACGCCGAACTGCGTGAAGCGATCCATCCGGCGCGCCTCGCGGCGTCCCAGGTGAGCTTCCGGATCGAAGCCTTTCACCTCGGCCGCGAAGCGGGTCTTGAAGGCGCTGGCGTCGAACACGGTGATCGGCCCGACGCCCGAGCGACCGGCGATGGCCGCCTGCCAGGTCGACTCGACGTCGAGACCCAACGGGCTCAGGCATCCCAGGCCCGTGATGAAAACCCGCGTGCGGGGCACTCCGCCTCCCTCAGGCCGCCAGGCGGCCCACTTGGGACAGTATAACACCCGGGTTCCGGCCAGGGTGCGCGAGGGCGTGTGCTAGAATGTCGGCGCGGGTGCTCGACCGCCCACACGCGCATGCATATCCTCGTCACCGGCGCCACCGGCTTCATCGGCGGCGCGTTGCTTCCTCAGCTCGCGCAGGGCGGGCATCACGTGCGGATCCTGCTGCGGCCCGGACGTACCTCGCCGCAGTTGCCGCGCGGCCTGCCCGTGGAGGTCGCCTTGGCGTCGCTGACGGATCCGCGCGGATTGCGCGCCGCGCTGGTCGACATCGACGCCGTGGTGCACCTGGCCGGAGGCGAACGCGGTGGACGCAACGTCTCGCTCATGGTCAGCGACGTCATCGGCACGCGCAACCTGGTCGAGGCCGCCGCCGAGGCGGGCGTGGCCCGCTGGATCTTCCTGAGCCATCTGGGCTCCGACCGCGCTTCGGCCTACCCGCTGCTGCGCGCCAAGGGCCAGGCAGAAGAGCTCATCCGCCGCTCGTCGCTGAATTTCACGATCCTCCGCTCCGCCTGGGTCTACGGCGCCGGCGACCACTTCACGACGTCCATCGCCATGACGCTGGCCGTGACACCCCTCATCTACTGGATGCCGGGGGATGGGCAAAGCCTTCTCCAACCTCTCTGGGTCGAAGACCTGGTGGCCGCGATCACCTGGTGCCTCGACGATGAGGGAATGGTCGGCCAGACCTACGAGGTCGGCGGGCCGGAGTATCTCCGATTCGTGGACGTCGTCGGACTGGTCATGCGCTTCAGCGGTTATCGCCGCTGGACGTTGGCGGCACGCCCGCCCTACGTCCGGGCCTGGCTCCGCCTCGGCGAGCTCATTCTGCCGCGGCCGCCGCTCTCCGCCTTCTGGCCCGACTACCTGGCGGTCCATCGCACGGCCGAGCTCGCCACACTTCCGCGCGCTTTCGGTCTGCAGCCCGCCCGCATGGAAACCCGCCTCGACTACCTGGCCCACAGAGCATGGGGCCGCGAGATCCTCTCGCGCCAGGTCGCCGCGCGAAGGGCCGGATGAGCGGCACGATGGACATCCGCCCCCTGACGACTTCCGACGACATGCGCGCCGCCGAGGACCTGCAGCGCCTGGTCTGGCCCGGCGACGAGACTGAGATCGTTCCGGCGCACATGCTCTTGGCCGTCGCGCACGGCGGCGGCGTCGCCCTGGGCGCGTTCGATGGGGAGCGCCTCGTCGGCCTGGTCTTCGGGTTCCTGGGAACGGACAGCGCCAGCCCGGATCGCGTGGCGATGGCGCGCCTCAAGCACTGCTCTCACATGCTGGGAGTCCATCCCGACTACCGGGATCGCTCTATCGGGTATCGCCTCAAGGTGGCTCAGCGCCAGGCGGTGATGAAGCAGGGCATCCGCCTCGTCACGTGGACGTACGATCCTCTGCACAGCCGGAACGCGCACCTCAACGTCCGGCGTCTCGGCGCCATTTCGAAGACGTATCTGCGCGAAGTCTACGGCGAGATGCGGGATGGGCTGAACGCCGGGCTGCCGTCCGACAGGTTTCTGGTGGACTGGTGGATCACGTCGCACCGCGTAACTTCGCGGTTGGAGAGCCAGCGTCCGCCGCTGGACCTGGCCCACTTCCTCGACGCCGGCGCACAGAAACTCAACCCCGCCGCCCTCGGGCCCGACGACCTGCCGCGTCCGACCGATCATCCGGAGTCGCCCGCCGGGTCGTTGGCCCTGGTCGAGATCCCGCCTGACTTCGGCCGATTGAAAGAGCGGGACCTCGAGCTGGGGCGCGCCTGGCGCGCGCACACACGCCACGTCTTCGAGCAGGCTTTCGCCGCTGGCTACCTCGTCACCGACTTCGTCCACTTACGCGGTGAACGCGCCCCGCGCTCGTACTACCTTCTGTCCTACGGCGAGGGCACCCTCGGTTAGCCATGATCCTCGAAGCCGCCGATCTGTATCACGTGCGCATGCGCCTTCGATCTCCGTTCGAGACATCCTTCGGCGTCGAGCACGATCGAGACGCCATCCTCCTGCGACTCCGGGCCGACGGGGTGGAGGGATGGGGTGAATGCGTCGCCGGCGCGTTCCCCGGCTACTCCTACGAGACGGTCGGGACCGCCTGGCATGTGCTCGAAGCCTTCTTCCTTCCGGCCGTGCTGGGACGCGAGTTCGCCGCCGTCGAGGACGTCACCCGGAACCTCGAGGTCTATCGCGGGCACCCCCTGGCGCGCGCCGGCCTGGAGCTGGCTGTGTGGGACGTCGTCGGCCGCTCTCAAGGCCGCCCGCTGGCTTCGCTGCTTGGCGGCGAGCGGAAGACGGTGCCCGTCGGCGTGTCCGTCGGATTGCAGGCCGACACGGAGGCACTTCTTTCGGCGGTCGAAGGCTACCTGGCCGACGGCTACCGCCGCGTCAAGTTGAAGATCAAGCCGGGCCGCGATCTCGACGTGGTTCGGCCGGTAAGATCCGCTCATCCCGACCTGGCCCTGCAAGTCGATGCCAACTCGGCGTACTCGCTGGACGACCGGGCTGTCTTTCGCGCGATGGACTCGCTGGGGCTTCTGCTGATCGAGCAGCCTCTGGCCGAAGACGATCTCCTGGACCATGCCTCTTTGCAGGCCGATCTTCAAACGCCGCTCTGCCTGGACGAGAGCATTCTCTCGGTGCGGCATGCGCGCCAGGCCCTCGAATGCGGAGCCTGCCGAGTCATCAACATCAAGCCGGCGCGCCTGGGAGGGTTGAGCGAGGCCGTGCGCGTCCACGATCTGTGCCGCGCCCGCGGCATCCCGGTATGGTGCGGCGGCATGTTGGAGACCGGGATCGGCCGCGCCTCCAACCTGGCCCTGGCTTCCTTGCCGGGGTTCACCCTGCCCGGCGACATCTCGGCCTCCGATCGCTACTACGCCGACGACATCGCCTGGCCGCGTTTCACTCTGAATGCGGACAGCACCATCGACGTCCCCCGGGAACCGGGACTCGGAGTCGAGGTGGACGAAGGGGCCCTGCGCAAGGTGACGGTGCGCGCACAAGCGTTCAAGGCCTGATGCGCTGATTTCGTTCCCCCGCGCCGCGGCACGCCTGCCGCGGTCCCATGAAGTTCCTGTCGAAGACGAGACCGATCCTAAGACCTCGGCGTTTGGGAGAGGGCACCCAGCCAGACTCCCGCGAGCACTACAGCGCCGCCCACGAGGAAATGAGGCGTGACCATCTCCTTGGCGAGCCAGGCGGCGATGATGGTCGTCGCGACTGGAAAGAGCAGGAAAGAGTAGGACGTGGCCGAGGCGGTCCAGCGAGCGAGGATGAAGAGATACAGGTAGAAAAGGACCACAGAGCCAACCGTCGCGAGGTAGACGAAGGCAGCCCAAGTCGCGGCCTTCGATGGGAGACCCCATCTCTCGCCCGCAAGAAGAGAAACAACCGTGAGAAGGGCGGCTCCCGTCGTGAAGGCGACGGCGTTGGTCGCCACGGGATCGCTCTTGGGAAAGATCTTGAAAAGGACGGAGCCTTCGGCGATGCAGACGGCCCCGGCCACCAGAGCCAGGAGTGCCGGAAGCGGCACGGCATTCACGGGATCGAGGCCGGCGGCGATGACGATCCCCGCCAGGGAGATCAGGGCGCCCGCCAAAGCGCGTGGCTGGAACCGTTCGAGGCCGTGGGCCAGGGCCAAGAACATCGTCAGCAGCGGGCCCAGAGCCAGCACGATCATCGCCAGGCCGGCGTGAACGTGAAGCAGGGCCCAATACAGGAAGGCGTAGCTGCCCCCGACCGCTAGAGAACCGTACAGGATGTGGCCGGCCAAGGCGCGCCCCTTGGGCACGGAGATGCCACGCCCGACCAGGATGATCCAGAAGAGAACGGCCGCGGTGGCGAAGCGCATGGCCGCGCCCCAGAACGGGGGCAGTTCGACGTTGCTGAAGCGAACCGCCACGGCATTGCTGCCCCCGATGATGACCGCCAGGGTGAAGAAGACTAGCGTTACTCCTTCGACCCGACTTCTACCTCGCGCTTTGGGGGCCAGGGTTGTTTCCGTCACGGCCTACCTCCAATGGAGGGAGCATGCATCCGACCCGGATGATGTCCCTAGACGGACAGGCTGATCGATCTTGCGCTTGTGGGTTGAGGGGAGAGAGATGGCGAGGCGCGGTTCTCGGCAGCCTGCTAGCGCAAAAGCCCCTCCAACCAGGTGACCGACGCCGCCCCGGCATAGGCGAACGCCAGCATCTTGAGCACCTTGCCGACCCAGGTGGCGGCGAGGAATGTCGTGAATCGCATGCGCAGCAAACCGGCCGAGGCGCCTGCGATGTCGAAGAAGGGATTGGGGACGAAGGCCAGCGCCACGATCGCCCACGCGCCGTAGGAAGCCGTCCACTGGTGAAGCCGCGCGTAGAAAGGGGAGCCCGACGCCAGGCCCTGGCCGCTGTAACCGGCAAGGTAGCCCGTGATCTCCCCCAACGCGGCGCCGGTGCCGGCGACCAGCGCCACCAGGGGTGGAGGCAGCAAGGCGCCCATGGCAAACGTGAAGGCCACGCCCGGTGCCGGCAGGATGACGGTCGCGTTCGACAGCAGCGAGAGCAGGAAGATCCCCGGGTAGCCGTAGGCCCGCAGCCGCTCGGTCTCGCCGCGTAGCGAGAAGACGAACGCCGTGATGGCGATCGAGGCGGCCAGGGCCGCCACCCGAAGGGCCGTCAGGCGCTGGCGCGAAGCCCCGACCGAGGTCACGCCTCCAGAATCTCGATCGTCTGGATGTGGACGGCGGGCGCCTTGACGTTCGCCGGGTCGCGCGGCGGGATCTTCATCAGCACGTCCATCCCCTCGACAACCTTGCCGAAGACCGAGTGCTTGTTGTCGAGCCATGGGGTGGCGACGTGGGTGATGAAGAACTGGGAACCGTTGGTGTTGGGCCCGGCGTTCGCCATCGAGAGGATGCCCGGACCGCTGTGGCGTAGCGACGGGTGGAACTCATCCTGGAAGGAGTAGCCCGGGCCGCCGGTGCCGGTGCCGTTGGGATCGCCCGTCTGGGCCATGAAATTGGCGATCACCCGATGGAAGATGACTCCGTCGTAAAAGCCTTCCTTCGCCAGGAAGACGAAGTTGTTGACGGTGTTCGGCGCCTTGTCGGCGTGGAGCTGCACGACGATGTCGCCCAGGTCGGTGCGGATTCGGGCGCGGTACGACTTACCCAGGGTGATGGCCAGCGCGGGCGGTTTGGCGTACTGTTTGGGGGGCACGGTTCCTCCTCAGCGGGTGAACAGCAGCGATTGGATCCGGGCGACGACCATGTCCATCGCCACGGTGTTGAGCCCGCCCTCGGGGATGATGACGTCGGCGTAGCGTTTGGAGGGCTCGACGAACTCCAGGTGCATCGGGCGCACCGTGGTCTGATACTGCTGGATGACCGAGGCCGCCGTCCGGCCGCGCTCTTCGATGTCGCGCGTCAGGCGGCGGATGAAGCGGATATCGGCGTCGGTGTCGACGAAGATCTTGACATCGAACAGGGCGCGCAGGGCCGGCTCGGCGAACACCAGGATGCCTTCGACCAGGATGACCGGCTGAGGTTCGAGGTGCCTCGTCAGCGCCGTGCGGGCGTGGACGGTGAAGTCGTAGACGGGGATGTCCACCGCCTGCCAGGATCGCAGCGCCTGGAGGTGCCGGACGAGCAGATCGGTCTCGAGCGACTCGGGATGATCGAAGTTGATCAGGTCGCGCTGCGAACGAGGCAGATCTTCCAGATCGCGATAGTACGCGTCGTGAGGTAGAAAGGCGATGCGGTCGGCTCCCACCCGATTCAAGATGACTTCCGCCACCGTCGTCTTGCCGGATCCGGTTCCGCCGGCGATGCCAATGACGATCGGGGTGGGGCGCTCGCGCATGCCGCGATTGTACACGAAGCTGTCAGCTATCAGTTGTCAGTCGTCAGTCATTAGTCATCGGTGATCCTGCATCCGATGTCGTTCATCGGTTTCTTCGGTCGCGCGTTTGGAAGCCGCGGTCGGGGCACGGCCAGGCTCGACTGGAAACCGGGGGCCGGGACTTGGCGACTGGAGGCTGGCGGCTGGAAGCTGCAGGCTAAGGAGACCTCGTTACAGAGACAACCTCCGCCCCGGTCATGCGCAGCAGTTCGGCGGGCGCGACCTCGAAGACCGTGTTCGGCGTACCGGCGGCGGCCCAGATGGAAGCGTGGGCCATCAGGTCGCGGTCGATCAGCGTTCGCACAGGCACAGGGTGTCCCACCGGGGGAACGCCTCCGATGGCGAAGCCGGTGTGCTCTCGCACGAAGTCGGCGTCGGCGCGTTCCAGCGCCTCCCCAAGCCGGCCACCCAGCGCCGCCTCGTCCACGCGGTTGGCGCCGCTGGTCAGGACCAGGATGGCTCGCTTGGTTTGGGCGGTGCGGAAGATGAGCGACTTGACGATGCGCGCCACATCGCAACCGACGGCGGCCGCGGCCTCGGCGGCGCTGCGAGTCGGGACGGTGAGTTCGAGGATCTCTCCGGCATAGCCGCTGCGGCGGAGGGCGTCGGAGACTCGTTGGGCGGCGGCGGGAAGAGGCATCGTGAATCCGGGGGAAGGGAAAGGAGCCACCAGTGGGAATCGAACCCACGACCTGACGTTTACGAAACGCCCGCTCTGCCGGCTGAGCTATGGTGGCGCGGCGGGGATTATACCAAGCGGTGCCGAGGGAAGGGGGTTGAAGTACATGGTTGGGGGTTGGAGCTTGGAGATTGGAGATTGCGGGTTGGCGGTTGATGGGAGACTCCAGCTTCGGCGCGGACAGCGGACAAGTGATCGCGGGAGGGAAGTCATCCGCCATCCCGGCTCTTACTGACAACTGACAACTGATAACTGACAACTGATGACTTCTTGTCAAGAACGCCTCCGCCAGAGATAATCACAGCGTGCGCATCGCCATGCTGTCCTATCACACCTGCCCGCTGGCAACCCTCGGCGGCAAAGACACGGGCGGGATGAACGTCTACGTGCGCGATCTGACCCTCGAACTGGGACGTCGCGGCGTGGGCGTGGATGTCTTCACGCGATCGCAGGACGAGCACGTTCCCCACGTCCTTCACGACCTGGGATTCGGCAACCGCATCGTGCACGTCCCGGCCGGACCGGAGAGTCCGATGGCGAAGGAGGCGCTAGCCGAGTACCTGCCCACATTCGTCGACTACATCCAGGCCTTCGCCCGCACCAAACGGGAACGATATGATCTCATCCACAGCCACTATTGGCTGTCGGGGCTCGCCGCGCTCGACCTGCGGGCAGCCTGGGGGGTCCCCATCATCCAGATGTTCCACACTCTGGCGGCCATGAAGAACCGGGTGGCACGGTCGCCGGATGAGGTCGCCTCCGACTTCCGACTCGATACCGAGGGACGTCTGCTGCGACAGGCTGATCGCATTGTTGCCGCCACCCAGGCCGAGCTGGCTCAGTTCCAGTGGCTCTATCACGTCGACATCGGCCGCGTCGTCGTCATTCCTCCCGGGGTCGACACCGCTCACTTCTATCCCATCCCCGCCGATGAGGCGCACGAGTTCGTCGGTGTCCCCGAAGGCGCTCGCATGGTTCTGTTCGTCGGACGAATCGAGCCGCTCAAGGGCATTGATACGCTGCTGGAAGCCGTCGCCCTTCTCAAGCAGGAGGGTATCCCGCGCAGCGGGTCGTTGTGCCTGGCCGTTATCGGGGGCGACGCGGATGATTCCCCCGAGCGCGCCTCGCAGGAGATGGCCCGCCTCCAAGAGCTCCGCAGCCGCCTGGGAGTAGAAGACACGGTCACCTTCCTTGGCCGCAGGGATCAGGACACCCTCCAGTACTACTATTCCGCCGCCGAGATCGTGGTCGTTCCTTCCCACTACGAATCCTTCGGCCTGGTAGCCCTCGAGTCGATGGCCTGCGGTACGCCTGTCGTCGCCTCGGAAACCGGTGGGTTGGTCTTCCTCGTGCGCGATGGGGAGACCGGCTTCCACGTCCCGGCCGGCGATCCGCAGGCGCTGGCCGATCGACTGGCGCAGTTGCTGGAGGATGACGTGCTCCGCCGGCGGCTGGGCAAACAGGCGGCCGAGTACGCCAAACGCTACGCCTGGCCGTTGATCGCCGATCAGATCGTCGACCTGTATCAGACGACGGTGGGGATGCGGGCCTGATCGATGGCCAAGGCCCGACGGGAGACTTCGCCGGGGGCTTCGCGCCCGGCCCCATCGGTAGCCGCCCGGAGAAGGTTGTCGAAGGAGGGGAACCTTTGGCTGGCGACGGTGCGGCCCAACGGCGCGGCCCATCTGGTTCCCGTCTGGTTCACCTATGTGGCCGGGGAACTGTACGTGTGCACGGAACGGCGAACGGTGAAGGTCCGCAACATCGAGGCGCATCCGAACGTGGCCGCCGCGTTGGAAGGTGGGGACCGTCCGGTCATTGCCTTCGGACAGGCGCGCCTCGTTGCGCGCCCGTGGCCCGCGGAAACGGTGCAGGCTTTTCGCCGCAAGTATGATTGGGACATCGGCCAGGAGGGCCCGTCGGTGTGCCTGTTGGCGATCGAGCCCTCGCGCTGGTTGGAGTGGTGACGTGGAATTCGTGAAGAGGGATGGGACGCGATGGATGCGGTGCTGGCAGTCGCAGCTGAAATCGTCAAGGCCCTGCTGATCCCCGGATCGGTGCCATTCCTTCTGCTGGGCATGACGGTGGCCGTCATCCTGCTGCTGATGGACGAGTCGCGGCGAGCCCGTGGGCGAGGCCTGCTGGCGGCCCTGGTCTTGCTGTACTGGATCCTCAGCCTGCCCATCACAGCCAAGGGCCTGGAAACGGTCCTGGCCGACGGCTACACCTCCGTCGCCGAGGCCGGCGAGGCCCAAGGCGCGCGGACCGTGGTGGTCCTGGGGGGAGGAAGCCAGACCTTCTCCCTGTCGTCGGTGGCGATCGACGTGCCCAGCGACGCCACGGCCTATCGCGTGCTCGAGGCGGATCGTCTCTACCGCCTCCTCGATCATCCGCTGCTCATCCTTTCCGGGGGCCCGCCCTCCGGAACGGCGGCGGCCGAAGGCGAAGTGATGCGCGAGCTCTTGGCGCAGCAAGGCGTTACCGCTGACCAGATGGTGACCGAGATCGAGACCGGCAATACACACGAGCAGGCCGTCGTCGTAGCTCAGCTGCTGGCCGAACGCAAGATCGAGTCCTTCATCCTGGTGACATCGCCGATCCACATGCGGCGCGCCGTCGGGGCCTTCGCTGAGCAAGGCCTGCATCCGATCCCATCCGTTTCGTCGGACGCTCGGTCCGCAGGAGCATCGGCCATGCCGTTCCTCCCCTCCGAAGAGGGCCTGCGGCGGAGTCAGAGCGCCCTGCGCGAAATCATGGCCCTGATCTACTACAGTGTTCGCGGCTGGATGGGTGCTCCCTGATCCGGCACGGAGGCGCCAATGGCTGACCGGTTTACGATCTCGACCACACTCGAGGCAACCCCTCGGCGCGTCTACACCGCCTGGATGAGCTCGAAGGATCACAGCGCCTTCACCGGCGACACGGCCAAGATCGCCGCGCGCGTCGGCGGCGCCCACAGCGAGTTCTCCGGCTACATCACCGGCAAGACCCTGGAGCTGGAACCCTACCGAAGGATCGTTCAATCGTGGCGCACAACCGAGTTCCCCGACGGCAGCCCGGATTCAAGGCTCGAGCTGATCCTCGAGGACCGGAAGGGGAAGACACGTCTCACCCTGATCCACTCGGGAATCCCCGACGGCCAAGGCCCGGAGTACAACCAGGGGTGGAAGGACAACTACTTCGTGCCGATGGCGGCCTACTTCAAGGCTGAGTAGCTGTCGACTGTCAGCCGTCAGTCATCAGTTTTCAGTCTTCAGTTCTGAGTTCTGGACAACAGCCTCCAGCCATCAGGTCCCGGCGATCCCAGGGCTTTGGCGGTCTTCGGAACGATGGCTACCCCGTTTCCCAATCACCGATCGCCAATCACCGATCCACGATCTCCGGTTCCAATCTCCAATCATCGGTCGCTGACTGACCTTTGAAGGCGCCTCCTAGCGAGAGCCTGAAAGTGGGGGGATCCGGCGGTACCAAGGTGGATTGACATTGGGGCTGGTTTGCCCTATAGTGAACACACCTGTAATGACAACCTGTCGCAGTCATACTGACATCAGTAGAGGACCTCGGCGATGAGCGGCCAAAGCGCCGAAAAGGGCGTGCGGAGCCGCTTGCGGACTTCTGTCAACCGAAGGAGTTCGGTCCCACTTTATGTTCAGGTCAAGCAGGCGCTCGAAGGCCAGATTGACCGCTCGGCCTGGCGGCCTGGGGACCGCATCCCGTCCGAGCCCGAGCTCTGCCGGCTGTTCGGGGTGAGCCGTCCCGTGATCCGCCAGGCGCTCCAGGAGATGGCCTACGAAGGTTTGCTGACGCGGCGCAAAGGGTTGGGGACCTTCGTGGCCGAGCCCCGCATCACCACCCGCAGCCTGGTTCACTCCTTGGTCGGGTTCTTCCAGGAGATGGAGGCCAAAGGTCTGGCGCCGGTCACGGAGGTTCTCGAGCAGTCGATGCTTCCGGCCGGAGCCCGCGTCGGCCAGCAGCTCGACCTCGAGCCGACGACGCCGGTCATCAAGATCACCCGGCTGCGCTTCGTCGAGGGCGAGCCGGTGGTGCTGGTGACCTCGTACTTGCCCTACGAGGTCTGTCCTGAACTCTTGACCGCCGATCTCCGGCGGCAGTCGTTGTATGCGTTCCTGCGAGAAACCTACGGATTGACTCTGGCGGGAGGTCGCCGCGTGATCGAGGCCGTGCTGGCGGGAGAGCAGGATGCGGCCCACTTGCGCGTCCCGGCCGGCTCACCCTTGCTCCGACTCGAGAGCGTCAGCGTCCTGGCCGACGGCCGGCCGATGGAGTACTTCCACGGATTGTTCCGCTCGCGCTTCGAGGTCGAACTGGGCCCTGAGCGCGCCGGTGACATCCCGCCCCTTCGCTTCGAGGCAACGGCCTAGCCATGGACGAGAAACGCGTTCGCGAACGAGTCCGGTCGATCGTGCTGCGCACGCTCGGTCGGCCGTCCCCGGCCTCGCCCAAGCGGCGCATCGTCAACGAACTCGACGTGCGCGATCTGGCCTTCGGCTCGACCATCGACGTCCCCGCCGGCGCCCTGATCACACCGCTGGCGCGGCAGGTCATGATGGACCGCCACGTGACGGCCTCGACGGCTCCATCCCGGCCCGCCGAGGCCAACCCCGTGCCGTCGGCCATCGGGCGCAAGGTCGTGGCTCTTGGATCGGATCACGCTGGCTTCGCCCTGAAGGAAGACTTGAAACCCTACTTGGCCGAACTTGGATTCGCCGTGCAGGACATCGGCACGAGCGGGCCCCAGTCTGTCGATTATCCGGACTTCGCCCTGGCAGCGGCTGAGCTCGTCGCCACAGGCCGCGCCTGGCGCGGCATCGTGGTAGACGGTGCCGGGATCGGCTCGGCTGTCGCCGCCAACAAAGTGCCGGGGGTTCGGGCCGCGCTGTGCTACGACCTGGCGACCGCCGTCAACAGCCGCGAGCACAACGACGCCAATGTCCTGACTCTCGGCGCCGGATTGATCGGCCCGGCGCTGGCGCGCCAGATCGTGAAAGCCTGGCTCGAGACGGACTTCGCCGGCGGACGGCATGCGCGCCGCGTCCAGAAGATCGTCGACATCGAGCGGCGCTACGGGAAGGGCGGGTGAGGCGCATGAAGCCGATCGACGACGCCGCCCTCGACCGACTCATCGAGCGCGTGACGCGTGAAGTGCTCGTCGAGCTGCAGCAGGACGGCGCGGCTGCGGGCGGCTCCAGCGGACCAGGGGTCTCGGCCCATAACTTCGTCGCCCACGTCCAACCGGTGCTGCACGCCGGGGCCGACCGTATCGCCTCGACGCTGGGCGCGGCTCCGACCGACGGACAGCTCAGCGGCCTGATCGACCACACCCTGCTCAAGCCGGACGCCTCGCAGGACGAGATCGCCCGGCTGTGCTACGAGGCGCGCAAGTACCACTTCGCGTCCGTGTGCGTCAATCCGGCCTACGTCAAGCTTTGCAGCCAGCTGCTCAAAGACAGCGGCGTGGCGGTGGGCACCGTCGTCGGCTTTCCGCTGGGGGCGACGCCGACCGACGTCAAGGTCTTCGAGGCCCAGCAGGCCGTTCGCGAGGGCGCCAGCGAAGTCGACATGGTCATCAACGTGGGCGGGTTGAAGTCGCGCGACTTCGCCCTGGTCGAGAACGACATCGCTTCCGTCGTTCGCGTCTGCCACGCTGGAAGCGCGCTGGTGAAAGTCATCATAGAGGCCGCGCTTCTTACGGACGAAGAGAAGGTGATGGCCTGCCAGCTGGCCAAGGTCGCCGGCGCCGATTTCGTCAAGACCTCGACCGGTTTCGGGCCGGGCGGGGCGACGCCGGAAGACGTGGCTCTGATGAGGCGCGTCGTCGGTCCGTCGATCGGTGTCAAAGCTGCCGGAGGCATTCGGACACTGGCCGATGCCCAGAAGATGATCGCCGCCGGTGCCACGCGCATCGGCGCCAGCGCCAGCGTCAAGATCATGCAGGAAGCCAGCAAGTAGGAGTCGCCCACCGATGGCCGTTGAGCTTCGCACCTATGTGTTCCTGGACAGCCTGCAGCCGCAGCATGCCGGGTTCCTCGGCACCGTGGCGCAGGGATTCCTGCCGCTGCCGCACGATACATCGCTGTGGGTCGAGATCTCCCCGGGGATCGAGATCAATCGCATCACCGACATCGCCCTCAAGTCGACCAAGGTCCGCCCGGGGATGCAGATCGTCGAGCGGCTGTTCGGCCTGTTGGAGGTCCATCACGAGGACCAGGCCGAAGTCCGGGCTGCCGGCGCCGCCATCCTGGCCGCTCTGGAAGTCGAAGAGTCGGCCCGCATCAAGCCCAAGATCGTCTCGAGCCAGATCATCCGCCACGTCGACGCGCACCAGGTCCAGCTCATCAACCGCCTGCGCCACGGCCACATGCTCCTGGCCGGCCAGACGCTGTACGTGCTGGAAGTCGAGCCGGCCGGCTACGCCGCCCTGGCAGCCAACGAGGCCGAGAAGGCGGCGCTGATCAACATCCTCGAAGTGCGCGCCTTCGGCTCCTTCGGGCGCGTCTACCTGGGCGGCGAGGAGCGCGACATCATGGCCGGCTACGGTGCGGCCGTCGCCGCCATCGAAGGCGTGACGGGCCGCTCCACCGAGGGCGGCCGGCGCGACTGAGTCTTCCGGAGAGTGAGCCATGCCCGCGACGACGAAGACCACGACCACGAACACCCCAAAGGAGGGTCGAATGGCCGATGAAATGGGACAGACCGAAGCGCTGGGGATGATCGAAACCAAGAGCTACCCGGCGATGGTCGAGGCGGCCGATGCCATGGTCAAGGCCGCCAAGGTCGAGCTGGTGACCTACGAAAAGACCGGTGGCGGGTTCGTCACCGCCATCGTGCGCGGCGACGTCGCCGCCGTCAAGGCGGCGGTCGAAGCTGGCGCCCGCGGGGCGGAGAAGGTTGGCGAGGTGGTCGCCATCCATGTCATCCCGCGCCCGCACCAGAACGTCGACCGCACGCTGCCGCTCGGCCGACAGCCCGCGGCCAAGAGCTAACTCCGCCTTCCGGATCATCGTGCGCCGCGGCGCGCGGCGCGCCGATGCCGAAGGCAGGGAGGTCCCGATGCTCCTGGGGAAAGTCGTGGGCACGCTCGTCGCCACACGCAAGGAACCCAGCCTGGAAGGGCTCAAGTTCCTCGTGCTGCGCCAGCTCGACATCGAGGGCAAAGAGGTCGCCGGCTATCGTGTCGCGGCGGACGCCGTCGGTGCCGGCTTGGGCGAGGTCGTCCTGTACGCCACCGGCAGCTCGGCCCGCATGACCAAGCAGACGGACAAGCGCCCGTGTGACGGGGTGATCATGGCCATCGTCGACCAGCTCGAAGTCGACGGCGTGGTCACCTACGACAAGGCGGTGACCGGATGACCGGGCAGCCGGCGCTGGACGACGCCCGCATCGAATCGATCATCCAGCAGGTGATGACGGAGCTGCGCCAGGGCGACCGTGTGCGTCACGGCGTAGCTCCGTCGCCCGAACCTCCACCGGCCACGCCGCCTCCGGCGCCCTCGCTGCGGCACGCCGACAATCTCTTCCCGACGGTCGACGCCGCCGTCGAAGCCGCCCGCCAGGCGCATGCCCGCCTGCGGGAGATGCCGCTCGAGCTGCGCGAGCAGATGGTCTCGCACATGCGTCGCCTGCTGCGCGAGAACGCCCAGCTGCTGGCCTACGAGGCCGTGCAGGAAACGGGCATGGGGCGCTACGAGGACAAGATCCAGAAGAACCTGCTCAACGCCAGCAAGACCGCCGGCACCGAAATGCTGCAGCCGACGGCCTGGACGGGCGACGGCGGGATGACGTTGGTCGAGTTTGCGCCCTACGGGCTCATCGGCTCGATCGTGCCGAGCACCAATCCCACCGCGACCGTCATCTGCAACGCTATCGCCATGGTCTCGGCTGGGAACGCCGTTGTCTTCAACGCCCATCCGTCGGCCAAGGGCTGCAGCAACCACACCGTGCAGCTCCTGCAGGAGGCCATCGCCGAAGCCGGTGGGCCGGACAACCTGGTGGTGGGCGTCGCCGAACCGACCATCGAGACGGCCCAGGAAATTATGCGTCACAAGGATGTCCGGCTGCTGGCCGTCACCGGCGGTATCGGCGTGGTGCGAGCGGCCATGGCCAGCGGCAAGCGGGCCATCTGCGCCGGCCCGGGCAACCCTCCGGTGGTGGTCGACGAGACCGCCGACCTCGAGCAGGCGGGGCGGGACGTCGTCTTCGGTGGATCGTTCGACAACAACATCATCTGCACCGATGAGAAGGAAATCTTCGCCGTGGCCTCCATCGCCGACGAGCTCAAGGCCGCCATGCTGCGCCACGGCGCGGTCGAGATTTCGCCGGCACAGACCGATTTGTTGCTGAAGGCGATCTTCGCCGAGCAGCCGACCCGGGGCCGCCACGGCACGATGAACAAAGACTTCATCGGCAAGAA
>DATIFK010000152.1:0-3540 GCA_035455265.1 Anaerolineales bacterium
CATTCAAAGTCGGTGAAGTCCTTCAGGACATAGTCCGCCGGATCCATCTGGCCGGGCGGACGCGAGATGCCGACCCGCAGCCGCGGGACGTCGTTCGTGCCCAGCGTTTCGACGATCGACGTCAAGCCTTTGTGTCCAGCCGTACCGCCCGTGCCTCGCAGGCGAAGGGTCCCCAACGGCAGGTCCAGGTCGTCCAGTACCACGACGAGGTGGTCCAGTGGCAGGCGATAGAAGCGAACCAACGCGCCGACCGATCGGCCCGTCAGGTTCATGTACGTCTGCGGCTTGGCGAGCACCAGGGGACGCCCATCCCAGCGTCCCTCGGCCGTCAGCGCCTGGAAGCGATGGCGGGTGAACGCCAGGCCGGCCTCCGCCGCCAGGCGATCGGCGACGAGGAATCCGATGTTGTGGCGGTTGCGGCGGAACTCGCGGCCCGGGTTCCCCAGACCAACGACGGCGTAGCGCTCGCCTTCCATCTCAAGAGCGCGGGCGCGTGCGTTGAGGCCCGCGTAGCACGCGCCGCATCCGGAGACCACCGAGCCAAACGCCCAGCGACCGCCTCAGCGCGACGAAGGCTAAGAACAAGACCAGGCCTCCCGCGGCCATCGAGGCGCCGATGGTGAGGGCGGAGAAGGCAGGGTTCGTCGGTGGGGCCGGCGCTGGCGCAGTGACGACCATCGCGGGAAGGGGAGTCGCCGTGGGGGCCACCTGTCGAGGGGTGGCTGAGGGCGAGGCGGCGGAGGTCTTGGGGGCTGGGAGGCCAATCCGTAGGTCACGAACCTGGCTCTCGAACACCGCTCCTGTCGAAAGGTACACGCGCAGGCGCAACACGTAGATACCCGGAGAGACCGTGCTGGTGTCCCACAACCCCAGTGGGCCATCCACGACCGGGGTCGTTGCCGGCGATCCGATGATGAACCAGGTGCCGGTCGTGTCGTTGGCGTAGGTGAAGGCCAGGTCGTACGAGGTGAACGACGGATGGTTCGCCGACCCCCGCAGCGTGACGATGCCCTCGAGCACGGATCCCGGCACCGGCTGTGTGATCTCCGCGTATCCAGGGGCCTGGCGCGGCGGTGCCGGCAGCCCCGAAAGCGGCGCCAGGATCAGGAGAGCCAGCAGGGCGGCGTGAGAAAGTGTCATCATCGGGCCGGAGGAAGGCCAACCGGATAGTCTACCACCCGGTCTCGAGCCCCTCCACCGACGCCTTCGATCCGGGGGGTCTGGTCCCGCGTTCGGCATCCCACCGTTGACGTCGCCGCGCAGACCCGTTAGAATGCCGTGCCGCTGGGGGACCGCCCCCCGAAGGAGCCCATGTCCGAAGAGCCGCATGAGACGTCTGAGGTCGACGCCGACGTCATCCATCTGGAAGGCGGGACGGTCGAACGGGTCGAGGCCGATGTCGTCCGCATCCACCAGGGCGGCGCCAATCGCGTGGCCGCCAGCGAAGTCGAGCTGGACCTGGCCGCAGCGGCGACGATCGAGGCCGAGACGGTGACGGCCGACCGGTCGGCGGCCATAATGGTGCGAGGGGAGCAAGTTGCCTTCGACCGGACCTATGTGGGAGCCGTCGTCTCGCAGGATCTGAGCCTGACGGACTCGTCGTGCGGCTTCGCGGTGACTCAGGCGGTCGACATCGAGAACAGCCGGGTGGGGATTCTGCTGGCCCGCGAGGTGCACGGCGAGGTCGAGACCCTGCTCGATGCCCGCGGCGCCGTCCTGGCCGGCGTCATCGCCGGAGCCGTGTTGGGGTTGGTATTGACCGTCGGCGGATTGCTGACCCGTCGACGAGACTAGGACGCCCGCCGCAATCGGCGGCCGATAGGGGCGAAGGTAACCCGATCTGGGTGAGAGGCGCCCCGGAGGGATTTCGCAAATGGATCGTCTGGAGCTGAAGGCCACCCCGCGCGGGGTGCGGGGCAAGCAAGTACGCGCGTTGCGGCGCGCCGGTCGATTGCCTGCCGTCCTTTACGGCCGCGGCACCGAGCCGGTCGCCCTGGAGCTCGACGCGCAGGAAGCGACGAAGGTGCTGGCGCACGTCTCGGCTTCGACGCTGCTCGAGCTTCAGGTGGGCGGCGATGCCCACCAGGTGCTCGTGCGCGAAGTCCAGCGGCATGCCATCCGCCGCTCCATCGAACACGTGGACTTCCTCAAGGTGGCGATGGATGTCGCCATCCGCACGTCGGTACCGGTTGAGCTTCTGGGCGAGGCGCCGGCGGTGAAGACTTTGGGTGGCGTGCTGGTCACGGGGGTTTCGGAGATCGAAGTCGAAGCCTTGCCGGCCGACCTGCCGGGTCGGATCAGCGTCGACCTCGAACCGCTGGCGGAAATCGACTCGAGGATCACGGTGGCGGATCTGTTCCTGGGGAAGGGCGTGAAGGTCCTGACAGACCCGGCTTCGGTCATCGCCCGCGTCATCTACCAGGTCGAAGAGAAACTCGAAGAAGAGGTGCCGGTAGCCGCCGTCGAAGTCGAGCCCGAAGTGATCGGCCGCGGCAAGAAGGAAGAGGAAGAGATCGAGGGCGAAGAGGGGAAGGCGCCGGAGAAGGAAAAGGCGGCGCCGGAGAAGCCCAAGGCGGAGAAACCGAAGGAACGAGAAAAGAAGTCCTGAGCGTTCTTGGATGGAACGTCAAGGGAGCGGCCCATCGGCCGCTCCCTTTCGTTTCTTCAGGCCGCGCCCATCCCGAGCAGGTTCAGGAGATCGAGCGTGATCCGGGCAGTGGCTCCCCAAATGACCTCGCCCTCGTACGGCTTGAAGTAGTAGACGGGAGTCGCCGGACCCGGGCCCAGCGGGTCGCGCAGCCGCGTCTCCAGATTGGCGGGATCCGCCAGCCACGTCACCGGGACGTGGAAGACGGAGGCGACTTCCAGAGGGTGCGGGTCGAAACGGTACGGCCACGGAAGCGTCGCGACGACGGGAGTGATCTCGTACTGGGTGACGGTGAGAAGCGAGTCGAGTTGACCCAGGAGGCTGACGTCGTCGGGGCGGATGCCCAGCTCCTCGTGGGCCTCGCGCAGGGCGGCGGCCACCGGGGTTTCGCCCGGCTCCAGCCGACCACCCGGGAAGGACACCTGCCCGCGGTGGGTATCCACAGACTCGGTCCGGCGGGTGTACAGCAACGCCCAGGCGCCCGAACTCTCCAACAGTGCGACTAGTACGGCAGCCGGCACGGCGGTCCATTCCGGCTTGACGGCCGGCACGTGGGCCGCCAAGATGGAGCGGAGCCGGGCCGGCAGGTCCCTCATGTGCCCCCTGCCTGGAGAACGCTGCCGCAGTAATCACACAAGGCCGTCGAAGCATCGATCCATTCAACTTCGTCCGGCCGAACGCGCCCGCCGCATTGCGGGCACGATGGAGCGAGCCTCCCGTGAGGCGCCACCGGGGAGGGGCTGGCGCTGCTTGCATACTTCTGGGAGAAGGCTTCAGCCTCCGCGGCATGACCGCTGCGGCGCAGCGCCTCGACGACGCGGTCGCGAAGGATGGCCAGGCGCGTCCCCGGCTCGCCTTCGCGCAGCCAGTCCAAGCCGCGTTCGGCGAGGGCC
>DATIFK010000153.1:0-4954 GCA_035455265.1 Anaerolineales bacterium
AGCTGGCCGACCATCCCTACATGCTGGGCAGCCAGTTCCACCCCGAGTTCCTGTCGCGGCCGACCCGACCTCATCCGTTGTTCGTTGGCCTGCTTCAGGCGGCGGCCAACCGAGCGAAGGGCAAAGACGCGCCGCGCCAGGTGGCCGTGGGTGACCGAACGGCTCCGATGTAGCACAGCGACCTTCAGAGAGAATGCCTAGGGCCGAAGCACGCTTCGCCCCTACGTCACGGACAGGTCGGATAAGAAAAGCGGGCGGAGAGGTCTCCGCCCGCCGGCATTTCGCATCCGCTAGTGCTACGAGGAGGGCTCTTCCGTCTTCTCCTCGGCAGGGCGAGAGCCTCGCTGCCGCTCCAGGTTGAGCTTGGAAATGCCGTTGCGGGCCTGCGCCAGCAGCCGGCTCAACTCGCCTTCGAGAGCCGTCAGGGCCTCGATGACGTAGTCGTCGGCCTCGCGCCGCATGTTCTCCACCTCGGCCCTCGACTGATTGATGATCTGCTCGGCCCGCGCCTGGGCTGCCTGAACGATGGCATCCCGGTCGACGACCTCGTCGGCCTTCTGCTTGGCCAGGGCGATCGTCCGATTGGCTTCTTCCTGGGCCTGTGCCAGCACGCGATCACGTTGCGCCAGGACCTGTTGCGCCTTCTTGACCTCTTCGGGGATCGAGATGCGCATCTGGTCGATGATCTCCAGGATCCGATCCTCGTCCACGATCACATTGTGGGTCAGGGGGATCGGGCGGCTCTGGTTGAAGAGCTCCTCCAGTCGATCCACCAGATGCAGGATGTCCATGCTCGCCTCCGGCGCCTTTCACGCCACCTTCCGCACGCCCTGGACCCGTTGCAAGCTTCAGGCCCGAAGGTTACACTGGACGCGCCCCAGGGTCAACCGGGCTGGCAGCCTGCAGCCACCAGCCTCCAGCCTCCAGCCTCCAGCCCCCATCCTCATACTCAGTGACTCGATCCCGCCACTGACCACTGACCACTGACCACTGACCACTGACCACTAGTCTCTTAGAGACGTCATCGGCACCATGCCCGGCCCGTCTTCGCCCAGTTCGGCGAAGCGGCGGCGCAGGGCTTCCTCGACGTGGGTCGGAACCAGGCTGCTGACATCGCCTCCCAGGGAGGCGATCTCGCGCACGGTGCTGCCGGTGAGGAAGCTGTGCTCCTCGCTGGTGATCAGCGCCACGACGTCGATCTCGGGCGCCAGGCGGTGGTTCGCCAGGGCCATCCGGAATTCGTGTTCGAAGTCCGAAAAGACCCGCAGTCCGCGGACGATCACTTGCGCCTGGCTCTGGCGGCAGAAGTTGACGATCAGGCCGCTGAACAGGGCCACCTTGGCCTTGGGCTCGCCGTCGAACACGCGCCGCACCATGGCGTAGCGGTCCTCCGGGGTGAAGAGGATCGTCTTGAGGGGGCGATCGTAGACGGCGATGATCACTTCATCGAACAGGCGCATCGCCCGGCGGGCGATGTCGATGTGGCCGTTGTGGATCGGATCGAAGGTCCCGGGAAAGATGGCTCGAACCATCAGCTGATCTCTCCTTTCCGGGCCGACGCGAAGTCGTGCAGCCAACGTGCCAGAACGGCATGTTCGGGGCGCGACAGGTCGGGATCGGTTTCGAGAAGCCGGGCGGCCTCGCGCCGGGCTTTTTCGATGAGGTGGATGTCGGTGAGGCGGGCCAGGCGCAGCTCGGCGAAGCCGGCCTGGCGCGTTCCCAGAAAGTCGCCGGGGCCGCGTTGTTCCAGATCCATCTCGGCCAGGCGGAACCCGTCGCTGGTCGACTCCATCGCCTGCAACCGGGCGTTCTCCTGTTCATCGTCGCTGTCGGGGATCAGCAGGCAATACGACGGCTGGGGTCCCCGGCCCACGCGGCCGCGGAACTGATGGAGCTGCGCCAGTCCGAACCGATTGGCGCCTTCGATCAGCATCACGGTGGCGTTAGGGATGTCGACGCCGACCTCCACCACGGAGGTGGACACCAACACCTGCAGCTGGCCGCGGCGGAACCGGTCCATCACCTCGTCCTTCTCATCCTGGGGCAGGCGTCCATGAAGCAAGCCCAGACGATAGGACGGGAACACTTCCTCCTGAAGGCGGTGATGCTCGTCGACGGCGGCCTTGGCTTCGACCTTCTCCGAACCTTCGACCAGGGGATAGATGATGAAGGCCTGACGGCCGGCCTGGAGTTGTGAGGCGACGAAGCTGTAGGCGCGCGAGCGTTCCGACGGCCGCAGCAGGCGCGTTTCGATCGGCTGGCGCTCCGGAGGCATCTCATCCAGGACGCTCAGATCCAGATCCCCGAACACCGTGAGCGCAAGCGAGCGCGGGATCGGCGTCGCCGTCATCACCAGCAGATGGGGGTTCTCCCCTTTGGCGCGCAGCGCTGCCCGCTGCTCGACGCCGAAGCGATGCTGCTCATCGATGACGGCCAATCGCAGCCGGGCAAACGTGACCGGTTCCTCCAACAGCGCGTGGGTCCCCACAACGATGCGGATCTCGCCGGATTGGAGTCCCTTGCGTATCTCCTCTTTCTCCGATGCCGGGGTGGCCCCGATCAAGAGGCGGATCGACTCCTCGGCGAGGCCGCCGCCGGGGACCAGCAACGCGCGCACCGAGGCCAAATGCTGGTCGGCCAGGATGCTCGTCGGCGCGAGGAGCGCCGCCTGGGCGCCGCCCGCAACCGCCATGCCCATCGCCGCAGCGGCAATGACCGTCTTGCCGGAGCCTACATCGCCCTGGAGCAGGCGGTTCATCGGGCGACCCGAGGCGAGATCATGGCGCATGTCGTCGAAGGCGCGGCGCTGGGCGGCGGTCAGGGCGTACGGCAGTCCCGCCGTGAACTGCGCCGTCCACGCCTCGTCGACCGTCAGCGGCTCCGTCGTCAGCGTCGACCAATCGCGCTTCGCCTCCATGACGGCTAGCTGAAGCAGCAGCATCTCGTCGAAAGCCAGGCGCGCCTGGGCCGCGCGGAGTCGTTCCCAGCTGTCGGGGAAATGCACCTGCTGGAGCGCCTCCCCCAGCGGTAGCAGGCCAAGCTCGGAACGCATGGCTTCGGGCAGCGGGTCTGGCACGCGCGGGGCCAGCCGACCCACAACCGAGTCGACGACGCGGCGCAGCCAACGGGCCGTCACGCCGGCCGTCAGCCCGTACACCGGAACGATTCGATTCGTGTGCAGTTGCTGGCGCTCGAGCGGTTCCCACTCCGGGGCGTTCATCGTCAACCGCCCGAGATACTGGTCGACCCGACCCGACAGGGCGACGGCCGTGCCCGGGCGGAGCTGGTTGACGAGCCAGGGCTGGTTGAACCACGTCACACGCAGCGCACCCGTCCCGTCGCTGACGACACATTCGATGAGCTTCATCCGACCGCCGCGGATCGGACGCATGTCGATCGACTCGACCGTACCAATCACCGTCACTTCTTCGCCGTACCACAGCCGGTGGATCGTCTTCAGCTGGCTGTAATCGTCGTAGCGGCGCGGCAGATACCAGAGCAAGTCCTCGAGGGTGCGCAAGCCGAGCTTGGCCAGAGTTGAAGCCGACTTCGGTCCGATCCCGGGGACCGTCGTCAGCGGTGCCCCCAGGGCCGTGGGCCTGGATCCCGAAACATCGGCCGCGGGGGCACGGTCGGCCGGCGCCGCGTCGAGCTCGGCGTCGAGGTCCGCTTGCGCGGCTTCGGGCCCTCCGTTGGCTTCGGCCGGGCTGGTAGGTTGCGCGGGAGTCAGGGAATGGGGTTGGGCGCCGGCGTCACCGAGGCCCATCTGCCGCCTCATTCCCTCGACAGCCTCCCGCCTGGACTCCGCCGAGAGGGATGCGTACTGATGCAGGAGAGTTTCCACGGCCTCGACCAACGCCCCCGAGACGCCTTGCGAACGAGCCTCCTCCATCCAGGGGGACAGCATCCGGTCCAGGCCTCCAAGGACGGCGCGGTTGTCGTAGCCGCGATCGGCTTCCAGCTCGAGTACCTTGTTCAGCTTCTCGACGGCGCTCGTCATCGCGAAGAGCCGTTTCTCAGGGGAGGGAGAGCGACGGCGCGCATTCGCCTACCGCAGTAGTCCGATGACGCCCACGGAGCCGGGGCCGACATGCGTTCCGATGACCGTCGTGACGTCGACGACCAGCGGCGGCTCCTCAACGCTGACGGCCAACCGTGAGGCCAGGGCGCGCGCGTCCTCCTCGGCCACGGCGTGGACCACGCCGAGCCGCTGAACGGGTCCCCAGGAGGCGGCGATCGTAAACAGTTCGTCGATGGCCCGGTGCCGCGTGCGCACCTGTCCCAGTCGCCTCACCAGCCCATCGGCGATCTCGAGCAGAAGCCGGACGTGTAGCAAATTGCCGATGCTGCTGCGGAGCCAATCGATCCGTCCGCTCCGTCGCGCGTAGTCGAGCTGCTCGATCATGGCGATGGTCCGAATGCGCCGTCCGGCGGAAGCGACAGCCTGTTGGACGGCCTCCCACGAAGCTCCGCGGCGGATGGCCCTGGCTGCCTCGAGGACCTGAAAGCCCAGGCCGAGCGAGACCTGCCCGCTGTCGACCACCGACACCCGGTCCCCAAAGCGGCGAGCGGCTTGAACGGCGATGCCATAGAGTCCGCTCAACCGGCGGGACAGGTGGATGGAAAGGACTCTCCCGACACCGCTCGCCAGCATGCGGTCGTAGGCAGCTTCGAAGGCGGACGGGGCGGGGGCCGCCGTCGAAGCCGGATGGGCCAGATCCGGCAACAGTCGGTAGAACTCGGGGCGGGTCAGGCCGACCCCATCCTGGTAAGGCTGGCCCTCCACGACGATCGTCGCCGGCACGATCTCCACACCCTCAGCTCGCACCTGATCTTCGGGGATGTCCGCCGTGCTATCGGTCACCAATCCGATCGACTTGTTCATGGACGACCCGCCTCCCGTTCCAGGGCCACGACACCCAGGCTGTTCAACCCGATGTACGTCGCCACCGAG
>DATIFK010000154.1:0-2676 GCA_035455265.1 Anaerolineales bacterium
CGGCCGACCCGGAGATGTCGCCGAAGAGGAAGCTGGCCACCACGTTGGCGGCACCCAGCCCTCCGCGCAAACGGCCGACCAGGACCTGGGCGAAATCCACGATGTACTGCGCCAGCCCTGCCTCGTGCATCAACTTTCCGGCCAAGATGAGCATCGGAATGGCCATCAGGGCCAGGATGTTGACGCCGTTATAGACCTGCATGGCCCCCACATCGAAGGGTGCATCTCCGAAGGCCCCGATGTAGAAGGTGGCCATGAATCCCAGGGACAACGCCACCGGCACTCCGATCAGCATGGGGCCGAACAGGGCGACCAGCAGTACGGCGGCCCGAGGCAGGCCGGTAAGGGATACATACTGCCCGAGCGGTAGGATGACGAGGAGGAAGAACGTGCCGGCGATCAACAGCTTTACGCCTGCAGCGGTCAACCTTCCGGACGTGAGATTCCGGCGAGCCCAGTGGAGGTCCATGATCAAGCAGGCCACCGGGATGGCCAGGCAAGGAATTGTCAGCGGCCAGCGGAGCGCATCCGTGTGCATCCCTCGGGCCAGGGGCAAGACCTCGATCCCAGAGACTGTGAGCGATACCAGGTAGCCGAGGGCGATCCCTTCCGCGGTCACCGTCGCGCGGGATTGCCATACCGGCGGAAGCTTGCGAACGAGGATGTCCAGGTTCACGTGCTTGTCGTGCAGGTACCCGGAGGCGATTGCCAACAGGACGGCCCAGTTGAAGACCATCAACGCAACTTCGTCCGACCACGACAGGGAGTTGTTAAGGACATAGCGGAAAAAGACGCCCAGCAGCATGATCGCGGCGAACCCGACGGTCGTGACCACGGAGGCAAAGACGCTGACGCGATCCACGGCCTCGCTGACGGCGATAAGGAATCCCGCCCAGGCAAAGGGCAGTCGTACGCACGGGATTGTCTTGTTTTCGTCACTCATCACCATGTGTCCCGCCCATATTCGCCACCGGAGCGCGGCGGATAGGTAAGCGCCGCCCCGGTGGGGCGCGTCGCGCCGTGAAAGGCACTGCGGTGCTGCATGCGGTGCCGGGGAGATCGCGGCGTCCCGAGCCCGAGGACCTCAATCTGTCGGCGAATTTCTGACTCACCATACTATCGGGCACTCACCTTGAAGATGTCGTTGGCCACACCCAGGTCGATCTTGCCCTTGAACTCATCGGCAACCTGCTGCCATACCTTTTCGCGCACCGCCATCCACAGCGCCATCTCGTCCCGGGTGGGGTGGTAGATCTGGACACCCGCCTTTTTCACGTCCTCGATGGCGGCCTTCACCTTGTCCCGTCCGTATTGCCCGGCGAGGGCCTCTGTCTGAGCCGCCGCATCAAGGAGGGCCTTCTGCTGAGACGGGGTCAGGGAGTCGAACTTCTTCTGGTTCATGTAGATGGGAAAAAGATTGTTCCGGAAGCCGATGGCCACATAGTACTTCGTGACCTCGTACAGTTTGATGGCCGCATACGGCGGCAAGGGTGTTCCGGCGTTGCCGTCCACCACGCCCTGCTGAAGCGCGGTGTAGAGTTGCCCCCAATCCACCGGGGTGGGGTTAGCTCCATAGGCCTTGACGACCGCCAGCTCCACAGGGGTGCTGGTGGAGCGCAGCTTCAGTCCCTTGATGTCAGCAGGCACTTTGACCGGTTTGTCCCGGGTCTGAAGATCGGTGCCACTCACCTCAGCGTCGTATGAGTGGCTCGTGATCAAGAGTGTCTTGACTCCCAGATCCCGCTCGAACTGGGTCAAGGCCTTCTTCCCTGCCGCATGGCTCTTCAGCATCTCGATGTAGGCTCTGTCGTTCTTGAAGAGAAAGGGGAGATCGAACTGCAGGAACGCATCCGTGAATCGGGCCACGTTGGACGTGGAGATGTAGCCGATGTCCACGCTGCCGCTCTTCACGGCCGTGGCCAACTGTTGTTCGACTCCTAGCGACTGGTAGAAGGGTTGGACATTCAACTCGCCATTGCTCAGCTTGGTCGCCAACTCGCAGAATGTGCCGATGGCCATGGCTGGCGCCGTTGTGCCTTGAGGCTCCGACGCGCCGGCCCGGAGCGTGATCGCTGCGCCGACCGCACTGGCCTGGACCAACGCCCAGGTCATCAACGCAGCGACCAACACGGCGAGCGCCAGCGGTCCCCGTCTGACGAATGCTCTTGCCATTGCTCCGCCTCCTTTCCGATGATGCCTATCCGCCTCTGGTGCGCCGTCCAATGAAACAACGGCCACAGTTACCTCTCGTCCCGCGTGTTACCCTGTACCATCCCCTCGCACCCGCCACGGCACGTCGGTTTGTCAGCCCTTCGGTTCCCCCAGCGCGGATTCCGCTGCTGAAGCGTCCGGCGGGGCGCGGCCAGCCAGACACAACCGGTCGCCACGCAGATGCTGAGGAGCGAGCCGACGAGAGGCAACCGATAGCTGCCCGTGAGGTCGTGCGCGTGACCGGCCAGCCAGACGGCGAGCGCCGCCGCGCCGTGATAGAAAGTGGCGAGCGTACCCAGGATGACACCGAAGTGCGGACCCGAGAAGAAGCGGCTGGAGAGTATGGGATTCAAGGCTGCCGAGACCGCGTACCCGGAGGCGACGAGGAGCGCGTACGTATAGAGGAGCCACGACGCTGACGACGGCCCGATCGCCAGGAGGGTAAAAACGGCGGCCACCAGAGAC
>DATIFK010000155.1:0-16304 GCA_035455265.1 Anaerolineales bacterium
GCCCGTCGGTGGGCATCGGCGATCTGCGATCCGCTCCACTCCGACGTCCCCCAGTACAGGACCTTCCCCTGCCGTACCAGGTCGTCCATCACCCGGACCGTTTCTTCGAAGGGCGTGTCGGGGTCGTAGCGATGGCAGAAGTACAGGTCGAGGTAGTCCGTCCCGAGCCTTTTCAGAGAGGCGTGAATCGACTCGAAGATGTGCTTTCGCGAGAGCCCCCGGCCGTTGGGCCCCGGCATGCTCGGCCAGAAGACCTTGCTCGAGACGATCAGCGCCGTGCGGGGCAGGTCTCGGATGGCGCGCCCCATGACTTCCTCCGCCCGGCCCGAGGCGTACACATCGGCATTGTCGAAGTAGTTCACGCCGCGGTCATACGCCCGATGGACCAGGTCGTTCGCCGTCGCCTCGTCGATTTGCTCGCCGAAGGTCAGCCAGGCCCCCAGCGCGATCTCGCTCAACTTCAGCCCGCTGCGCCCCATGGACCGGTAGTTCATTGCGGCCTCCCACTCGTTGGAAGGATTCTACTCAAGCCGCCCTCTAAAGGAGTCATCAGTCCTCAGTCGTCAGTTTTCAGTCAAGCCCCAGCTGAACCCCGCCGAGGGTTCTGCCGGGCCCGCCGATGCATCCCGACCGAAAACTGATGACTGACAACGGATGACCCTCAGTTGAAGATGCTATACTCGCGACTCAGGTGAGGTCCGGAGAGGAGACTCGTCGATATGCCGGACATGATGAAGGCGGTCGTCAAAGCGCAATCGGCCGCTGGCCTGGAGGTCCGTCGGATTCCGATTCCATCGTTCGGACCGGACGATGTCTTGGTCAAGGTGCGGGCGGCGTCGATCTGCGGCACCGATCTGCACATCTATCGCTGGGATCCCTGGGCGGCCGGACGCGTGCATCCGCCGGTCGTCGTCGGCCACGAAGTTTGCGGCGACGTCGTCGCCCGCGGTTCCATGGTGACCACGCCGGCGGTCGGCGAATTCGTTTCGCTCGAATCGCACGTCATCTGCAACACCTGCGCCTTCTGCCGCACCGGTCAGGGGCACATCTGCGAGAACACGCGCCTGATCGGTGTCGATCGTGACGGCGCGTTCGCCGAATACGTCGCCATCCCGGCCCAGAACGCCTGGCCCAATCCTCCGGATCTCCCTCTCGAGATCGCCGTGCTGCAGGAGAATTTCGGCAACGCCGTTCATACGGCGTTCGCTTTCGATCTGCGGGCCAAGAAGGTCCTGGTCACCGGTTGTGGACCCGTCGGCCTGATGACGATTGCCGCCGCCCGGGCCATTGGCGCCCGGGCGATCTACGCCACCGACGTCAGCCGGTATCGCATCGAATTCGCCCGGCGCATGGGAGCCGATCTGGCGCTCCACGCCTCCGAGGATCCCGTCCTCGAAGCCGTCCGCCAGGCCACCGACGGCGAGGGCGTCGACGTGCTGCTCGAGATGTCCGGCGCTCCCTCGGCCATCGATCAGGGCTTCAGCCTGCTCAAGCCCGGCGGCGACGCCGCGCTGCTCGGGGTCGCACCCGGCCCCTTCGAGGTCGATTGGAACCGCCACATCGTCTTCAAAGCCGCCCATGTCCAGGGCATCTACGGCCGACGGCTGTGGCAGACGTGGTACCAGGCGCGCGGCCTGATCCGCTCCGGCGCCGTGGACCTATCTCCTATGGTGACCGATCGCTTTCGATTGGAGGATTTCGATGCCGCCTTCCAGCGCATGGCCTCCGGAGAGTCCGGCAAGGTCATGCTGACTCCATAGGCGAACGGAGGCCCTGTGGCCCGTCGACGACTCCCTCTGGCGACCGTGGCATCGCTCGGCCTGGCAGCCCTCGCATGCCAATCCGCCGCCGATTTCCTCCGTCGTCCGGAGGCGGCCGCGCCCGAATCGACCGCCGCCGGCACGGCCGAGGCGACGATCGTGCCGGGCCCAACCGGCGAGGTCACCCCGACACCGCGGCGGCTCGCGCTGGCTCCTACCCCAACCCCGTTCCTGGTCGGACCGGACGACCCACGCGCACAGCTCGACCTGGCTCACCCGGACCGCAACGACGCCTTCGACAACCCCGACGCTTGGTTCGATTACGATACGGCAGGCCGTGCCGCCTACGCCGTCCAGGACGGCCACTTGATCGGCACCGACTACGAGCCGGAGGAGATCTACACCTGGTGGTCGTACACCGACACGGCCTCCGGCAATCTGTACGCCGAGATCAGCGCCACCAACGGAGATTGCATCGGCCGCGATTCCGTCGGCCTGGCGATTCGCGTCGACCGGGCCACCGCCGCCGGCGGCTACTCGCTCGAGGTGTCGTGCGACGGCGCCTGGCGCTTCCGCCTGCACCAGATCGGCGGTGACCAGGTGGAGCTGGTCGATTGGACGCCGTCGGAAGCGATCGTTCAGGGAGCCGGGGCCACCAACCGGCTCGGGATCTGGGCCTACCAGGCGCGCTTCGTGCTGTTCATCAACAGCGTGGAGGTCGGCCGGTTCTGGGACACCGCCTACCATCATTCCTATGGGACATTCGCGGCTTACGTTCGCGCCAGCCAAACGTTTGACCTGACGGCGACCTTCGACGACTTCGCATCCTGGAACATCAACTTCATTCCGTGACGCGCGCCCGCACAGTCCTCCTGATCTTCGGTCTGGCCTTGGCGGCTTGCACGCGCACGGCCCGGGTCCCTTCCTCCTTCGATCTGGCAACCAGTATCGCCGCTACCCTGACCACGCTCCCTACCTCGCCGGCCACGGCGACTCCCCCGCCGTCCTCGACCGCACCGCCCTCGGCGACGCCTTCGCTCACGCCCTCACCCGTCCCGAGCGACACGCCCACCGTCGGCCCGTCGCCGACGGCGACGCGGCCTCCGCTGCCGACCGACGATCCCCGCTACGGTTTGGATCTGGGCGTCCCCAGCTACCACGATGGTTTCGCCCAGCGTTTCACCTGGGGGGAATTGGACGATCCGGGCGCGGTCAACACCTGGGAAGACGGCCACATCCTGGCCGTCGATCGCCTCATCGACCCCTACATTTGGTGGAGCGCCACCGTACCCGACGCCGGGGCGGCGAACTTCTACGCCGAGATCAGCGCCACGATCGAAGCTTGCAGCGGTCGTGACGCCGCCGGCTTCGGCGTGCGCGTCGGCGGCGTCAACCTGGACAGCGGCTACACCCTCGAGCTGTCCTGCGACGGGGCCTACCGCGTGCGGCGCTTCTCCGCCGGCCGAGTCGAGGTGCTGCGCGATTGGACCAACGCCGAGGCCATTCTCCAGGGGCCCAACGCCGCCAACCGCATGGGCTTGATGGCGCGCGGCACAACTCTCTATGCCTTCGCCAACGGCACCCGGCTGGGTGAACCGATCGAGGATTCCGCCTTCTCCTACGGCACGTTCGCCCTCTACGCCATGGCGCGCGAGACGCCGGGCCTGACGGTCACCTTCGACGACTTCGCGTTGTGGTACGTCAACGACTAGTCTCTCGTTCACCGTGGGGGCTCCGGACCGCCGCCGCCCTCACGCTGTGTGGGACCCTGGCCGCGTGCCAACCGGCACGCGTCGTGCCGACGGCGACCGCCGTCCCGCCCTCGGCGACATCCACCATCGCCTTTCCCACCCTCGTCCCCACCGAGACACCCACGGCTGGCCCGAGCGGCACCCCCACGCCCGACCTGGGTCTGGAAAAGGGCGCCTTGCTCTTCACCGATCGCTTCGACGATCCGGCCCTCTGGCGGCTCCATCAATCCGAGACCGGCGGCTCGAGCGTCAGCGGAGGCCGCCTGTCCATCTCGGTTCGTGTGCCGCGCGCCTCCGAGCTGACGACGCGCATCGACAGTTCCCTGGCGGACGCGCTGGTCGAGGTCGACGTGCTGGCCGAGTTGTGCTCGCCGGGCGATGAGTTCGGGCTGGCGCTGCGCGTGACAGGACTGACGCAGTACTACCGCTTCGTCATCGGCTGCGACGGCACGGCGCGCGCCGGACGCCTGCTCGACGAGGGCTCGCGCGCCTTGACGTGGCCGATCCCCAGTCCCGCCATACTCCCCTCCGCTCCCTCGCGGAACCATTTGGCCATCCTGGCGCGTGGCGACACGTTCCATTTCCTGGTCAACGACGTCGAAGTCCTGGCCGTGCGCGACGTTGCCTTGATCGCCGGAGGCATCGGCCTGCTCGCCCGCTCCGGATCCGGCGGCCAGGTGTCCGTCGCCTTCGACGATCTGACGGTCCACGCGTTGAGCGATCCCAACGCGGCGACGCCCACCTCCGCCCCGACCCCGCCGCCCTGAGGTTGGGATGCCCGCATCTCGTCGCACACGCAACCGCTTGAACGATCTGGCTTCCCGCGACTGGCTCCGCTTTCAGAAGTCCTGGTTCCTTCACAACCCGCCGCCGCGTGAGCCGGGCGTGCTTCGCCACCCGGCCAAGTTCCCCGAGAGCCTTGCCTCCGAGTTCATCCAATTCTTCACTCATCGCGACGAGTGGGTGCTCGACCCCATGGTCGGCACCGGTTCGACGGTCGTCGCCGCGCTGCAGTGCGGCCGGCGCGCCGTCGGTGTCGAACTGAATCCGACCTACGCCGCCATCGCCCAGCAGCGGTTGAACGCGCTGCTCGGCGAGCTTGGCGAGGCGGCGCCTGAAGGTCACGTCCTCCAGGCCGATGCCGGGCAGCTGGACTCCCTCGCCCTTCCCGTCTTCGACTACGTATTGACCTCACCGCCGTACTGGGACATGCTGCACGCGCGCGGCGCGGAGACGCAGCGCCATCGGCGAGGCCAGCCGGACCTCGACGTCGTGTACTCGGAAGATCCAGCCGACCTGGGAAACATCCACGACTATGACGCCTTCCTCGACCGGCTGGTGGCCATCTACGCCGGGTTGGCGCGCCACCTGCGGCCAGGCGCCTACCTCACCGTCATCGTCAAGAACGTCAAGAAGGGCGGCCGGATCTTCCCGTTGGCGTGGGACCTCGCTCGGCGCGCCTCCGCCTTCTTCACGCTGAAAGATGAGAAGATCTGGTGCCAGGACAACATCCGCCTCGCACCGTACGGGTTCGGCAATGCCTGGGTCAGCAACACCTTTCATCACTACTGTCTGCAGTTCCGATACGAACCCTGAAGACCAGTTCACAGTCATCAGTCGTCGGTCATCAGTCAAACAGAAGTCTTCTCGGACGGCTTCGGGCTTGCGAACCGGCGCGTTTGGCTTTGGCTGAAGACTGACAACTGACGACTCTTCCTTGCGCACTAGCCCAAAGGCGGGTATCCTAGGCCGCGTTCTCCCTTTCCCGAACAGCACAACGAGACCACGCATGTTCCTGGCCATCGAAGGCGTCATCGGCGTGGGGAAGACGACCCTGGCGCGGCTGCTCCAGCCGATGTTCGACGCCGAGCTCTTGCTGGAAGCCTTTGAAGAGAATCCGTTCCTGTCGGATTTCTACGCCGACCGGCGCCGCTATGCATTTCAGACGCAGATCTTCTTTCTGCTCAGCCGCTATCATCAGCAACGCGACGGCGTGCCAACGGCGCTCGACCAGGGCAGCCTGATTGCCGACTACACCTTCGAGAAGGATGCCCTCTTCGCTCGCCTCAATTTGCAGGGCGATGAGCTCGACACCTACTTCCGCCTTCACGCCGCCCTGGCCGAACGGCTCGTCGAGCCCGATCTGACGGTCTACCTGCGCGTCCCCACCGAGGTCGCCCTCCAACGCATCGCCCAGCGCGACCGCCCCTACGAGCGCGATATGGATGCCGACTACATCGAGCGCCTGAACCGGACCTACGAACAGCATTTCGCCTCGGCCACCGGCTCGATCCTGACGGTCGACACCACCTCCCTCGACTTCGTTCGCAACCCGGAGGACCTGGCCCGGGTGGCGGGACGCATCCGCGACGCCCTGGGCATCCCGCCCTTCCAGCCTGCCCTTCCGCTGCAACAGGAGCCGCGGCGGTGAGGATCGAACGCGAGCGTCTCATCGCCTTGGCTCGTCGCGAGGTCGAGGCGCGTGCTGAGAAGGATCATCTCCTGGCCGCCTACCTGATCGGCTCGGTGACTCACGGCGAGCCCGTCCTGGGCGGCGCCGCCGACATCGACCTCGTGCTGATCCACGGGGAGCCGCCCTCGACGGCGCGCGAGGTGGTCCCGCTGTCGGAGGACGTCCATCTCGACATCGCCCATCACGATCGTGCCGTGTACGCCCAGCCGCGAACCCTGCGCGTCGATCCGTGGCTGGGCCCGGCGCTGTATTCCCCGCTGGCGCTCTTCGATCGCGACCACCTGTTCGAATGGGCGCAGGCCTCGGCGCGCGGGCAATACGCCCGCCCCGACCACGTCCACGCGCGCGCCACGGCCTTGCTGGCCGAGGCGCGGCGACGGCGAGCCGGGCTGGCCTCGGCCCGCCGCTGGCCCTCGATGTACACCTCGGCCGTCATGGACGCCGCCAACGCCGTCGCCAGCTTGCACGGCCCGCCCGCCTGCGGCCGGCGCGCCCTCCTGCTGCTCGAGGCCCGCCTCGGGCAGGCCGGTCACGCCGACGTGTTCGCTGCGGTGCTGCAGCTCCTCGGAGCCGAATCCCTCCAGGCCCAATCGGTGCGCGATTGGGTGGCGGCGTGGGCGCATGCGTTCGATGAGTGTGCTCGCATCTCCGGCGACCCGGTGCTCTCGCCGCACCGGCGCGCTTACTACCTCAAGGGCTTCCAGGCACTGCTCGAAGAAGGCGCGCCGTACGCCGCATTGATGGGCCTGATTCAGACCTGGGATCGAGTTCTATCTACGCTCGAGACCTTCGAGTTAGCAGCGGACTACCGCTCGGGATGGCAGGCGGCCCTCGACTCGCTGGAGCTTGCCCCCCCAACGGCTGATCGCCGTGCCGACGAGCTGGAGTCTTTCCTGGACCGCGTCGACGTTATCCTGGAGAGATGGGAGAGGGACCATGGGGCCTGACGGGATTCCTCCGAGCGGGGTCGTCAAGAGGTTCGTCGCCGTCGCCGGAAACATCGGCGTGGGGAAGTCGACCCTGGTCGGCCTGCTGTCGCAACGCCTCGGCTGGGAACCCTTCTACGAACCCGTCGGCGAGAATCCCTATCTGGCGGACTTCTACCGCGACATGCGTGCCTGGTCGTTCCAATCGCAGATCTTCTTCCTGACACGCCGGCTGCGCAGCCACCGCCAGCTTTGCGATCATCCCACGTCCGCCATCCAGGATCGCAGCGTGTACGAGGACGCCGAGGTCTTCGCCCACAATCTCTACCTCCAGGGCCACATGGACGAGCGCGACTATCAGAGCTACCAGGAGCTGTACACGGTGCTGACCGAATTCCTGCCCGCCCCCGACCTCGTCGTCTACCTGAGGGCCTCCGTCGAAACACTGATCGAACGCATTGCCCGCCGCGGCCGGTCGTACGAGCGCGACATCCAGCCCGAGTACCTGGCCC
This sequence comes from Anaerolineales bacterium, assembly GCA_035455265.1. Classification (GTDB taxonomy): domain Bacteria; phylum Chloroflexota; class Anaerolineae; order Anaerolineales; family E44-bin32; genus MGOM01. The sequence continues at coordinate 7,423 of DATIFK010000155.1, forward strand.
AGCTCAACCACCTGTACGAGGCCTGGATCGAGCGCTTCACGCTCTGCCCGGTCCTCACGGTTCCGGCCGACGACCTCGACTACGTCTCCTTCGACAGCCACCTCGACCTGATCGTCTCCAAGATGCACGAGAAGCTGGCGGGCAAGGAAGAGGTCCTCTTTCGGGCCGACGAGGTGGCCCGGGTCAACGGCTGGGCTCCCTAGACGCTCCCCAGACGCCCGCCCCGATCCTCCTTGCCTCCCCCTCTTGAATCCGGTAGAATCCGGACAAGGTACGTCGCCTTTCCCGGCAGCATCCTGCCCACAATCAAGGAGGGGCCCGGTGGACGTCATCAAGGTGTCGGCCGGTTCCCGCACATCATCGGTCGCCGGAGCCATTGCCGGAGTGGTTCGGGAGCACAAGCGGGCCGAAGTGCAAGCTATCGGTGCGGGTGCCGTCAATCAGGCCGTCAAGGCAGCCGCTATCGCGCGCGGCTATCTCCAGGAAGACGGCATCGACGTCATTCTTCTCCCGGAGTTCACCACGGTGGATATCGAAGGCAAGGAACGCACCGCCATCCGCCTGGTTGTCGAACCACGTTGAAGTCGAGAGGTCGGAGATGTCGAGACGCCGCCCGGTGGGCGGCGTCTCCGCGTCTTCGGCGAGGACTCCAACTCCGCCTCAGGCCGCTTGCAGCCGAGGGAGATCGAGCATCAGAGTTTCCAGAGCGAGACGCATGTTGGCATGCCGATCGATAGCCACCAGCGTCCGTTCGACAGCCAGCGCCGCCCGGCGCGCCTGTTGCGTCCCCACCTGCGTCGCCAGCGCCTCAACCCAATCGGCACGGTCGACGTTCCCGAGGCGTGCCCCGTCCGCATGCGCCGAGACGAGCACGTCCCGCCAGAGCGTCAGCCACGCCTCCAGCATTTCGCGGATGTGATCCTCGTCCTGATGGTTTCGCTCCACGAAGGCGAAACGCTCCGCCCGATTGGCGCGCAGAATCCTATCGAGATCGGTCAACGCCTGGTCACGCGCCTGCATCAGCGCCGGTGACTCCTGCGCCGTCACCGCCCACCCCGGCCGGCCCCAACTCAGGCCCGCCAGGAGATGGGCGCGCTCTTCGGTCGCCCCCTGGCTGATCAAGGCGGCGGCGATCTTGTCTGCCGCCACCGGGCGCAACGTCAACACTTCACAGCGCGAGGCGATCGTCGGTAGCACCGACTCGGCCGCCAGCGCCGTCACCAGCAGGACGGCGTCCCCCGACGGTTCCTCGAGGGTTTTCAGCAAGGCGTTCGAGGCGCCGTCACTGGCTTCGTGGAGGTCGACCAGGATGGCCACACGCCGGCGCGCCTCGAGCGGCGAGAGGGACAGCTGACGCTGCAGCTCACGAACCTGGTCGATGGCGATTTCGCTCTTGCCTTCCAGGCGGGTCACGATGTGCAAATCCGGATGGGTTCGGGCGCGCGCCAGACGGCAAGCGCGGCACTCCCCGCAGAACGCCCCGGGCCCCGGAGGCTGGGAGCACATCAGGGCCTGGGCCAGACGCAGAGCGAGCGTCAGCTTTCCAATGCCCGGCGGTCCCGCCAACAGGTACGCGTGGCGGACCTGCCCGGATGCCAGATGCCGTTGCAGCAAAGCGATCGCCCACTCGTGGCCGATCATGTCCCAGGGCATGGCGCGATTGTAGCCCATGGTATGCTTTCGATCCGATGGCGACCCATCCCGCGTCCCTCCCCATGGCGATCCCCACCTTCCGACTCGGAACGACGCCGGTGTTCGGCCATCTCATCCTGGCGCCGATGGACGGAGTCTCCGACTGGCCGTTCCGCTCGATTTGCCGCTCCTTCGGCTCTGCCATGAGCTACACGGCGTTCGTGGCGGCCCACGAGGTCATCGCCGGCCGGCCCCAGGCCCTGCAGCCGCTTCACTTCACTCCCGACGAGAGGCCGATCGTCTTCCAGATCTTCGACGACGATGAAGGCCGCCTCGTCGAAGCGGCCTTGCGCCTCCAGCAGCGGCGACCCGACGGCATCGACATCAACATGGGCTGTTCGGCGCGCTGCGTCTCCGGCCGCGGCGCGGGCGCCGGCCTGCTGCGGGATCCCGCCAAGGTCGGCCGGATCATGGCCCGCCTGAGCTCGGCCCTCGAAGTGCCCGTCGGAGCCAAGATCCGCCTCGGCTGGGACGACGGCTCACGCAACTACCGCATCGTGGCGCGCGCCGTCGCGGACAACGGTGGCGCGTGGCTGGCCGTCCACGGCCGAACTCGCGCCCAGGGCTATTCCGGAGAGGCCGACTGGGACGCCATCGCCGACGTCAAGTCATCCGTCCGCATTCCCGTCTTCGGCAACGGCGACATTCGAACCCCCGCTGAGGCGGCGCGCCGGCTGGCGCAGTCGGGTTGCGAGGCCGTCCTCATCGGACGTGCCGCCATGGGTCATCCGTGGATCTTCCAGGGGCGGACCAGAGCTGAAGTCTCGCGCCTCGAGCTGGCCGCCGTGGTGGACGAGCACCTGCGAAGGATGCTCGCGTACCACGGCGAGCGCGATGGGGTTGTCTGCTTCCGCAAACACCTGACGCGATACCTCGAAGACCTCGACCTCCCCTCGGAGCAGCGCCGCCTTCTGCTGACTCAGACCGACGCCGAGGTTCTGCGTCGCGAGCTGGTCGGCGCCGGTCTGCCGGTAATCGTCCCCGCCGGGCACCAGGCCGCCTCAGCCGTCGCCTCGATGTCATGAGTCCCACCAAGATAAGGGCGTCGATCGCTCGGCTATAATCCGGCAGATCCTATGGCCGGCCTTCTCGACTCGCCCCTGATCTCGCGCATCCGCCGCAACCACGGTCTCGAACACGCCACCATCCATCTACTATCCGCGCGCTACCCACGCGCCGTATTCCTGGGCCGCTCCGATGTCGGTGGCTTCTACCTGATGGCCAACGTCGATGGGCCGGCGGTGCTTCAAGCGGCGCAGGACGCGCTGGCTCGCTTGCGCGCGGGCGACCGCCGGCTCGCCCTCCATCCCAACTGCGGCACCAACTTGCTGACCGCCAGTGTGCTGGCCGGCACCGCGGCGTATATCACTCTGACCGGCACCTCGTCGCGTGGCTGGCGCGACCGTTTCAACCGGTTGCCGCTGGCGGTCCTCGCCAGCCTGTTCGGCCTCGTCCTCGCCCAACCTCTCGGCGCCCTTCTCCAGCAGCGAGTGACCACACAAGGCGACCCGCGGGGGTTGGAAATCCTGTCCGTCCGGTCCTGGACGCGCGGCGGGACACGCGTCCATCGCGTCCGCACCTACGGATGACCGGATGGCGCCGGCCCCGACGGTTTACATCTTGCACGGCGAAGACGACCTGGCGATCAGCGAATTCCTTGCCCGCCTGATCGATAAGCTCGGTGACCCCACTTCCGCACAGCTGAACCTCACCCAGGTCGTCGGGGACCAGGCCGATCTCGCCGACGTCGAAACCGCCTGCCATTCGGCGCCCTTCCTCGCCTCGCGGCGCCTCGTGATCGTCCGGCCTCTGGGCAAGATGGGGACTCCGTTCACGCGACTGGTCCAGTTGCTCGAGAACCTGCCGCCCACCACGGGCCTCGTGCTGGTCGAAGCGAAGTCGTTGGGAGCCGAGTCGCCGTTGCTGCGTTGGGCGGAGAGCCACGGGGAACAGGCCTTCGTGCGCAGCTTTCAACCGCCTCGCGGGGCAGCCCTCGTGCGCTGGATCGTCCAACGCGCCGAGCGCCTGGGCGGCCAGATCCAACCCGCAGCCGCCGATCTGCTGGCCGACTCGGTCGCCGGGGACGATCGCACGGCCGCTCAAGAACTGGCTAAGCTGTTGGACTTTGTCGACCGCCGGCGGGCGGTCACACCGGAGGATGTCGAGAGCGTGACGCCCGTTCACGGACAATCGGACATCTTCGCCATGGTCGACGCATTGGGGCAACGCAACGGCCGCCATGCACTCCTGCACCTCCATCGCCTTCTCGAAGTGGAGGAGCCTCGCTACATCTTCGCCATGGTCATCCGGCAGTTTCGTCTGTTGCTGCTGGCGCGCGAGGCCCTGGACGCGGGGAAATCTCCGCGCCAGGCTCTCACGCTTCCCCCGTTCGTCGCCGACAAGGTCGCCGGTCAGGCGGTCAACTTCTCGCTCGACCGTCTCGAAGCGATCTACCACGATCTCCTGGATATCGACCTCGCCAGCAAGCGCGGCCGCGCCGACCTGGACGTGGCCCTCGATACCCTGGTCGTCACCCTGGCACGCTAGTAGTTGACAGACCGCTCGCGCCCCACGTCGCGCTCGTGGCGCAGGTTGTTGACGGTCCTCGATCGCTCCCGCGCCTCCTGCTAGCCGCCTTTCTCCTCGACGCCGATCCAGAAGTGCTCGCGCAACACCTCGGCGCTGGTTCTCAGGGCGAGGCCTGCATGCCGCGACGGCAGGCTTTCGCCCGCCGTCGCCGGGTTCAAGAGGCAGAGCGTTGGCGAGCGGCCGTACTTCTTGGCGTAGTAAGCTGCCGCCTCGGCGATCCTATCGAGCACGCCGTGCGTTCGACGGTCATCCAGCCACAGCATCCCGACGTTCATGCGGACTGCCCTGCCGGCGGCAGAAGCTTCTCCAGCCGCCACTGGCCCCGCCCCGGATCCTCCGACAGCATGCAGCGCAAGCCGGACACGGTCCGCACGCGGTAGAGCCGCCGGCCCTGCGCCAGGGAGGCGGTCTGGGGCTGCGCCTCCCAAGTTCGGATCACATGTCGATTTCCACGCCAGTAGAACTCCCGAGGAGCCAGCCGAATCGACTCCTTCGGCACATGGATGCGTTCACCGATTCCAATCACTTGTTCCTCCTTGCCAGCCTGATCACGATCGTTCCTGGGTCCACCCGATGACATGCGCCGCCAGGTCCCCCGGCTGGTGGCCTCCCCTCTCGCCGCGGATCCAGCGCACGGCCTCGTCCAGGTCCCGCGCTCCCAAGGAGACGGGTCGGACGACCGTACTTCGCCCATCGTCGAGACGGAGGCGGAAGACACCGGGAACGGCGGACGTGACGGCTTCAAGGAGGCAGGTTCGAGAGGCCCACGGAATACCTTTGACTGCGAAATGGGAGGCCGCCACTACATGCACCCCGCTGAGGGGACCGAGGCGCAGTACGTCCTCAAGCCGCGCCGCGTAGGCGATGCCCTCCACTCGTTGTTCACCTACGCCGTTGATGAATAGGACGATCTCCGGGCGCTGCTGGCCGCGCACCAGCCGACGACGACATTCGTCCGCCAGCCAGGCCAGAAGATCGTCGGCTTCCTGAGGGCGCTCCGCCAACGGAGCCAACGCGTGCGGAAGGGCCTCCAGCACGCGCAGTTCGCGCCCGCTCGGATCCACGCCCGCCAACTGCACCTCCGCCGGGCTGGCCCGCAGGGACAGAGACATCATCGCTGTGCGGAGCAGCTCGGAACGTGCTGCAGGATCGTCGCCGACAATCAACACATGGCCCGACCGTGGCGAGCGCAAGTCGACCCAGATCAGTCCTCCAGCCTCATCGGCTCCAACCACCAGCGTCAAGCCGCGCGGCGCCCCGCCACGGCCCAGAAGTCGGGCGCTCAGAGCGCCGACCGTCCCACGGATTTCCTGATCCGCTTGCTGGCGAAATCCCCACCTCGCCGCCATCGCCGCCTTCCTTCCGCCGCCACCTCGGCCCTGATAGAACGGACGTTCTATCGCCCACCATCATACGGAACAAATGTTCGCATGTCAAGCCCAACTCCCGCGCTGTGCTAGAATGGATTCAGTCTGCGCAGGTGGCCTATGCTCGACGTCCGGCCATCCCCCATCGCCGGTACCTGGTACCCGGAAGACCCCGACATCTTGGCCCGTTCGGTTGACACCATGTTGGCGGCCGCGGAAGTCAAGCCACCCATGGGGGAGATCCTGGGCCTGGTGGCGCCTCACGCCGGACACCGCTACTCGGGCTCGGTCGCGGCCTATGCCTTCCGCCTGATCCAGGGGGACCGTCGTCAACGGGTGGCCATCCTTTCTCCGATGCACCATCCCTATCCGGATCCCGTTCTGACGACCGCTCACCGGGCCTTCGGAACACCCCTGGGCACGGTCGAGGTTGACGCCGCCGGGTTGACACGATTCGAGGAAGCTCTTGCAGCCGCCGGCGTGCCCTTGGCGCGCGTGGCCCACGATCCGGAACATGCGCTCGAGATCGAGCTGCCATTCCTTCAGAGGACGCTCTCTCCCGGGTTCCAGCTTCTGCCCATCATGCTGCGCGATCAGAGCCGCCCGACCGTCGAAGCTGTGGGGCACGCCCTGGCATCCGTCCTTGCGGACGCGAACGGCTTGCTGGTTGCCAGCTCGGACCTCTCCCATTTCTTCCCTGCCGGCGTGGCGCGGCGCCTCGACGAGGAACTGCTGGCGAGGGTGCGCGCTTTCGATCCGGTGGGAGTCCTGGCAGCCGAGGAGGAAGGTGTCGGCTTCGCCTGCGGCAAGGGGGCCATTGCCGCCACCCTGTGGGCCGCCGCCGACCTCGGCGCCAACCGCGTCGACATCCTCCACTACGCCCACTCGGGGGACGTGACCGGGGACGATCTTTCAGTCGTCGGCTACGGCGCGGCGGTCATCTACCGCGCCACCGGCACCTGACCTCGGGTCCGTCCGCTCTCATGGACAACAGTCTCGGCATCGACCTGCTCGGCCTGATCGGCATCGCCGCCCTCGTCCTGGCCAACGCCTTCTTTGTGGCGGCCGAGTTCGCCCTTGTCAGCGTGCGTTCGACGCGCCTGGCGGAGCTATCGGCACAGGGCAACCGCGCCGCCCGCTGGGCGCAGCGCGCCGCCTCCGATCCGGATCGCTTCATCGCCGCCACACAGCTGGGAATCACGCTCTCCAGCCTCGGTCTCGGGTGGCTCGGCGAGCCGGCCCTGGCGGACCTGCTGGCGCCGGTCCTGGCCCTCCTGCCGTCGGATCTGGCAAGCCGGCTGGCCCGTCCTTTGTCGGCCGGCCTGGCCTTCGCCGCCATCACCTTCTTGCATGTCGTCGTCGGAGAGTTGGCGCCCAAGTCGATCGCGCTGCAGAACCCGGAGAAGACCGCGCTGATGGTCGCCCGCCCGACGGTGTGGGCCGAGCGACTGTTCCAGCCCGCCATCTGGATCCTCAACGGCGCCGGCAACGGTCTGCTCCGCCTGCTGGGCATCCGCCCGCCGCCGGCTCGCCAGCAGGTCCACTCGGTGGAAGAGCTGAAGATGATCGTCAGCGCCAGCGCCGTCGAGGGCGTCGTTCAGGACGAGGAAGAAGAGATGGTGCGCGCCGTCTTCGACTTTGGCGACACCTTGGTGCGCCAGGTGATGGTGCCGCGCACCGAGATGGTGGCGGTGTCCGCCGACGCCACTCTCGAGGACCTGATCGCCGTCGCTGTCCGCCACCCTTACACCAAGCTCCCCGTCTACGAGGGCAGCCAGGATCACGTTATCGGGGTCGTCCACCAGAAGGACTTGCTTCGGGCCGTGAAGGAGGTCGCGGCTCGGCGGCGCACCGCCCGCGACCTCATGCGCGAAACGATCTTCGTCCCCGAGACGGCGCGCATCGGCACGCTGCTGGCGCGCTTTCGACGGCGGCGGCAGCACCTGGCCGTCGTCCTCGACGAATACGGGGGCACGGCCGGCGTCGTGACGCTGGAAGACCTGGTCGAGCAGATCGTCGGCGAAGTGGGCGACCCGTTCGCCAGCGAACCGGAGATCCAATCCCTGGCCGACGGGACGGCCGTCATCGACGGATTGACGACGATCGAAGAGGTCAACGACCGCTTTCAGCTCGACCTGCGCGACCCGCACTACGACACGCTGGCGGGCTTCATTCTCGGCCGTCTTGGACGCCTCGCCCAGGTGGGCGACACGGTGACGGTCGATGGCGCCAGCTTGAGGGTCGAGGCCATGGACGGCTTGCGCATCGCCCGCGTCTCCCTTTCCCCAAAGCCGGCCAAGCCGGCATGAGCCGCCCGGCGCAGGGTTCCTCCTCTTCGCCCGCGCGCACCTTCGCCGAGATCGCCGTCCATCTGCCCCGCGTACAGGGAACCTTCCACTATCACCTTCCACCCTCGCTGGAATCCGTCCTTCGACCGGGGCATCTGGTTGTCGTGCCCTTTGGGCCGCGCCGGGTGCACGGAATCGTCGTGGCGCTCGCCGCGGAAGCGCCCGTTCCCGAAACCCGGCCCGTGGACGCGCTCGTCGACCCCGATCCGGTCCTGACGCCGGCCCAACTGGATCTGGCGCGCTGGTTGGCGCAGGCGACTCGCTCCACCCTGGCCGAGAGCCTGGCGATCATGCTGCCCCCCGGCCTGGCCCAGCGAGCCGACACGCGCTACGCCCTGCTGGAACCGGAGCCAGCCACCCGCAACGACACTGAAACTCGCCTCGTTCATCTGCTTCAGGCGCGAGGGCCGCTGCGAGGCCGACAGCTCGATCGACTCCTTCCCCATCGCGGCTGGGCCCGCGCGGCGGAGGCGCTTCACCGCCGCGGGCTGGTGTCGCGCCAGAGCGTGCTGGAAGGCCACGTCGTTCACCCGCGCCGGGTGCGCCGCGCCCGCCTGGCCGTCGACCCGGCCAAGGCGCGCGAGACGCGCTTGGATCTGGGGGACGCCGCGCGGCCGGCCGCGGCACGGCGCCGGGCCGCCCTCGACCTGCTCCTGGCTGAGGGCGGCACGCTCGAGCCCACGTGGCTCTACGCCGAGGCCGGAGCACGTCCGGAGGACCTGCGCTATCTCGAGGCGCGCGGTCTCCTCGCCTGGGACGACGTTGAAGTCTCCCGCGACCCGCTCGCTGGCGTGCACGCCGTGGCGACGCCACCTCCTCCTCTCACCACAGAGCAAACCGCCGCCTGGGAAGCGATCCGGCCCGCCCTGGAGGCCCGCCGCCACGA
>DATIFK010000156.1:0-2628 GCA_035455265.1 Anaerolineales bacterium
GACGCGATCGGCGTCCCAGTGACAAGCGTTGGGCCCGTTGTAGATCGAGGCGAAGAACAGCGGTTCATCCAGCGCGATCAGATCGAGACGCCCGCCGGCCTGGAGGATCCGGCGGGCGATCCGGCGGCCTTCCTCCGTCCCGGCGAAGCCTTCGACCCCTTGTCCGCAGTTCGCCGGCGGATCGAGGGGCCCGGCTTCGACCGCCAGCGCCATCCCACGCGCGCGGATTCCGTCGACGGCCATGCGCAACTCCGCGTCGCTGGCATGATAGGCGACCCACTCGCCGTACAGCTTGAACACCTGCACGTGCGAGGCGGCGTCTTCCCACGGCGCGCCCGCATCGAAGAGATCCATGAAGTCGTCCGATCCGGTGAACGGCCGCCCGGGCCCCGTGGGCATCGGCGGCAGGGGCGCGAACCAAACGAAAGGGCGCGGGCTGAGGTCGGGTGTGGGCCACGCGCGGGCAGCATCCGTGGCCGCGGCCGTTGGCACAACCGCGGAAGTCGGAGCTTGCGAGGGAGACGGTGGCGAAGCCACCCCGCCCGCAGCGCATCCAACCGCGACGGCAAGGGTCAAGGCAGAGAGGGCCAGGGCAGCAGGATTCCCGCGCATGGGGCACCTCGATGGGACGGCAGGATTCTACTGGTTGACTGAGCGATGGAGGTAGGGTCGCCCAGCTCGGCCCGCAGAAGGCGCACGAGGAGGACGGGCGCCGAGCGAAAGCCGCAGGCTTCAGCCTGCGGCTACCATACCATTGGGGCTGACAGCTAGCGCGTGAGAGACTTCCAGCGCGCGATGGTGCCCTGGCCGCTTGTGGCCGCTTTCCGCCGCGAATTGATGGAGGGCTTGGCCCAATCGGGTGTCGGCACGGCGTAGTCGAAGCCGAGCAGGCGGACCCGCTCGATCTTCTTGCTGAGCAGATACTCGATGGCCGACACCTGGGGTTCGTCATCGGGGGTCACGAGAGTCCAGGCGACCCCCTCGGCCTGCACGCGCGCCGTCCGGCCGATGCGGTGGACGTAGTCCTCGGCCTCGTCGGGTACGTCGAAGTTGACGACGTGGGAGATACCTTCGATGTCCAGGCCGCGGGCGGCGATGTTGGTCGCCACCAGGATGCGGACATGCCCCTGGCGGAAGCGGTCGAGGGCTTTGACGCGCTCCTTCTGTTGGAAGTCGCCGTGCATCTCGGCCACCGAGAGGCCCGCCTCGCGCAACTTGCGGGTCACCACATCGGCGTCCTGCTTGGTGCGGGTGAAGACCAGGGCGCTGTCGACGGCCGTCTTTCGCAGCAACTCGATCAGAAGCGGGACCTTCAAGTGCTTCGGCACGGCGTAGATCTGCTGGTGAATGGCTTCCGGCGGCCGGGCGTTCTCGATTTCGACGCGGACCGGGTGCCGCATGAAGCGGTAGGTCAGGGATTGAATGGGGCCGGGCATCGTCGCCGAGAAGAGCATCGTCTGCCGCTGCTCGGGCATGCGGCGCACGATCGACTCGATATCGGGCAGGAAGCCCATGTCGAGCATGCGGTCGGCCTCATCCAGGACGAGGATCTCCAGGCCGTCGAAACGCAGGTTGCGCCGGTCGAGGTGGTCCATCAGCCGTCCGGGTGTGGCGATGATGATGTCGACGCCGTTCCGCAGCTGGCCCGTCTGTTTGCCGATGGGCGCGCCGCCGTAGATGGCCGCCACCTTCAGATCGGTGAACTCTGCCAACCGGCCGGTCTCGTCGGCGATTTGGAGGGCCAGCTCACGCGTCGGGGCCAGGACGACCATTCTCGGTTCGGGGCCGCGCCGGGTGCCGGCCAGCAAATGCTGCAGCGAGGGCAGCACGAAGGCAGCCGTCTTCCCGGTTCCGGTCTGGGCGACGCCCAGCACGTCTTGGCGCTCCAGTGCAGGCGGGATGGCCTGGGCCTGGATCGGCGTCGGAGTCTCGTAGCGCTGGCGACGGAGCGCCCGCAGCAGGCGAGGATCGAATTGAAACGACTCAAAATTCATGCGTACGACGTGTTCCTTTCGTGGATCGGTTACAACAAAACACCGCCCCGGACTTCGGAGCGGTGCCGCGGCCGATCCTGTTCGTGCTCAGTAGGATACCACGTAAGGCAAGGGCCGTCAAGGCAAGCTGGGAGGGGGTCGCCGAGCGTCGCGAAGCACCGCGGAGCGAAGCGTGGGGGCAGTCGAAGAGCCCTTGCGCTATCGCCCTTCGACTTCGGCCGCAGGCAGGCCAGTTGCAGGCGAATGTGAAGGGCGGCCTCCGCTCAGGGACCTGGTCGGAAACAGCTCAGCGACGGCGCCTCTCGGCTCTCTTCATCTTGTGGACCCTTTCCACGCCGCCATCGATCAGGGCTTGCTTCTTCGCACGCGACCAACCTTTCAATTGAGGCTCCCGCGCGAGCGCTTGGTCGAGCGTTGGGAATGCCTCCAGCCACACGAGACGCACCGGTCTTCGCCGGAACGTGTAGGCCGACGGATCACGGCCCTCCTCGTGCTCCGCCAGCCTCAGCGCCAATTCGGATGTGCTTCCGGTGTAGAACGTTCCATCCGAACAGACGAGAATGTAGACAAACTGTGGCCCGCCCACTGTCCCCCCTAGGCGCAGCTAGCGGGAATTCTACCTGCAGGCAGGTCT
>DATIFK010000157.1:0-41996 GCA_035455265.1 Anaerolineales bacterium
TGAGCCAACGCCGCGCGCTCAATGCGGAGATCACCGACCGCACGGCGCAGGCTCCGATCGAGCTGCGGGCGGCGCTGGCTCTGCCGGACGCCGCCTTCCGGCCCGTGACGGCTCAGGGCGTCTTCGATCCGGACTATGCCATCTACCTCACCAACCGCGCCCGGGACGAGCAACCGGGGATGCACGTTGTGGCGCCGCTGCGCGTTGATGGCCAAGAACCGGCGATCCTGGTCGACCTCGGGTGGGTCGCATTCGACGTTGCGGAGAGCGCGCTTCCCTCGGCATGGATCCCCTCGGGGACGGTGTCGCTACACGGGATCCTGCGATCCTCACAGACCGAACCGCGTTTCGCCTGGCTGGCAGACCCGACGCCTGTACCCGGCGCGCCGCCGCGGGCCGATTGGCGCGTGCTCCACCTTCCCGGCCTCCAGGCCCAGACGCCTTACCCTCTGGCGTCCTACTACCTGGCGGCGACCGAACCGGTGACCGCGGGCAGCGCCGTCCTACCGGCCCCCGATATCGACCTATCCGAGGGGCCGCACCTCAGCTACGCGATCCAATGGTTCGCCTTCGGGACGACGGCCATCGTGGGAGGGATCGCCTGGTTCAGATCAGTCCGTCGGAGGATCACGTAGCCGCAGGCCTCAGCCTGCGGGACGGCGGCGCGGTAAAGCCGGCGGCTACGCCGCCACCAGCATCGCTTCCAGCGTGATGGGCACGGCCTTCAAGGCCCGCGAAATCGGGCAGTTGACCTTGGCATCCTCAGCCATTCTCTGGAAATCTGCATCGTTCGCGCCCGGCACATCCGCTTCGACCTGCAGGCGGATGCCCGTCACAGACCAGTCGCCTTCCACCTTGTCGATCGTGACATTCGACTTGGATTGAATGCGGCGTGGCGCAACGCCGGCGCGCGCCAGGCGGGACGCCAGCGCCATGGAGAAGCACGCCGCGTGTGCGGCGGCTAACAGCTCCTCCGGGTTGGTCCCGGCGCCGTCCTCGAAGCGAGAGGCGTAGGAATACGGGCCCTCGAATCCCCCGCCGTCGGCCCGGACTCGCCCCTTGCCTTCACGCGACGTTCCCTCCCACACCGCTTGAGCTGATCGGACAGGCATATCTCCTCCTTGGTCCGCGGCCTCAGGGCGCGGACGGGTCAGGCTTCGAGAAAGTGCTCGGCTTCCAACGACTTCCAGCCGACGCCCTCGGGGAGCCGCAGGAACGATCCCAACGCGGGATGGACTTGTCGCACGGCCTCGGCGATGAGGAGTGCGATCCGCCGGATGGAAAAATGGGCGTTGGCCGCCGAGCGCAGCTCACACAGATGGAAAATCTCGCGCAGGTTGGCGCTGATGAGGACGCGCCGGCGAAAACCATTGGGCACGACGTAGGCAGCCACCTCGGAGTTCCACTCCGCCAGAGTCTCATACGCTTCCCGGGCGCGGTCCATGGATCCCCGATATGCCCCTTCGAGACCGGCGTCGACTATCAGGCGCGGGACGGCGTAGCCAAGGCGCGCCGTCAGGCGCTGCGGGGTCTGGGTCATGATGCGATGCCGTTTGAGCTCGAAGTAGCCGCCTTGATCGATGACGATCTCGAAGACGTACGAGGTGTGCTCGAGGGCGCGCAACGGGACGTCGTGCGGCCCGCGGTCCGCCAGCAGGGCGTCCGCCAGGCGGCGGCGTTCCTCAGGCGTCTTGGCCTCGACACGGCTCATCATCTCCATCCACGAACCTTGCCCGTTGGCGTACATGGCCGCCGCCAGCACCCGAGTCTCCCCCTGGGCATCCCACGCCGCAAGGCGCACAGCCTCGGACGGAACGTCGGCGATCCCCTCGGCCTCGCGCGCCAGCCTCGCCTCCGCCTCGCGGGCGTACGGAGCCGGATCGGCGTACTTGAGCAGCGTCGGCACCTCAGCCTGGGCCGCGGCGCGTGTCTCCTCGCCCAGCCGGCGCACTTCATCGAGAGGATGGGACAGCATCTTGCGAATGGCGTGCTCGAGGGTGCGGGCGTTAGCCGTCATCCCGACGTTGGCGAGCGCCGCGGCCGGGAGGAAGAACCGGCAGACGTCCACATAGCGCGCCCGAAGGCGCCCGTCCCAGGCCGCCTCGCTTTCCCCCTCGCGCCGTGGGTTCCGCTCCTGAACGACACGCCGCACGGGCTCGAGGCTGGCCTGGTACGCGTCGAACAACGCCTGACAGGTCGACCGGAGAGTCGCCTCGTGCTCGCTGCCCCGCACCTCGGCCGGCACGTGGAAGCCGTCGGGCTGCCAGCGTTGGTAGCGCGTCGACTTCTCGGTGTAGGACGCCAGCCGATTGGATTCGATCGTCTCGATCGCCAGGCGGGATACGTTTTCGAAGGCCACGTGAAGAACGGCGTGTTCGGCTACCGAGGCGTGGCCGTAGCCGACGACCCACTTCTCATGGAACTGAGCCGACTTCTCGTCCGTCAGTTCAGCGGCGATCTCGTCGAAGGACTGGGGCGAACGCGACGTCTTGGCGAACGTCACCGCGATCGTCTCCGGGCTGAGGTCGCGAGGGCTCAGCAGGTAGACCCGGCGCGGGTACTTGTCCTCCGCCATCCGCCCTCCTACGAGAGCAGCAGCCGGCGCGCCTGCTCGACGTCGTGGGTGATCTGGGCCCGTAGTTCTTCGATCCCGGCGAAACGCCGCTCTTCGCGCAGGCGCTCGACGAACTCGAGGCGCAGCATGCGATCGTACACATCCACGTCCGCGTCGATCAGGTGTGCCTCGACGATCGGCTCGGGCAGATCGTCGTCGAAAGTCGGCCGGACGCCGACGTTGGTGACCGCCGGGTGGCGCTGACCAGCGACGACGGCGAAGCACGCGTACACGCCGCGGCCGGGGTAGGCCTGGTCGGCGGGCAACTCCAGGTTGGCCGTCGGGAACCCCAGGCCGCGGCCGCGCTGCGCGCCGCGCACGACCCTGCCTTCCAGGGCGAAGGGCCGCCCCAGATAGACGGCGACGCGGGCGACGTCGCCGGAGCGCAAGGCTTCGCGCACGCGCGTCGAGCTTACCACCTCGCCCCCGACCAACACCGGCGGGAAGACGTGCAGCTCGAAGCCGCGTTCCGCCGAGGCGCGCTTGAGGAAAGCCCGGTTGCCCTCGCGATCGTGCCCCAGCGCGAAGTCCTCGCCGATCCACAAGTGCTTCAGCCCCAGCTGGCGGATCAACCGATCCAGGAACTCGCCGGCCGTCACGCGGGACAGCACCTCGTCGAACGTCTGGGTGATCACATGGTCCACCCCGAGCTCGATCAGGCGGCGCGCCTTCTCTTCCGGCTGGGTGATGTAGAACGCCGGGCGGCGGCCCCGCAGCACAACGGACGGGTGCGGGAAGAAGGTGAGCACGACGGACGGCAGGTGTGCCGCCCGTGCCGCTTCGACCATGGCCCGGATGAGTGCCTGGTGACCCAGGTGCAGGCCGTCGAATGAGCCGATGGTCAGTGCGCTCTCGGCGAGCGACAGATCGCTGAGGTCGCGCACGTGGCTCATCGGCCGCTCACCCGAGGAAGACCTTGCGTGGGTGCCAGGTGGCGCCGTCGTCGGCTGCTTCGAGGATCGCCAGCAAATCGCCGTCGGGGCCGATCGCTTTGGCCATACCGCTCGCCGGTGGATCCGCCGGTATCCGGTGGCCGAATCGCAGAAGCTCAGCGCCGTCTTCCTTCACGGGAATGGGCAGGAGATCAGGCAGCGCGTCGGAGGCGGGCCGGACGTATTGACTCCACTTGCCGGTGAGGAATCCCACCTCCAACATCGGCAACGGAACGGCCTGCTCCAGGCGAAAGGGCCCGGCGCGGGTCCGCTTCAGGGCCGCCAGGTGGGCGCCGGTGCCGACGGTCTCCCCCAGGTCGTGCGCCAGGGATCGGATGTAGGTGCCGGCGGAGCATTCGACGATCAGGGACAGATCCGGGGGAGTGTAGGAGTGAATGTCCAGTCGGGAGATGTGAATCTGACGCGGGGCGAGGTCGGGGTCGTCTCCGGCACGGGCCATCTCGTAGGCCTTGCGTCCCTGGACCTTGATGGCGCTGTACGGTGGCGGTTTCTGGATGATGTCGCCCGTAAAACCGGGCAGCGCCGTCTCGATCTGCCGCCGGGTCGGGGCTTCGCCGGTGCGGCGAGTGACCTCACCGTCGGTGTCGAAGGTTCGCGTCGAGGCGCCGAAGCGGACGACGGCTTCGTACTCCTTCGACGTCCCGGAAAGATACTCGCTCAGGCGGGTCGCGCCGCCCAGGCAGAGCACCAGCACGCCCGAGGCGCGCGGGTCGAGCGTGCCCGCATGCCCGACCTTGCGGATGCCCGTGCCTTTGCGCACCAGACCCACCATGGCGTGCGATGTCGGCCCGACGGGCTTGTCGAGAATGATCAGGCCGAACGGTTTCATCTCGGTCATGCGTCTCCGGGAGCGAGGGCGCGGGCCGTGGCGTCGAGGACCTTCCGCTCGACATCTTCCAGGCGCCCCTCGATGGTCGCTCCGGCGGCTGGTTCATGGCCCCCGCCACCGAATTGCTGGGCCAGGCGGGAGACATCGACGTCGCCGCGGGCTCTCCAACTGATCTTGACCTTGCCGCCCGTCTGTTCGACGAACAACACGGTGACGGCTGCGCCGTCGATGGTCGATAGAAAGTTCACCAAGTCGGCGTCGTCGTCATCGGCGTAGCCGGCCGTCGCCCGATCGTCGAGCGTCAGCCGACTCCACAGAACCTCGCCTCGCCGTTGCAGATGAGACAGACCGGCGCCCCAATAGCGCGCCGCGGCCAGCGGCCGCTGCGTCAGCAGGCGTTCGTAGACGTCCTGCAGCCGACCGCCGGCTTCCATCAACGAAGCGGTCTTGCGCAGGACGTCGGGCGTGACGTTGTCGGTGCGAAAGCCAATCGTGTCGGTGACGATGCCCGCCAGGAGATTGGTGGCGATCTCGGCGTTGATCGACAATCCCAGAGGCGAGGCCAGGTCGAACAGGACTTCGGCGGTCGCCGTGGCCGACGGGTCGACCAGGTTGACCTGGCCGAAACGGGTGTTGGTGGCGTGATGATCGATGTTGATGGCCGGCGCCGGCCAGCCGGTGGGCCAGGGCGGCGAGATGCGCTCCTGATCGGCGCAGTCGACGGCGATGACGGGGAGTGGAGTCGGGGGCCACTCGGCCTGGATCTCCTCGGCCCCCGGGAGCATCGCGTATCGTTCGGGGATGCCTCCGGCGATGATCGGGACGGCCCGCTTGCCCATTGTGCGCAGCGCCAGCGCCAGGGCCAGGACCGATCCGACGGCGTCGCCGTCCGGCCGCTCATGCGTCACGATCAGCACCTCGGCTAAGGACGCCAGGCGGCTTCGGGCCTCGGCCAGGTCATCCACGTTTCGGCTTCCGGGCGGCCGGCTTCTTCTTGGGTTTCAATTCCGCGAGCAGGCCCTCGATGCGGGCGCCGCGTTCCGCCGACGTGTCGTGCCGGAAGCGGAGCTGCGGGAAGGCGCGCAAAGGGATGCGGGCGGCCAGCTCGTGGCGCAAGAAGCCGCGGGCGCGGTCGAAGGCTTGCAGGATCTCGTCCATCCGCTCGCTGGAGTCGAGCGCCGAGACGTAGACGGTGGCGATGCTGAACTCGCGGTCGACCTCGACGACGGTGACGGATACCAGCGCCAGCCGCGGGTCGGCCACCTCGCGCCGCAGCAGTTCGGCCAGTTCCTCCCGGATTCGTTCGCCCAGCCGGCGGGCGCGGGCTTCGCTCGACATCGTGCCGGTCTACTCCGCTGCGACCTTCTCTTCGGTGTAGCAGTCCAGGATGTCGCCCACCTTGAACTCGTCGAAGCCGCGCAGGCCGATGCCGCACTCGAACCCCTCGCGCACGTCGCGCACATCGTCCTTCTCGTGCCGCAACGAGGAGATCGGGCCCTCGAACAAGGTCTCTCCCCCGCGCACGACACGCATCGAAGCATTGCGGCGGATCTCGCCGCGCAGGACGATGCAGCCCGCGATGTGGCCGATCTTCGGGATGCGGAACACGGCACGGACTTCGGCTCGGCCCAGCTCGACCGTGCGCGTCTCCGGTTCGAGCATGCCCTTGAGGGCTTTTTCCACGTCCTCGGTCAGGCGATAGATGACGTCGTAGAGCCGCACATCGACGCCTTCCGTCTCGGCCACGCGCCGGGCGGCGGCGTCGGCGGCAACGTTGAATCCGATGATGACGGCCTGCGAGGCGGCCGCCAGCATGACGTCGCTCTCACTGATGTTGCCGGTGGCGGCGTGAAGGATCTTGACCTTGATCTCGCCGGCGCTCAGCTCCTGCAATGAATTGACGATCGGCTCCAGCGAGCCCTGGACGTCGGCTTTGACGACCAGTTGAAGCTCGTGAGCCTCGCCGGCTTTGAAAGCCTCGAAGATCTGCTCGAGGCTCTTCGCCCCGGTCGGCTGGCGGGAGGCCTCCAACGTTCGGCGCGCCGTTTCTTCGGCCCGGCTGCGCGCTTCGCGTTCGGAATCGGCCACGCTGAAGAGCTCGCCGACGTTGGGCAGGTCGTTCAGGCCCAGCACCGACACGGGCGTCGAGGGGCCGGCCGATCTGATGGACTCACCCTGGTGGTCGAACATGGCGCGAATGCCGCCGTAAGCCGCGCCAGCGACGACCACATCGCCGACGCGGAGCGTGCCGTTCTGGACGAGCAGGCTGGCGACGGCCCCTTTCGACTTGTCGAGCTCCGCCTCGATCACCGTCCCAATCACTCGCCCCTTGGGGTTGGCCTTGATGGGCGAGGCGTCGGCCGTCAGCACGATCGCCTCGAGCAGGTCCTGGATCCCCGTGCGCTGCTTGGCGGAAACGGGAACGATGAGCGTCTCCCCGCCCCATTCGTCCGGCCGCAGGCCGGCGTCGGCCAATTGCTGCTTGACCCGGTCGGGGTTGGCGTTGGGGCGATCGATCTTGTTGAGGGCGACGATGATCGGCACCCGCGCCGCCCGGGCGTGGGCCAGGGCCTCGCGCGTCTGCGGCATCACGCCGTCGTCGGCGGCGACGACCAGCACGGCGATGTCGGCGCCCTGAGCCCCGCGGGCACGCATGGCGGTGAAGGCGGCGTGGCCGGGCGTGTCGAGGAATGTGATCACGCGGTCGTTATGGCGGATCTGGTAGGCGGCGATATGCTGCGTGATCCCGCCGGCCTCGCCCTCCGCCACATGGGTCTCGCGGATGGCGTCGAGCAGGGTGGTCTTGCCGTGGTCGACGTGGCCCAGGATCGTCACGACTGGAGGCCGCACCAGCAGGTCGGCGGCGTTCTCGTCGCTGATCAACCGGCGCCAGCTCGGCCCGCTGTCCTCCGGTTCCGGCTCCGGCGCCGGCGCCGCCAGCGGGCGCGCCTCGAAGCCGAATTCGCCGATGACAATCGCCGCCGTGTCGTAGTCGATCGGCTGGTTGATGCTGGCCATGACACCGTTGGCCATCAACTGCTTGATCACATCGATGGGGCTGGTGGCGATGCGCTCGGCCAGTTCACGGACGGTGATGCTGGCCGGGATTTCGATGACCTTATGACCGTTGTCGCTCATGACTCGCCTCCAGCAGGGAGCCGGCTGAGCGAGCGGTCCGATCCTGAGATCAGGCGCTCATCGCTCGCCCCGGGGCCGATGTCGTGCGTCGACCGGCCTCAGCCACCCTGCGCATCTTTCAGACCATCCCGAAACGCGGTCAGCGCCTGCCGCTCCTCGGGGGAGAGTTCGACCTTGAGCGCTCGCGCCAGCGAGCCGCTCAAGCCCGCGTCCCAGCACGACCGGCGGTCGTGAAGGTAGGCCCCGCGGCCGGGGGCCTTGCCCGTGGGATCGATCTTCACCCCGTCCGGACCACGCACGATCCGGATCAGCGCTCGCTTGGGCAGCACCTGGCGGCACCCAAGACAGGTCCGCTGCGGCTGCCGTTTCGTCCTCCTGGACGGCACGGGATGTCGTTCCTGTTAGAGGTCCTCGCCCCACTCGCCGTCGCCGCGCTTGCGGCGCCGCTTGACGACCATTTCGCCGGTGAGGGGGTCGAATTCGACGGTGCGGCTGGCTTTCTTCTTCTTCTTCTTCCCGGCCGGAGCGGCCTCGACCTTCTCGGCCTCTTCTTCCTCTTCCTCCGGCTCGACGGCGGTGACGATCTGCGCCGCGGCGACCTCGAACGCCTTCTCGACCAACTCCTTGGCTGACTCGGCATCCAGCGGCGCGGCCTCGGCGGCTTCCACCGGGGCCGGCATCTCGCCGGCCGGCGCGGCCTCCGTCACTTCCGCCGGCGCCGCCTCCACCGCGGCAGGCTCCGCCTCGGCCGCGGGCGCCTCAGCCGCCGCTTCCTCGACGGGCGCCTCGGCCGGCACTTCGACAGGCACCGGGTAGGCGAACGAGCCGAGGGTGTCGCGGATTTCCTCGATGGCCTTCGGGCCGACGCCTTCGAGGCCGAGGATGGCGTCTTCGTCCAACCCCAGCTTCTCCAGCACCTGCCCGGCCATGTTGTAGCCGGCTTCGGTCAGGACGTTCAGGACGCGGGTCGACAGGCCCACGTCCGCCAAAGGCGTCGCGTACGCCCCGGACGGGATCCCGGCTCGGACCTCCGCCAGGCGGGCGGCCTCGACTTGCCGCGCCGCTTCCCGCCGCGCCACGACGGCGCGTTGGACGCGGTCGACGAAGGCCGTCAGCACCTGATACTCTTCCGGCGTCAGCGGCCGGTTCTCGGCCTTGCGCGCCAGGATGGCCTCGATCGTCGGCCGGGCCTCGGCTTCCTTCTCCGCCAGATCGGCGAAGCGCGGATCGGTGTCCAGGCGTTGGAACGAGTCGGCGGCCGCCTCCGGCAGGCTCTTGATATCGATGCGCCAACCGGTCAGGCGCGCCGCCAGGCGGGCGTTGACTCCGGCGCGCCCGATCGCCAGGCTGAGCTGATCTTCGGGCACGACCACCATGGCCGTCTTGCCGCGCTCCGGATCTTCGTCGAGGTAAACGCCCGACACGCGCGCCGGCGAGAGCGCCTTGAGAATGAAGGTGGCCGACTCGGGGTTCCACTCGATGACGTCGATCTTCTCGTCGTTCAGGTCGCGCACGATCGACTGGATGCGGACGCCGCGCAGGCCGACGCAGGCGCCGACGGGGTCGACCCCGTCGCGCAGGGCAGCCACGGCCACCTTGGCGCGCCGGCCGGCTTCGCGGGCGATGGCTTTGATTTCGACCAGGCCCTGGCTGATCTCGGGGACTTCCATCTCGAGCAGCCGGCGCAGCATGTGCGGATGGGTGCGCGAAACCACGATGACCGGGCCGCGCGACGACTTGCGCACCTCGAGCACGTAGACCCGGATGCGGTCGCGCACCTTGAACTGCTCGCCGGGGATCTGCTGGTTGCGCGGCAGGATGGCTTCCGCCCGTCCCAATCCGACCGTCACCGCCTGCGGGGTGATCGAGTGCACCGTCCCGTGCACCATGTCGCCCTCGCGGTCGATGAACTCGTCGTACTGGGCGTCGCGCTCGGCCTCGCGCAGCCGCTGCAGGATGACCTGCTTGGCCGTCTGGGCCGCCACCCGGCCGAAGTCTTTGGGCGTCGACTCGACCAGGACGGTCCCGCCCAGCTCGGCCGCCGGGTCGAAGCGACGCGCCTCTTCCAGGCTCGTCTCGGTCTGCGGGTTCTGGACCCCGTCGACGACCTCCTTCTCGGCGAAAACGTGCACCTCGCCGGTCTCGGGGTCGATGCGCGCTTCCACGTTCTGGGCGGTCGAAGCGTTCACCGCCCGCCGGTAGGCGGACACCATCGCCGCCACCAGCGCGTCCATCACGGTGTCGCGTGGCAGCCCGAAGCGTTCGGTGATCTCATTGAAGGCCAGTGCGAATTCGCTCTTCATCTTCCCTGTCCTACCGGTTGGTGCCCACTACGAAGAAAAGTGGGGGGCGCCCACTTTTCCGTCACGTACCGTCGGACCTGCACCTACCCGAACCAGTCTAGCACAGCCCCGGCAAGGTGACAAGGGTCAGCTCCCAGCCTCCTGCTTCCGACCATCATCAGTTGTCCGTGGTGAGTGGTCGGTGGCCAGTGAACGGGCCAGGCGGGCAAGGTCACCCGATTCCTGACCACTGACCACCGGCCACCAGCCGCTGGTTGACGCCCCTTCCCCTCCCCCGTATCATTCCCGGCGGCGAGGTGCTCATGGACGTCGGAACCGTACGGCGCATCGACATCGATCACGAGATGCAGCAGTCCTACCTGGACTACGCCATGAGCGTCATCGTGGCGCGGGCGCTGCCGGATGCCCGCGACGGTCTCAAGCCCGTCCACCGCCGCATCCTGCACGCCATGCATCAGATGGGCATCCGCCCCGAGGGCGAGCACAAGAAATCCGCCCGCATCGTTGGTGAGGTGCTCGGCAAGTTTCACCCGCATGGGGACATGGCCGTCTACGAAGCCATGGCCCGCATGGCCCAGGATTTCTCGATGCGCTACCCGCTCATCGACGGCCAGGGGAACTTCGGCTCGGTCGACGGCGACTCGCCGGCGGCCATGCGCTACACCGAAGCGCGTCTGGCGCCCCTGGCGATGGAAGCCCTGGCCGACATCGACATGGACACGGTCGACTTCGTCCCCAACTTCGACGGGACCCTGCCGGAACCGGTCGTCCTGCCTTCGGGATTCCCCAACCTGCTGGTCAACGGAGCCACGGGCATCGCCGTCGGCATGGCCACCTCGATCCCGCCGCACAACATGGGCGAGGTCTGCGATGCCTGCGTCTTTCTACTCGAGAACTGGTCGCGGCTGGACAAGGTCGCCCTCGATGATCTGATGTCGTTCGTGAAGGGACCGGACTTTCCCACCGGAGGCATCCTGCTCCGCGATCCGGATGACCAGGAGGGCCTGGCGGCGGCCTACGGCCACGGCAAGGGGCGGGTGACAATCCAGGCCCGCGCCCACATTGAGGACATGGGGCGCGGGCGCTCGCGCATCATCGTCACCGAGCTTCCCTATCAGACGAACAAAGCGGCGCTCATCGAGCGCATTGCCGAGTTGGCCCGCGGCGGGCAGATGGACGGCCTGGCCGATCTGCGTGACGAATCCGACCGGCAGGGCATGCGCATCGTCATCGAGATCGCCAAGACGGCCGACGCCGAGCGCGTCCTCGCCGCGCTGTACCAACGCACCCCGATGCAAAGCGTCTTCGGGATCAATCTGCTGGCGCTGGTCGACGATGAGCCGCGCCTGCTGAACCTGAAACAGGCGCTGCGCGTCTACCTGGAGCACCGCCTGACGGTCACCCGGCGCCGCTCGGAGTATGAGCTGGCGCGCGCCGGCGAGAAGGCCCACATCCTGGCTGGCCTGCGCACCGCCCTCCAGCATCTCGACGAGGTCATCCAGCTGATTCGCGCCGCCAGCGACCCAGAGCAGGCCCGCCTGCGACTGATGAAACGCTTCAAGCTCGGCGACGTGCAGGCGCGCGCCATCCTCGACATGCCGCTGCGCAGGCTCTCCACCCTCGAACGCAAGAAGATCGACCAGGACTACAAAGAGACCCAGGCCCGCATCCGCGCCCTGGAAGAGCTTCTGGCGTCCGACAAGAAGATGCGTGCCCACGTCGCTGAAGAGCTGCGCCGCATCAAGTCGACGTACGGCGACCGACGGCGGACGCAGATTGCCGAGACCCGCAAAGGGAAGAGGTCCCGCGAGCTCCTAACCACCCGCGACCTGCTCGAAGACAAGGACACCTGGGTAGTCGTCGCCGGCGGCCGCATCTCGAGAACGCCGACAGCACGGCTGCCGCGGCTGGGCGGCCGAGACGCTCCGCGCATCATCCTCGGCGCACGCACGCGCGATCGACTGTACCTGTTCGCCTCCGACGGGTCGGGCGCCGCCACCGCCGTCCACACACTGAGTGAGACGGAAGACCCGGCCGAGGGCAATCCTGTGGCCGGCGCCACCGCCCTTCCCCCCGGATCCGAGCCCGTGGCAGGGCTCGTGCTCCCGGCCGGCCAGGCCGGAGGCTACGTTGTCTTCGCCACGCTTCAAGGGATGGTGAAACGGACCGAGGCCTCATCCCTGCCCGGCCCATCCGGCCGAACCTTCCAGGCGATCAAGCTGAATGAGGGGGACCGCCTCGGCTGGGTGCGCTGGTCGCCGGGCAAGGACAACCTGGTCCTGGTGAGCAGCGGCGGTCTGGCGATCCGCTTCTCCGAGGAAGAGGTCCGGCCTGTCGGCTTGCAGGCGGCCGGGGTGCTGGGCATGCGTCTCGAATCGAAGGAGCGGCTTGTCGGCGCCGACCTCGAGAAGCAGGGCGGCGAGGTCCTACTCGTGGCTGCGAACGGTCTGGCCAAGAGGACGCCGGTGAAGGAGTTCCCTGTGCAGGGTCGCCACGGCCGCGGTGTCCGCGCCTGGAAGTCGGGGGTTGCGCTAGGCGCCGCGGCGCTGGGCGAACCGGAAGACCATGGCGCCATTCTCTTCAGCAAGGCAGCCGGAAAGTCGGCGAAGTGGGAGGACGTCCCGCGGCGCGCCCGCGCCGGCGGCGGCGCGAAGTTCGCGGAGGTCAGGGCGAACGATCGCGTGACGGCGCTGGCTTTGGCGGCACGCCGGCCGGCCCTCGAACTGCCTGAGCCGGAGAAGAAGCCCGCCAGGAAGCCGAAGCGTGCGGCGAAGCCCGCACCGAAGGCTGGAAGGTCGCGCAAGCCAACGAAATCGAAGGGGCCCGCGGTCCGAGCGGCGAAGCGGCCGCCCTCTAAGAAGCCGGCCAAGAAGGCGCGCTAGGTCTTTAGGAGCACGGCACTGCTCGCCCAGGCTGCACCGGCCAAAGCCCGGGCTTTCTCACCCCACGTGGGGAGTCTTCACCACAGACTGCCTTCCGCTTTCTGTTCGAGACGGAAGCAGGGCCGAGGGCTGGTAGCGGACCGCGGTGATCGGACAGCTGACAGCTGACAGCGGATGGCGGATGCATCCAAAGAAGGAGCGGGCGAAGGGCTACTCGGGCTCTGATGGCAGCTCGTACAGGATGCGGTTGCTCGCCGTCGTGCAGGTGCAGGCGGTGATGGTCATCGAGCCGCGCGTCAACGTCCCCTGATAGGCCGTCTCTCCGCCTGCGGCCACCCAACCGTCGAGGTCGAATGGAATGACCCCCGCTGCGGCGATCCACTCGCCGTTGTAGCGCCGCGCCATGTGGAAGTGCGTCCCGGTGGCGAGTCCGCCTTCGCACGAAGGATGCCCAAGATTCTGCCCGCGCGTCACGACGGTCCCCGCGGCGATCCTCCCTTCCGTCGCCACGTGATAGAAGAGGATGACCCACCCGGTGCGCTCGTCTCCGTCGCCGTCCAGGTCGAGGACGACGGCGGCATCGCCGCTCCGGACAATCACGCCCTCCGCCGGCGCGGTGAACCACTCATTGGTGGCAGCGCAGCCTCCGACAACTGCCGGCGGTGCGAAGTCGAGCGCGCCGAAGGGGCGGCCGTTCCCCCAGGAGGGGTGCGGTCCTCCCGTGTAATCCCACACGCGATTCGGCGGGAAGGGCAACGCCAGCGCCGGCTGCTGCAGGCTTGGCGGGATCGTGACTTGGACCGCCTGGTAGGGATCGCCCCACAAGGATCTCCACGTGGCCGCGAAACCATCGGGGCCGACGGCCCGGTTGAAGTCCTCTTGACCAAACAACCCGGCCATCACTCCTTGCACTCCGACCGTGCCGGCGTTCTGCCACGGGTCGGGACGGGCGACCTTGCCGTCGGCCAGCTCCAACTCCAGCGGCGCCTCCCCCCTCCAGCCGTAGAAGGCGTCGTTGAACAACTCGGCCGCCCAGATCAGCTGACGGTAGAGGCCGCGCGAGCGAGGATCGACGTGGCCCAGCGGGTAGGCTCGATCGATCGGATCGGGGAACGGATCGCTCAAGGCATGCGTTCGATACTCGAGCAACGTCAACAACACCCGGGGGTGGATGGAGTAGTTCCGGGCCACAACGTCGACGACGTCCCATCCCGGTCTCTGCTGGCGCTGCGCGTAGTCCGTGATGTTGTTCAGGTAGCCCGGCCGGCTTTCCACTTCGACGCGCATGTCGAAATCGACCGCGCCCGGGCCGTTGACGGCCTGGCTGTCGGGAAGGATATGGAAAGGCGACGATGTCAGCGGTGAATAGTAGGAGGGCACCCGGATCAGGAAGCCTGCCGGCATGGTCGTCACCGGGTCGGGCAGTTCGGGATTCTCGGCCCGGATCTCCTCGACCGTCGTGTTGAAGTGAGCGGCCACCGCCGGCAACGTGTCCCCCGGCTGCGCCAGGTACTCGAAGACCTGCCCCGGCGGGAAGACGGTTCGCACCGGCAAAGGTGTCGCCGTCACCTGTTCGCCAGGCGTCACCGTCGGGGCCACAACTCCGGGGGTTGCCACGGGACCACAGGCGGCAAGCGCGAGGGCGAGCAGGGCCGAGACTGCGGCCCTTGGCGCGGTCATCGCGAGATCAAGGTCTCGGAGGTGGCGCACGGACAGGCCAGCACCGTCTGGTCCCCCTTGGTCAGGGATCCCTGGTAGGCCTTGCTGCCCCCGTGCGCTGTCCACCCGCTGAGGATGAACGGCAAGGGACCGTCGGCCAGGATCCACTCGCCGTTGTATTTGCGAACCAGGTGAATGTGAGATCCGGTGGCGATGCCGCCCAGGCACGATGGGTGGCCGATGCGATCCCCCTGCTCGACCAGTGTGCCCGCCGGGACGCGGTCTTCATCGGCAATGTGCAGATAGAGCAGGACCCAGCCCGTCTGCTCGCGGCCGTCGCCGTCCAGATCGAGCACAACCAGTCCGTTCCCGCTGCGCGTGACCAGGCCGGCGGCCGCCGCCGTCGCCCATTCCGTCGACGGGACACATCCCGGGAGCACCGATTGAGGGGCGAAGTCGAGCGCGGCCCAGGCCGCTTCGCGTTCCCATGCTCCATGCGGCCCGCCGGTGAACGCCCACTTCGTCCCTGGTGTGAAGGGCAGGATCATCGTCGGTTGCCGGAGCCCCGGTTCATAGAGAGGATGGTAGAAGGCCCACGGATCCCCGAACAATCGGTCGTAGGTGTCGAGGAATCCGGATGGCGACAACGCCTGGCGCCAGGCGGACTCTCCATTGCGCAGACCGAAGTAGTACTGCAGCGCGACCGTGCCGGCGTTGAGTTCGGGAGCCAGTCGGACGTTCGTACCATCGGCTAGCCTGAGCTCAGTGAGCGAACCGGCGCGCCATCCGTAATAGCCGGTTCCGAGCTCGTTGGCGAGCCAGCTCAGCTGTCGGTACAGGCCTATGGCTGTCGGGTCATCGTGACCGAGCGGGTACTTGAACGCGTCACCTTCCGGGCGTGTTGGATTGGTGACCCAATGGGCCTCATACTCGAGCAGGGCCATGAGCAGGCGCGGGTTGACCGAGTTGTCGCGGGCTGCCAGGGAGACAATCTCCGGTCCCGAGTGCCACAGGCCGCCCACGACCTCCTGATAGCGCAGCAGGAATCCGCCCTGTCGGACGGCGACGCTGCTGGGATCGAAATCCGCCGCATTGGGGGAGTCCACGAACTCGCTGTCGGGGATCAGCAGGTCGGACGGTCCCGTCGCCCCGAGTCGCCGCGGCACGAGCAACAACGAATCGATGTTGATCAGCGCCGTCTCATCGTCGATCGGGCCCTCGGGCGAGACGATGTCCGCCGGGACGACGCCGAAGCGGATGGCCAGGTTGCGCAGGGTGTCTCCCGACTGCGCACGGTAGACGATGCTGCCGGACTCCTGAGTGGCATCGGCCGTCGGTGTGGGCGGGAAGGTCGGGGAGACAACCGGCTCGGGCGCGGCCGGGGTCGCCGTTGCCGGCACCAGCGTCAACGTCGGGGCGAGGGTCGGTGCGGCCGTGACCGGCTCCAGCGTCGGCGCGGGAGTCGTTGGTTCGGCCGTCGGGATCACGGCCGGGACATCGGCGCGCGCACACGCCAGGCTGACGGCGATCACGGAAGCGATCGCCAGGAACGCCGATCGGCGAGGGCGCCGCGGCTTCACCGCGAGACCTGATTGTCCTCGTTGCGGCAGCCGCAGGCTTCGAGGACGACTCCGCCGCGGCTGAGCGTTCCGTCGTATTCGTAGGTCAACCCGGCCGAGACCCAGCCGTCGAGGTTGAACGGCAAGGATGCGTCGGCGGAGATCCACTCACCGTTGTATTTGCGGGCCAGGTGGAGGTGGGTTCCATTCGAAACACCACCCTCACACGACGGATGGCCGAGGCGGTCGCCCTGAGAGACGCGCGTACCGGCCGCCACCCGATCCCGGCTCTCGACATGCATGTACAACACGGCCCAGCCGGTCTGCTCCAGGCCGTCACCGTCGAGATCCTCGACCACCTCGCCGTTCTCGGCGCGCAGAATCAGACCGTCGGCGACCGCCGTCACCCACTCATTCGACACGACGCAGCCGAGGGCATACCCCGGCGGGGCGAAATCCAACGCCGCCCAGGCGGCGTACGCGCCCCAGGCGGAATGCGGGCCTCCCGTGAACGACCAGGTAGCGCCGTCTTCGAACGGAAGCGACATCGTCGGTTGTTCCAGGTCGGGCGGGACGAGCGGCTCGACGGCCAGCTCGAAGGGGTCGCCGAACAACTCGGAGTACAGGCTGCTGAAACCTCCATTCATCTTCGTTCGCCACGACTCCACCGGCAGAAGCGCGGCATACAGCGATTCGACTCCGGCGGTGCCGGCATTCAAGCCCGGCCCGGCGGGCACCTGGCGTCCGTCGGCGAAGACGAACGGCCCGGCCCACCCGGCGCGCCAGCGGTAGAAGCCGTGGTTGACCTGGTCGGCGGCCCAGGACAGCTGGGAGAAGAGACCCTCGGATCCTACCTTGACGAATCCCAAAGGATAGGCGAGTGCGTCTGCCGAGATGTACGACGAGCGCACCCACCCGCCGCGATCCTCCAGAATCGCCAGAAGCAATCGCGGGTCGACCGAGTAGCGCTGGGCCACGAGCTGCACGATCTCGGCCCCACTCATTCGACGATCCTCGATCGTCTCGTGATAGGAGCTGAGGTAGCTTGCCCACGTGCCGACGAAGGCCTGGAGGTCGAAGAGGGCACTGGCCGGACCGTACACCAGTGCGGAGTCTGGGATGATCTTGGCGGCCGGACCCGGGGACTCGACGATCGGTGGTGGAACTTCAAGGGTCTGGCCGACGGGCAGAATATTGGGATTCAGCAGGCCGTTGGCGTTCTGGAGTTGCCGCGGCCCGATCCCATAACGTTCGGCAATGCCGCTCAGCGAATCGCCCGGCTGGACCACGTAGTAGACGGTCTCGGTGCGCGGCGTCGGCACGGCTCGAAGCGGATCGGGCGTCGGTGTGATCGGCGGGCTGCCGGCAGGCCGCAGGGTTGGAAGAAGCCGAGTCAGCGGATCGGTAGTCGCCGTCGGAATCGGCGATGGAGTCGGGCTAGGGCCCGGCAGCCATCCGTGCCAGGGTGCGACGAGTTCCCACGACGGCGTTGGGGCCGGCCGGCCGCAGGCCGCAGCCAGCGCCAGCGTGACCACGGCCCACCTTCCGGATCGAATCCGCTCGCGTCGACCGTTGCGCGAGGCGGTCATCTCCCATCCGGAACGAGCCGACGAACGATGAGTCCCAGTCCGAGGGCGATGAGCAAGATGGGTCCGAATAGATGGTCGTTGAGGAATCCGTTCTCCCGAGCGAGCCAGAAGACGCCGAGGATGAGCGCGGCGACGTAGGCGCCGAGGGCCTGCCTCCGCCGGTCGACGGCGGCGCGAACGATGCCGATGAGGGCCAGCAGCACGACGGCCAGCGGCCACCAGCGCAACACTTCCGCAGGCAGAAGGTGGCTTTCCACCATCAGCCACACGAAGCCGGTGAGAAGGAGGAACCAGCCAAAGAGGGGACGACGCATCATTTCGCTTCTTTCCAGGGTCGGCTTCGGGCCCAATCTTACCGCGCCCAGCCCGGCCATCCCTGGACGCGGCAAGTTCCATGCCAGCGCCCAGCCGCCAGCCTCCGCTCAGGGCGGCTGATGGGCGAAGGGAATCTCCTGTGGCAGACCGCGAGTGGAGAGTGCCGAAGAGTGGCCCTGAGCGGGAGCGAGGCGCGAAGCGCCGAGCGAAGTCGAAGGGCGCTTGGGCAAACCGCGCGCAAGGCGGGTGCGATGCCAGTAGGACGAGGTTGGAGTCGCAGGGGGTCAGGGAGGGAGGGGCTTGGCAAGCAAGAAGGCCGGCTCAGTGATGTCCTGGATCCGGCCGCGGTCGTCAATGTACGACCACGCGCCCGGGTCCTCACCGAAACGCTCGTAGCCGAGGCGCTCGTAGAGGCGCAATGCCCCGGCGTTGTCCTTGGCGACGGCGATGACGACCTGAGTGAAGCCCTGTCGGCGCAGGAAACCTTCGGCCTCGGCGACCAGGGCGGTGCCCAATCCGAGATTGCGGAATTCGGGGCGGACGCGAAACGCGTAGAGGTATCCGGAGGCGAGCGGCTGGCCCGGGAAGGCGCCGCCGAGCTGCACAAAGATCTGGCCGACGACCTGCCCCTGCACGTCCGCGACGAAAAGGGCGCGTTCGCCGCGCCGTGCTTCCTCATACGCGGCGCGATACAGGCGGCGGAAGCGGCGAAACTCCCCGCCCCACTCCAATGCCTCCAGATCCGCCTCGACGGCCGGGCGGATGCGGAACGCCAGCGCTTCAGCCACTCACACGATCCAACAAGGAATCGAGCAGCCTGCGCTCAGCCTGGGCGTCGGTGACAGTGCCATCGAGCCAGGCCTGACGCAGCGCCGTCAACACGCGGCCATAGGCCGGGCCGGGGGGCAGGCCGAGCGCGATGAGATCCTGCCCGGTGACGGTCGGCTGGATGAACCGGTACGACGCCAGGTAGCGTTCGATGTTGCCACGGGAGGGATCGCCGTGTCCGAGCGCCAGCCATACGCCCACCAACGACGCCTCGGGGGCCTCCTCGAAGGCCGAAACGACCTGGCTGGCGCTCGCCGAGGACGACCACCCTTCGCGCTCACGCCACAAGAGGGCGGCCGTCCGGATGGCGCGCGAGGTCCCCAGCGGCATGTGGAATCGACCCAGAGCCGAGTCGACGGACTCGGCGTCGAGGCGGATGAGCCATAGCAGGTACAACAGCTCGCGCAGAGTCGGGCTCATCGCCAGGCGCCACGCCGCCAGCGGCTGGAAACCGTCCGCGGACGCGGTGCGGTCGGCGAGCCAATCGTCCCACGTCAGAGCCGGGTGAACGGCGCGCAGGACTCCCAGCTGGGCCAGACGCGCCAGGATCTCGGCCCGCCTCGGCTCCTGGAAGATCAGCTCCAGTTCGTTGCGCAGGCGCTCGCCACTGACCCGGTGCAGGAGCGTCAGCGCCTCGCCCATCAGGCGAAGCGTCCTGGGCTCGATGTCGAAGCCGAGCCGCTGTTCGAGGCGCACGGCACGCAAGATGCGCGTGGGGTCATCGATGAAGCTGATCGAGTGCAGCACGCGAATCTTGCGCTGGCGCAGATCCTGCCCCCCGCCCCACGGATCGAGCAGCTGCCCATAGGTCGGGCCGTCGAGGCGGATCGCCAGCGTGTTGATGCTGAAGTCCCGGCGGTGCAGGTCGAGCTTGATGCTTCCCAGCCGGACGGACGGCAGCGCCGTCGGGTGCGAATAGAACTCGGTGCGCGCCGATACGAAGTCGAGCGAGCGCGGCAGTTCGCCGGCGGCTTCCCCGCCCGCCCCGAGAGCCGACCACAGCTTCGCCTCGGACTCATCCAGGCGCCACTTCGCCGTCCCGAAGCGACCGTGGCTGCTCACGCGGCCGCCGTAAGCGTGGGCCAGCTGACGCGCCAGAGCGATAGCGTCGCCCTCTACGACCAGATCGAAATCCGTGCTGGGCTGACCGAGCAGCAGATCGCGAACGAAACCGCCCACGACGTAGATGGCCGCCTGCGCGGCCTCGGCCTGCCGGGCGACCAGGTGCAGCAACGCCAGCCGCCTCGGTGGCAGAGCTCGCTCAACCTCTTCGGCCAGCGACGCCGGAGGTTTCCCGGCCGCCGGTCCAGCCAGGCTGCGCAGCAGGTCGGTGCGCGTGACGATCCCGATCACTTCGCCGCTGGCACTTTCGGCCACGGGCACCTGCCCCCAATCGTGCTGGATCATCAGGCGCTGGAGATGCTGAACCGAGTCTTCGGGATGAACGATGACGCTTCCCGGTTCCATCACATCGGCGACGGGCTGGTCGCCCATTTGGTGGGCCATGGCGCGGTCCACGGCGCGGCGCGTCAGCAGGCCGACGACGCGGCCGTCGGACACGACGGGGTAGCCCTCGTGGCCAAAGCGCTGCATGCGATCGGCGGCGGCGCGAATCGTCTCCGCCGGAGGCAGGAGCTGCGGCCCGCGCGACATGATCTCCCCGACCGTGAGCGCCGGGCGCACGATGCGCGCCAGCTCGAGCTCCACCTCGCGCCGGACATCCTCGAGCCGGCGATTTCGGATGAGGGCCGCCGCCGCACGGTCGTGCCCGCCGCCGCCGAAGTGCTCGGCGATCCGACCCACGTCGAGGGCGTCGCTGGTCGAGCGCGCCACCATCTGAATGTGCCCTTCGAGGCCGACCAGGACGAACAGCCCTGCCGGGTCGAACAAGTCACGCAGCTTGTGGGCCAGCGTCGAGATTTCGTCGGTGAGGCCGGGCGCCTGCGCGCTGGCGATGACGATCGAAAGGCCGTGCACCGTCAGGCTCTCGGCGTTCTCGAGCAGTTCGTCGTACAACTCCCGCTGGGCCGGCGAAAGCGGATGGTTGAGGAAGTCCGAGGCGATGGTCAGGCTGGCATCGTTGTCCAGCAACCAGGCGGCGGCGCGGGCGTCACGCGCCGTCGTGCCGGCGTAGGAAAGCGAGCCGGTGTCCTCGTAGATCCCCAGCAGCATCAGGCTGGCCGTCACCAGGTCCAGGCGCGTGCCCGCCTCTTCGAGCGCTTCCACCAGGAGTGTCGTCGTGGCACCGACCTCTTCGATGTGGGCCGTCCAGCCTGAGGGGAGCGGCGCCGAGCGAGGGTGATGATCGACGACGTGCACCCCCGTCTCGTCGGTCATGCCTTTGACCGACGGCAGGACCTGCGTGTCGACCAGCGTCAGCCGGTCGACAGGTTCTCGTTTCAGGTCGTCGAACTCGACCAGGGGCAGACGGTCGCTGTAGAGAGTGAGGAAGGCGCGCAGGTTGCGGTTCAGCCGGCGCGGCAGGACACCGACGGCGGAGGGATCGAGCAGGCGCGCTGCGGCCAGCGCAGCCACGGCGTCGAAGTCAGCCTGCTCGTGGGTGAGAATCAGATGCATTCCGTTCGTCCTGCCCTGGCGCGGATTATACAGTGGCCGGTAGCCAGTGGTCAGGTGTCAGTGGTTAGTGGTTAGTGGTTAGTGGATAGTGGTTAGTGCTAAGGGGTTGGTGGTTAGTGGGTGGTGCCATTGGTCGGTGGTCATGGCTCAGAGACTGTCCTTCAGACGGCGGCGCGTCCGAGGTTGTCTTCGGCGAGAACCGGGAGCCGGAAGCTGGGAGCTGTAGGCTGGGAGCTGGGAGCTGGACACTAGGGCGTTCAGGACGCCGGCGTCCAGATTTGCGCCCCGCGCGGTTCGATCTCGACGCGCAATCCCGCCGGGCTCAGGGATCGGGTTTCGCCGCGCAACTGCTCGCGCACGGCGCGGCCTGGTTCCCAGCCCGAACCTCCGGCAGGCAGCAAGACGACCTGGTCCGAGTCCGAAACGCTCAGGACAACTCGCACCTCTCGGTCTCCCGACGTGCGACTGAAGCTGAGCAGCCCGCGTTCGTCATCCGCCAGGAGGACACGCAACTCTCCTCGGCGCAGAGCCGGCTCGCGCTTTCGCAGGTCCACCAGGGTCCGGACCAGAGCGCGCAGGTCGGCGTCCCAGGCGGATTCGTCCCAGGGGAAGGCTCGGCGGCTGTCCGGGTCCTTGTCGCCGGGGAGGCCGATCTCGTCGCCGTAGTAGATCCCGGGTGCGCCGGGAAGAGCGAACTGAACGACGAAGAGCTGACGCAGGCTGTTGTCTTCAGGGCAGAGGGTTCGGATGCGGGGCGTGTCGTGGGATCCCAGCGGCAAGTAGTGAGCGTGGGTGTGTTCGGAGGGATAGGCCGCCAGGATGGCCTCCAGCCGCTGCGAGAACTGGCTCGGCTGGAGCTGCCCTCCTACCAGAAACTCGAGCAGCGCTTCGCGCACCGGGTAGTTCATCAATCCGTCGAAATGACCGGATCCAACCCAGCGGGGGTCGACCGTCCAGATCTCGCCGACGAGGTAGGCGTCGGGGTTGGCGCCCTTGACCGTCTCCCGGAATTCGCGCCAGAACGAGTCGTCATCGATTTCGTTCGGGACGTCGAGACGCCAGCCGTCTGCCCCCCGCTCGATCCAGTGGCGTGCGACCCCCAGCAGGTAACGGCGGACGTCCGGATGGGAGATGTTGAATTTCGGGAGACTCTTGATTCCCCACCACGCCTCATAGGCCTCGGCTTTGCCCGGGCCGAAAGCGTCGAGGGGGAAGGACCGGACGTGGTACCAGTCACGGAAGGCCGAGTGCTCTTCGTTCTCGAGCAGATCGACGAAGGCGTGGAAGCCGCGGCCCGAGTGGTTGAACACACCGTCCAGGATCAGCCGCATGCCTCGCCGATGGATGTCCCCGATCAGGGCATCGAAGTCGGATTCCGTTCCCAGCCGCGGATCGATCCGCAGGTAGTCGATCGTGTTGTAGCGGTGATTGGAGCCGGCGTGGAAGATCGGATTCAGGTAGAGGGCCGTGATGCCCAAATCCTGAAGGTAGTCGAGGCGCTCCTGGATCCCACGGAGATCGCCGCCCTGGTACCCCCACAAGGTGGGCGGCGCGCCCCAGCGTTCGACATTGGGTGGGTCATTCGAGGGGTCGCCGTTGTAGAACCGATCGGGGAAGATCTGATAGAAGACGGCGTCCTGGACCCATGCGGGTACGATCACGTCTCTCTCATGGCGGCGGCTGCGGGCGGGCAGTGTAACACAGCCGTCGGTGGTCAGCTGTCAGCGGTCCGCCATGCGCTCTGCTATTCCTCCTCCCAAGGAGGATGAATGGGAGCTGGGAGCTGGAGGCCGGAGGCTGGGAACCTTCCGCTCACACCTCGTATAATCCATCCTATGCCCTCCGATTCCGTCTGGCGCCTGATCCTATCGCCTCCGGCCGCCGGCCGCGAGAATATGGCCATCGATGAGGCGATCCTGCAACAGGCGCGCCTCGGCCGCGTCGCCCCGACCTTGCGGTTGTACGCCTGGGACCCGCCTTGCCTATCCCTTGGCCGGGCGCAATCCCTCGAAGACGTGGACATGGACCGGCTCCAGGCCGAAGGCTGGGAATGGGTGCGAAGGCCGACCGGAGGGCGGGCCATCCTGCATACGGACGAGCTGACCTACTCGGTCGCCGGTCCGATGGATCACCCCGATCTGGGCGGTGGTGTGCTCGACAGCTACAGACGGTTGAGTCACGGGCTGGTGCACGCCCTTGAGCTGTTGGGCGTGACCCCGGATCCGCTTTCGGGCGCTCCGGCGGACGAGGAAGGTCGGCGCCAGCCCATCTGCTTCGAGGTCCCCAGTGCGTACGAGATCACCGTCGGCGG
This sequence comes from Anaerolineales bacterium, assembly GCA_035455265.1. Taxonomy (GTDB): domain Bacteria; phylum Chloroflexota; class Anaerolineae; order Anaerolineales; family E44-bin32; genus MGOM01. The sequence continues at coordinate 23,558 of DATIFK010000157.1, forward strand.
CAGGAAGCTCATCGGCAGCGCCCAGGTCCGGCGCGGCGGCGCCGTCCTGCAACATGGGACGTTGCCCCTGCGCGGCGATCTGACGCGCATCTGCCGGGCCCTGCGTTACGCGGATGAGGCCTCCCGCCGGGCCGCCGGGCGACGCCTGACGGATCACGCCGCCACGTTGGAACAGGTGTCGGGCCGGACGGTCTCGTGGGAGGAGGCGGCGGGCGCGTTCGCCAAAGGGTTCGAGCAGGCTCTCGGTTGGGATCTGCGGGACGATGCCCTCACACCGGAGGAACGCGGCCGGACGATCCCTGCGGCCGCCTTGCGCTGACGCGCCGGACGCGGTGCCGTATGCACATCGCCGCTCTTTCCATCGAATTGAGGCTGCCGGCATGCCGCACGCTCAAGGAAAAACGCAGCGCGCTGAAATCGCTCCTGGCCGCGCTGCACCGCGAGTTCCATCTGTCGGCGGCCGAGCTGGATCACCTGGACAGTCCGGGCTCCAGCGTTGTGGGATGCGTTGTGGTGAGCAACGATCCAGCGCACGCTCAGCGGGTGCTGGCTCGTCTTCCGGAATGGATCGAGAATCGCAGGCCCGACATCGAGGTCGTGGACAGCGCCCTGTCGATGCGCTGACCTTGTTCGCAGCCGACGAAGGAGAGGCCCAACGGTGATGCAGCCCTCCGGCGACCGCCTGGCGATGCTCTACCGCATCTCTCAGACCTTCAACTCCACCCTCGACCTGGGTGAGGTGCTCGACCGCGTCATGGACGAAGTCGTGGCCGTGACGAAGGCCGAGCGCGGCTTCCTCATGCTGCGCGGTCAGGACGGCTCGCTCGTCTTCCGCACTGCGCGCGGCATGGATCAGCTCACCATCGAACAGCCCGAGTTCCAGATCTCGCGCGGCATCGTCGACCGGGTGGCCACCGAAGGCCGGCCACTCCTGACCAGCGACGCGCAGCTCGACCCCCAACTCGGCGAGCGCGCCAGCGTGCGGCTGCTCGGGCTGCGGGCGATTCTCTGCGTCCCGCTCAAGCTCAAGGGCAAGGTCGAAGGCGTGGTCTACGTCGACAGCCGTCTACAGTCGGGGGTGTTTTCGCCGGACGAACTCGAGCTGCTGGAGGGCATCGCCTCCAGCGCCGCCATCGCCATCGAGAACGCCCGCCTGTACCAGGTCGCCGTCGAGAAGGGACGGATGGAACGCGAGCTGCAGGTCGCCCGTGAGGTCCAGTCGAGCCTGATCCCTCAGAGCGCGCCGGTCGTGCCGGGGTGGGAGTTCGCCGGATGGTGGCAGCCGGCGCACGAGGTCAGCGGGGACTTCTACGACTACCCGCCTTTCGGCGACGGCCACCAGGGACTCCTGATCGGCGACGTCACCGACAAAGGCATGCCGGCGGCGCTCTTCATGGCCCATGCCCGCAGCATCGTCCGGGCCAGCGCCGCCGCGTCCACCGATCCGCTGAGCGCCATCCGCGCCGCCAACACCAGCCTGTGCGCGCAGACCACCAACGGCATGTTCGTTACCTTGTGCCTGGCGCACTTCGAACCCTCCAGCGGCAGAATGAGGTACGTCAACGCCGGACACAATCCGCCTCTCTATTGGGAGGCTGGCAAGAAGGCCTGGTCTCCGCTCGGGAGGTCGGGCTTGCCCCTGGCGATCGATACGCAGGCGGAGTACACCCAACACACGCTCGAGCTGCACCCCGGCGACGCGATGGTCCTCTACACCGACGGCGTCACGGATGCCAGCAATCTGAAGAGCGAGTTCTTCGGGCGCGAGCGGCTGGTTGAGACGCTCACAGCCAACGCCGGAGGCTCGGCGGCGCAGCTGGGCGACCGACTGCGGGAAGCCCTGGCCGCCTTCACCGGCCCGGCTCCCCTGTACGACGACGTCACCTTCCTGATCGCTCGCCGCCTGCCTTAGGGACTCCGGTCTTCGATCCACCATGTTGGGCAGCCTGCTGAACCAGCGCTATCGGATTGAAGCCGAGCTGGGCCGCGGTGGGATGAGCGTCGTCTACCGCGGGCAGGACGTCTTGCTGGGCCGGCCGATCGCCGTCAAGGTCCTGCAGACTGTGACGGATCATGACGGGTGGGATTCGATTCTGCGCGAAGCGCGTTCGGCGGCTCAGCTCAATCATCCGAACATCGTCTCGGTCTATGACGTCGGCGAGGCGGCCGATGCCGACGGCGAAACCGTGCCCTTCATCGTCATGGAACTGGTCGAGGGGGTTCCGCTCAATCACTGGGACCGTCGGGGCCTCAAGGACGTCGTGGCTGTGGCGAAACAGGTGTGCGAGGCGCTGGCGCACGCCCACTCGCACGACGTCATCCATCGCGACCTGAAGCCCGAGAACATCCTGGTCACGCCGGCCGGCACGGTCAAGCTCACCGACTTCGGCCTGGCCCAGTCGGTCGCCAGCCGGCTCTCGACCAGCGGGGCGTTGGTCGGGACGGTCTTCTACATCTCGCCCGAGCAAGCCATGGGGCGCCGCGTCGATGGGCGGGCCGACCTGTATGCTCTGGGCGTCGTCCTGTACGAGGCCGTCACGGGGCAATTGCCCTTCAGCGGAGAGAATGCCCTTTCGGTGATCTCGCTGCACCTGAACGCCCCGCCCGTCCCGCCGCGCGCTCACCGGGCCGATCTGCCGCCGGCCTTCGAGCACCTGATCCTGCAGCTGCTGTCCAAACGCCCGGACGAGCGGCCGGTTTCTGCGCGCGATGTGGGCCGCGCCCTCGACGGCGTCCTGGCCGAAGCGACCCAGCCCGGGGCCGAGCTCTCCCTGCTCGACCGCATCGTCCGCGGGCGGTTCGTCGGCCGCGAGGCCGAGCTGCGCGAAGCGATCGCCCACTGGCAACGCGCCGCGTCCGGCGAAGGACACGTCCTGCTCATCACCGGCGAGCCGGGGATCGGCAAGACCCGGCTGGTGCGCGAGATGACCGCCCACGTCGAGGCCACCGGTGGACAGATCCTGAGCGGCGAGTGCTATGCGGAAGGCGGGGCCCCCTTTGCCCCGTTCGCCGAAGCCATCCGCCAATCCCTTACGGACCTTCCCGGCCTGGGGCTCCCCGAGAACGTACTCGTCGAGCTCATCACCTTCGCCCCCGACCTGGAGCTGCGCTTTCCCGATCTCCCTCCGAACCCGCCTCTGGACGTGGCCAACCAACAGCAGCGGGCCTTCGAGGGCTTCGCCCTCTTCGCCGAAGCGCAAGCACGGCGACGACCCCTGCTGCTCTTTCTCGATGATGCGCATTGGGCCGACTCGGCCAGCCTGCAGCTGCTCCACTACCTAGCCCGCCGCGTTCGGAATCTCCCGGTGCTCATCGTCGCCACCTATCGCGAGATCGAGCTCGACGAGAACCCGCCGCTCGGCCGGCTCGTGCTGGACCTGAACCGCGAGCGCCTGGCCGTTCGGATCAAGCTCGGGCGCCTCAGCCGCGAGCAGACCCAGCGGCTCCTACAGGCCATGTTCGCCGAGGACATCTCGCTTGAATTCCTCGATGGCATCTACCGAGAGAGCGAAGGTAATCCGTTCTTCATCGAGGAGATCACCAAGACGGTCGTCGATTCGGGGAAGCTGCGTTTCGAGGACGGCCGCTGGCACCGCCCCGGCGTCAGCGATCTGGAAATCCCCCAGAGCATACGCGGCGCCATTCTGTCTCGCGTCACCAAGCTTCCCGAGACGGCGCGCGAGGCCATGCTCATGGCCTCGATCCTCGGGCGCGAATTCGAGTTCGAGACCCTCCAGCGCGCCACGGCGATCCCCGAGGAAGGTCTGATCTCGGCCCTGGAAGCGGCTCAGCAGGCCCAGTTGATTCACGAAGCCAGGCGCAACGGCGACATCGTTTTCAGCTTCGATCATGCGCTCATCCCCGCCAGCCTGGCGGACTCCGTCAGCGCCCTGCGGCGCAAGCGGCTGCACCGCCTGGCGGCGGAAGCCATCGAAGCGGCCCGGCCGGATGCCTGGGAGGTCCTGGCCTTCCATTGGATTCAGGCGGGGGAAGAGGAGCTCGGTCGAGTCTTCTCGTTGCGCGCCGCCGATCGCGCCTACGCCTCCCTGGCGCGCAGCGAGGCTGCCCGCCACTACAGGGCGGCCCTCGAACGCTGGCCGGCCGACGACCCCGCCGGGAAGGCGGACACGCTGGCCAAACTGGGGGACTGCCTGCTGCTGGTCGTCGAAGAGGGCACCTACGATGCCTACCGCCAGGCACGCGATCTCTATCGAGATCTGGGCAACACGGTTCAAACCGGGGAAATGGAGCGGCGCATCGGCCGGATCTACTGGGAAAGCGGCGACCGCTCGATGGCCATGAAGCACTACACCGAGGCGTTGAAGCTGCTCGAAGGCAGACCGCCGACGCCCGAGCTGGCGCGCGCCTTGAGTTCCATGTCACAGATGTACATGCTGGCCTCCGACTACGACCAGGCTGTCGTGTGGGGGGAGCGAGCCTTGGAGCTGGCCGCCACGGTTGGCGCCGAGGACGTTCAGGTCCATGCCCTCAACAACCTGGGCAGCTCCTACACAGGGCTGGGAGATACGGTGAAGGGGGATGCCCTGCTCACGGAGAGTCTGCAGCGTGCTTTGAAGGCGGGACTCCCCCATGACGCGGCGCGAGCGTACACCAACCTGGCCGACATGTACTTCGAGCGCGGCGACTACGACAAGGCCGAGGGGTGGTATCAGGACGGGAGTCAGTTCGCCCGACAGTTTCAGATTCTGGGTTTCGCCTCGTACTTCGCATGGGCCATGGCGCGGATCGCGTGGAGGCGAGGCCGATGGACGGCGTGGCTCCAACTGAGTCACACGCTGGAAGAATCCGCCTTGACGAACGGTCTCTACCAGGTGTTGGAGCCGGCCCGCCAGGCAGCTTCCCACATCGACCTGGGACGACCCAAAGAGGCTCTGGAGGAGCTGGAGGCTTCCTTGAGCCCGTTCGAATCGAATGATGAACCCCAAACCATCTTGCCGCACCTGACGGAGTTGGTGCGGGCGGCGGCCGAGGCCGAGGAGCCCGAACGCGGGAGGCAAGCCGTCGAGCGCATCCTGACCGTCATCGATTCGGGGACGAACTTCAGTTCCTTCGCCGGGCCCGCCCTTTTGGCGGTTCTCCTGTGGCTCAGGGACGGAGGCGTTTCTTCCCTGGCCACGTCATCCGAATGCCTGGCGCGTCTGGTACCCCTGCACGCCCAGCAGAACAGCCCTCTGACCACCGCGTGCCTCGCCGAAGGTCGCGCCCTGGCGGCAGAAATCGAGGGACAGCCCGGCGACGCGGCGACATCCTTCGAGCAAGCGGCGCAGCGGTGGAAAGACGTGGGGCGCCCGTTGGACCAAGCCCGCGCCCTGGTCAACTTCGCCGCGGCGCGGGCCCAAGCGGACAAGGCGGTCGCCGATCGCGCACCTCTTCTAGCGGCCAAGGAAATCCTCGACGGTCTGGCCGCCCAGCTCAGCGACTCGGCCGACAAGGAATCGTTCGCGCGATCGAGGCTGGCCACGCGAGTGGATGAGCTGCTGCGCCAGGGGACCTGAACGCGGCACCGACCCCCACCCTACCCTCGCCCTTCCAGGGGGAGGAAGAACCCTCTCGCCCAACGACCGCTGGCCGGCGGACTTTGCTTCAAGTCCCCGGCAGGGTCTTTGAATCAGCGGGTGTGAGGAAGCTGAATCCAAACCACGCAGCCGAAGCTGCGTGGTTTGGAGTGAAACGCGGTTGCCAGCCAGCGGTTTCCCCTAGGGGTTAGGCAGCCCGCACGGCCTCCTTAGCGGCCTGGCGGCGGACAAGCGTCCGCAGGCGCGAGGCGAGCAGGCTGGCGTGGACGGGCTTGATCAGATAGTCGTCGGCGCCGGCGTCTAGGGCCCGCGCCACCGACCCTGGAGCTCCCAGGGCCGATAGAATCAGGATCGGCACCGTGGAGAACTCGCGGATCCTCTCACAAACCTGCCACCCGTCCATTTCAGGCATGAGCAGGTCCAAGATCACGACATCGGGGGCTGACTCTCGGCAAGCTTCGACGCCATCTGCACCGCTGAAGACGGAGCGGATGTCGAAGTCCTGCCCCTTGAGCAGGGTTCGAAGCATCACCGACAGGTCGGGGTCGTCATCAATCAACAGGGTTCGGATTGCCATTGGTCGGTTGTCACCCGCTTGTCTATTATGGGTGGTTCCCCTGCGGGGGAACCTTACAGGCACCTTTCAGGTTGCTTGCCCCACCGGGGGGTAGCCGCTATCATTCCCTTCCTGAGTTGAACCGGCCATGGTCGCTGCCAGCCTCTCCAAGCCTCCCCTCCCGCTTCCCTGCCCCCACTGCGGCCACGAGCTCCCTCCCGACGCCCGCACCTGTCCCCAATGCGGCGTCGACCTGGTGCTCCTGTCCTTGCTGGCCGAACGGGCCTATCTGGAAGGGCTGCCGGAGGCCGCCCCCATTTCCGGCCCGCCGACAGCCCTCGTCCCTCGCATCGGCGAGTACCTGCTGGATCAGGGCCTGATCAACGAAGAGCAGTTGCGGGCCGCCCTGGAGCAGCAGAAGGTCAGCACGGCCCGCGGCCAGCATCGCCTGCTCGGCCAGACGCTCATGGACATGGGCGCGGTGGACCGCGAAACGCTCGACCGCGCCATCACGCGTCAGATCATCGAGCTCCACGCCGCCCTGCAGGAGGTCAACCGCTCCCTGGAACGCCGCGTCAACGAGCGAACGGCCGAACTGCGGCGCGCCCTCGAGCGGCTGACGGAGATCAACCAGGTCAAGGCGAACCTGATCTCCAACGTGTCTCACGAACTCCGCACGCCGCTGGCCCACATCAAGGGCTACATCGAGCTGATCGGTGAACATCAGCTCGGCCCTCTCACGGCCGAGCAGGAGAACGCCCTTGGGGTTGTCCAGCGCGCCACCGAGCGGCTGGGCCGTCTGATCGAGGATCTGATCGAATTCTCGACGGCCTCGCGTCAGGGAATCACGCTCAACCTGGCAACCGTCGATCCGGCCGTTCTCGTCGATCAGGTTCTGGCCCGTTCCAAGGAAAAGGCCGACAAGGCCGGCGTCGGCCTGGAGCGCCAACTGGGCGAAAGCCTGCCGACGTTGATGGCCGACCCCGACCGGCTGGGCTGGGTCCTGTTTCAACTTGTCGACAACGGAGTCAAGTTCACCCCCTCCGGAGGTCATGTCGTTGTCCGCGTCCAGCGGGAAGCCCGGGGGGTGCGCTTGGAAGTTGAAGACAACGGCATCGGCATCCCGGTCGAACGCTCGCGCGAGATCTTCGAGCCGTTTCACCAGCTCGATGGCTCGCCGACCCGGCGCTACGGTGGGACCGGGCTCGGGCTGGCGCTGGCCAAACTCATCCTGGACGCGCACGGGGCGGAGCTGACGTTCGAAAGCCAAGTCGGCGGCGGGACTGTGTTTCGCTTCGTCCTGCCCGACCGGTCGTCCACGGCATGACCGGACCGCTCGTCCCGACCGAGCCATTGACCCACGGCAGCGAGCTCAACGCCGTCTACGCCATCGCTCGTGTCGTGGCCGAAACGTACGACACGGAGGCGGGCCTCGACACGGTCTTCCGCCTGTCGCGTACGATCTTCATCTTCGACGTCGTGTCGCTGTTCTTGCAGGACGAAGAGACGGGCGAGCTGGAGCCGTCCTACGCGCTGGCGCTGGGGCGCGGCCGCGCCCGCGAGGCGGAGCTCTCCTGGGGCGAGCCGGCCGCCCGCGAGGCTTTCCGTGCCGGCCAGACCGTCTTGCGCCAGGAGGACAGCGGCCCGGGTGTGGCCACCCGCGACCGTCGCCGCGACTACCTCGGCCTGCCGATGATGGTCGGCGGGCGCTGTGTCGGAGGTCTGGTCTTCGGGCGCTTCGGCGGCCCAACGTTCCCCCCGGAGCACATTCGCCTGGCGGAGTTCGTCGCCTGGCACGTCGGCCAGCTGCTCGAGAACCGCCGCATGTCGCGGCGCATCGCCACCCTCGAGGCCCAGCGCGAGCTGGCCCGCATGCAAGATGAGTTCATCTCGACCATCTCCCACGAGTTGCGCACGCCCCTGGGGTTCATCAAGGGCTACGTGACGACCCTCATGCGCGAGGACGCCGGCTGGGACGCCTCCGCCCGCGGCGAGTTCTTGCGGATCATCGACGAGGAGGCCGACCGGCTGCGCGAGCTGATCGACAACCTGCTCGATTCGTCGCGCCTGGAAACCGGCACTTTGGGCATGACGCGCGAGCCGACGCGCGTCGGCGCCCTTCTACGCGACACGAGCTACCGGACGCAGTCGGCCTATCCCGAGATGGAGCTGCGCCTCGACATCCCGGACGAGCTTCCGATCCTCCACATCGACGCCACGCGCATCTCCCAGGTCCTGGACAACCTCCTGTCGAACGCCCACAAGTACGCCCCGGGGGCCCCGGTCTCGCTCATGGTCGGCGTCGAGCCCGAGAGGCTGCGCATCGAGGTCCACGACCAGGGGCCGGGGATCCCGGCCGAGCACCTGCCGCACCTGTTCCAGCGTTTCTATCGCGTGCCCGACAGTCAGCGGTCGGTGCGGGGAACCGGACTCGGGCTATACATCTGCCGCAAGATCATCGAGGCCCACAGAGGCGAGATCGGGGTCGAGAGCCATCCCGGATCCGGGACGCGGTTCTACTTCACCTTGCCGATCGACGTGCCGGAGGCCAGCCATGAACCCTAAGAAGACGATCCTGGTCGTGGACGATGAACCGCGCTACGTCCGACTGGTCGAGGTCAACTTGATGACGGAGGGCTACGCCGTCACCAACGCCGCCAACGGCCAGGAAGCGGTCGAATCGGTGGCCGCCAGCCAGCCGGATTTGATCCTGCTCGACGTCATGATGCCGATCATGGACGGTTTCACCGCCTGCCTGCGCATCCGCGAGTTTTCCACCGTGCCGATCATCATGGTCACGGCCAAGGGCGAGGAGCGCGACCGCGTGCGCGGCCTGGATGCGGGAGCCGACGACTACATCGTCAAGCCGTTTTCCGCGCAGGAACTGCTGGCGCGGGTGCGGGCGGTCCTGCGCCGGGCCGAGCGCCAGATGTCGGGCGCGTTCCACAAGCCATTCTTCCGCCACCACGAGCTGCAGATCGACCTGGCGCGGGCTGAAGTGACCAGCGCCGGCAAACCGATCCTGCTCACCGCCACCGAGTACCGCCTGCTGCAGACGCTGGCCGCCGCCGTGGGCAAGATGCTGACCGGCGAGGAATTGCTGACGTCGGTCTGGGGGCCGGAGTACCGCGAGGACAAGGAAATCCTGTGGGTTTGTCTGAGTCGCCTGCGCCAGAAGATCGAGCCTGATCCGAAGAACCCGATCCACATCCTCACGCGCCAGGGCCTCGGCTACTACATGCCGCCCGAAGAGGAGGCCCCCTCGGCCTGAGGAGTGGTCGCTGGCCAGTGGCCGGTGGACAGTACCGAGTAGAAGTCCATCGACGGGCCACTCGCCACCGACCACTGACCACTGTATAATCCGTCCAGCCTGCCACGACCGGGAGCAACCCCATGGCCGACCGATCCTCGGTGCAGTTGCGGACGAAAATGCTCGGGGCCCTTATCCGCCAGGCGAGACTCGCCGCGGGCAAGAGCCTCAAGGAGACCGCCGCCCTGATCGGCACCAGCAGCGGGATTCTGTCCTCCTACGAGAAGGGCCGTAAGGGGATCTCGCTCCCCGAACTCGAACTGCTGGCCTTCCAGCTCGATGTCCCGATGCGCAGCCTGACGTCGGCCGCCAAGGCCGAGGCTCAGAAGAAGCCGGACTTCAACGCTCCCGTGATGGTCTCTCTGCGCCAGCATTTCATCGGCGCGCTCGTCAAGGCCCAACGCACCGAGGCGGGCTTGAGCGTCCGCCAGCTCTCCAAGAGCACCGGCATTCCTTCGGCCCGGCTGACGGCCTACGAGCAAGGGGAGCGGCCGGTCCCCTTCGCCGAGCTGGAGATCATCGCCGCCGAGCTCGGTCACAATCTCAGGGATTACATGGACACGCGTGGCCCGGTCGGGGAATGGGAGGCCATGCAGGAGGCCTTCGAGGACTTCCGCCGCCTTCCCGCCGATCTGCGCGAATTCATGCGCAGCCCTGAGCACGAGGCCTACCTCCGCATGGCCCTTCGTCTGAGCGAGCTCTCGGTGGAGAAGCTGCGGACGGTCGGCGAGGGCCTGCTCGAAATCACCCTGTGACGTTGGGGACCTCAGACCCCGACGAACTGGAACGCCACGGGCTGTCCGCCTACCGCGAAGGTCGCCGGGAGGAGGCGGCCGCGCGTCTGCAAGCGGCCGTGGACGGATTCCGGAAGAACCAGGACAGCCTGGGCGCGGCCGAAGCAGCCAACAACTTGAGCGTCGTACTGCTCAAGCTCGGTCAGGCGCGGCGCGCGCTGGAGGTTGTGCAGGGAACCGCCTCGGTCTTCGAAACCGCGGGAGACCCAGTCCGCGCGGCGCAGGCACTCGGCAACGAGGCTGCGGCGCTCGAAGCCATGAGGCGCTACGACGAAGCCGAGCGCTCGTACCGGGAGGCGGCCGAGAGGCTTCACAACCTGCACCAACCCGAGGCCGAAGCCCACACCCGACAGGCCCTGGCGGCGCTCCTTCTTCGTCGAGGCCGACCCCTCGAGGCGGTGGAATCCGCTGAAGTGAGCCTCCAGTCTGGAGCTCTTCCGGGATGGGGCCGACGCTGGGCGAAAGCCCTGGTGAACCTTCTCCGGCGTTTCATCCCCTAGTCCCGGCGCGCCGTGGGTCCCCCCTCCCCGATCTCCGTCCGAACCGTCGATCAGGGGGACCGACGCCTTGTGTCGACACTGCTGGCAGCCAGCCGCTGGCGTCATTCCCATCTGGACTGGCAGGAACCGATCGACCTCCTCGGACAGCAACCGTTCCTGGCGGCCGAAGCCGACGCGACATTCGTGGGCTGTCTGGCCTGCCCGGAAAGCCCGGAGGGCGTCGCCTGGATCCGCGTGCTTTGCCTCGCCCTCGGCTCCGACCCGGCAAGGGTATGGCGGGCACTGTGGGACTCGGCCGCCGACCGCCTGTCGGCCTCCGGGGTCCGTCGCGCCGCCAGCCTGCAAAGCGGCACCTGGCAACGCCCCCTGCTCGACGAGGCCGGTTTCCGCGAAACGAACGCGGTCGTCTTCTATGAGCGGTCGACCCGTCGACCTCCATCCCCCGGCAAGAACCCCGCTCAATTGCGACCCATGAGCGCCGCCGATGTGGCTGCGGTCGCGGCCGTCGATCACCTCGCCTTCGGTCCCTTGTGGCGAGTGCCGCAGGAGACGCTGGGATTGGCCTACCGGCTGGCGGGTGATGCCGCCATCGCGGAGGCGGACGGAGCCATCGTGGGATACCAGATCACGACGATCTCACCGCTGGGCGCCCATCTGGCGCGCCTGGCGGTCGCGCCGCAGTGGCAGGGACGAGGTATCGGTGCCGTGCTGGTGGGCGAGCTGCTGCAGCGGCTTCCGGACCGTGGTGTTTCGAGGATCACCCTCAACACTCAGGCCGACAACCGCCTTGGCCAGAATCTCTATCGCAAGCTCGGCTTTCGGGAGACGGGCGAGAGACTCCCGGTGTTCGAACGAGAATGGTAGTGGACCGGGAGATTGTTCTCCGGAGACCTCCGGGGACCCCTCATGCAGGGTGAGCTGGCACGCAAACTGGGGCTTCGTCCCGGGCAAGCGGTCTTGCTGATCGATGCCCCGCCTTCAGCCGACCGCCGCTTGCGCGACGCGGCCCCCGCAGGTGTTCGCTTCGTTCGCTCCGCCACGGCTCACGTCGATCAGGTCTTCTGGTGGCCGAAGGACCTGAGCCGCCTGGCTTCTGCGCTGGCACGTCTCCAGAAGCGCCTGCAATCCGACGGCGCCGTCTGGATCGTCATGCCCAAGAAACCGTTCGCCGCCGCCCGCGGCATCCGATTCACCTGGGAAGCCATGCAGGCCGAAGGGTTGAAGGGCGACTTCGTCGACAACAAGATCGCTTCGTTCGACGATCAGGATTACGCCACGCGCTTCGTTGTGCGGAAGACGCGCCGCACGAAACCGTTGTAGCCGGCCGGATCGGAAACGGCGAGCCGGCGCTTCAGCCGGCGTCTTCCGGCAGCAGCGTGCCGACGGCTTCCCGCAGATCCTTCAACGAGAAGGGTTTCGCCAAGAAGCTATCCGCACCGGCTTGCAGAGCGGCGGCCTGTTCCTGGGTGCTGACGCCGGCGCTGACGACGATAACGGGCACACGCGCGTACGGTTGCTCCGCACGGATACGCCGGACGAAGGTCAATCCATCCACCTCCGGCATCATCACATCCGTCAGGATGAGGTCGGGAGTGAGATTCTCCAGAAGGCGGATGGCCTCGTCGGTGCTGTTCGCGCAGTAGACCCGGGCGTTGTACATCTTGAGGATCTCGCCCATGATGGCGCAGAAGGTCGGATCGTCATCGACGACCATGACCGTGGGCGGCCCGACCGGCACACCCGGCAGCAAAGGCGTAGAGGACATCCCATGCCCGTTTGTCGGATGCATGATCTTCCCCGGCGGGCGCAGACTCGCCGCTCCCGAGATCCCGCCGAGGCCGGTCGTTGCAAGTTCAGCGCCGGAAAACAACGACCGGCCGGGACTGCCCGGCCGGCCAAGAGGTCGAGATGAGGATGGAGGAGAACTAGATCCTGGGATCGCGCGGCAGATGGCGGCGCAGCGCCTCGCGCAGCTCATCCGCCGTGAACGGCTTGCCCAGGAAGGCGTCGGCGCCGGCGAACATGGCCTCGTTCTTGTCGCTCGTGCTGGCACGGGCACTGATGACGACGATCGGGATGCCCTGCCAGGCGGGCTCGGCCTGGATCTTGCGGATGAGGCTCAACCCATCCACCTCCGGCATCATGACATCCACCAGCATCAAATCCGGAGGGCTCAGCTCCATTTTGTGCAGAGCGTCTTTGGCATCGTGGGCGACGTCGACGTGGAGGCCGAACGCATCCAGCACCTCCCCCATCACCGCCGCAAACGATACCTCGTCGTCCACCACGAGCACGCGCTGCCGTTGACCCTGGAAGGGCCGGGTCGCCGGCAGCCCCGCTACCGCTTGTGGCAAGGATGCCATGCGCCTCCTCTCCTGCGGACTATGCCGAAGATTTCGACCGGTTGGGCTCCGCCCAGTCGGACGGAAGAGCCTTCCGGCATCCCGATGTTATAATGCGGCGCTCAGCGCGCGCCTTTCAACTTCCCAACAAAGCCTGCGGCGACCCGCCGCCGAGGAGACGGCCCGAGGCCGCCTTGACCCCCACATCCGGCTTCCTCAACGCTCAAGACGGCGCCCGACTCTACTGGCAGCGATGGGATCCCTCCCGTGCCAGCCGGGCGACGGTCTGCCTTGTCCACGGCCACGGGGAACACATCGGCCGCTACAACCACGTCGCCCGAGCCTTCCAGGACGCCCGAGTGACCATGATCGGAAGCGACCTGCGGGGCCACGGCCAAACTCCCGGCCCGCGTGGGGACGCTCCATCGTACGAGCGCCTGCTGGACGACGTCGATCTCCTGATCTCGCTTTCCGATCCGTCCAAGCCGGTCTTTCTCTACGGCCACAGCATGGGCGGAAACATTGCCCTGCAGTACGGGCTGAGACGCACGAGCCGCCTGCACGGGGTCATTGTCACCGGGGCCTGGCTCCGCTTGCGCTACCCGACCCCGCCCCTTCAGCGGCTGATGGCGCGCGCCCTGCCCTCGATCCTTCCGGGGTTCACGGTCGCCAGCGGCCTGAACGTGAACGGCCTATCGCGAGATCCAGCCGTCGTGCGCGCCTACGTCGAAGACCCGCTGGTCCACGACCGAATCAGCGCGCGGCTGGGGAGTTCGATCTTGAATGCCGGCGAGGATGCCCTGGCCCACGCCGCCGAGTTCCGTCTGCCGGTGTTGTTCATGCACGGCGCCGACGATCCGATCGTGGATCCGGCCGCCGTCGAAACGTTCTACCGGGAAGCCTCGTCCACCGACAAGACGTTCCGGCTCTGGACCGGCCTCACGCACGAGATTCACAACGAGCCGGAGCAGGCCGAAGTGCTGAAGGTCATGGTCGATTGGGTCGTCGCCCGTCTCTGAATCCGGGCCGCAACCCACCGTCAGCCTGGTATCCATTCTGGGAGAGCGCATGAGCAAACGGTCAGAGCTTCGAGAACGCAGATCGCAACGTCAGCGGCAGCAACGGGTCGTGATCATTCTGGGCGTGGTGGGCCTGGCGATCGTGATCACGGCCCTCCTGATCCTGCAGAACAACGCCCCGACCGGCTCCGTGGCGACGGCGGCGCCGGCGACCTATCCGCAGGCCGACGGCAACGCCATGGGCGACCCATCAGCGCCGGTCGTCATCCATGAGTACTCCGACTTCCAGTGTCCATTCTGCAAACGCTTCCATGACGACACGCTGGCGCTCATCGTGCGCGACTACGTCGCCACGGGGAAGGTCCGCTTCGTCTATCACCACTTCCCGGTCGTCGACCGGGGCACGACCCTCGGCGAGTCCCACCTGGCCGCCACGGCGGCCTTCTGCGCCGGGGAGCAGAACCGCTTCTGGGAGTTCTCCGACGTGCTGTTCGCCAACCAGACCGGCGAAAACGTCGGCAACTTCACCGTCCGGCGGCTCGAGGCGATGGCCAGCGTTGTCGGGTTGGACCTCAATGCCTATAAGGAATGCATGGCCAGCGGCGATGCCGACAGGCAGGTGCGGGCTGACGTGGCGGAGGCCACCGGCGCCAACTTGACGTCGACGCCGTCCTTCATCATCAACGGGGATGTGCTCGTCGGCGCGCAGCCGTACCAGGTCTTCCAGACCTCGATCGAGGCCGCGCTGGCGAAAGCTTCCCCCTAGCTCCCGGGTAGCCAACGCCTTGGAACAGCCATCCCGCGAGCGCAGAGCTCGCGGGATGGCTCGCGTTTCTTGAGGGAGTGTCCCTATTTCGACCCGAAGAGCGAGACGATCCAGACGAGGAGCGGCGTCACCAGGAGGGCCGGCAGCAGGTTCCCGGTCCGGATACGTTTGATTTCCAGCAGGCTGCTGATCGCCAGGCCGACGAGCAGGATTCCTCCGACCGCCGTCATTTCCGCCACCATGGCATCGGTCAGGATCGATTGGGCGGTTGCGGCGAGAAGGGTCAAACCGCCCTGGTAGACCAGGATGACGACGATCGAAAAGAGCACGCCCAATCCCAACGTCGAAGCCAGAGCCAGCGACGCGAAACCATCCATCACCGACTTGATGGCAAGCAGGCTGTAATCCCCTGTCAGGCCGTCCTGGATCGACCCCAAGATGGTCATCGGCCCGACACAGAAGAGCAGGCTGGCGGTGAGGAACCCTCGCACGAACGGACTGCCGGAGCCCTGCTCGCCGGCGAAGCGGGCTTCCAACGTGGCGCCCAGACTCGCCAGGCGGTCCTCCACCTGCCACCACTCGCCCAACAATCCACCGATGAGCAATCCGCCTAGCGCGTAGAGCGGGTTCTGAGTCTCGAGAAAGAGTCGAAGGCCAATCGCCAGGGTGAACAGGCCCAGGCCGGCCAGCACCGTGGATCGAAGCCGCTCCGGAAGCCGCGCACCGAAGACAAGCCCGAGCGTTCCACCGACCAGCACGGTGGCCGCGTTCAGCAGGGTGCCGATCACGTCGCCTCGTGCCGCGCCAGCGTGGGCCCTTCCAGGCCGGCCGCTTGGACTTCGGCCAGCTCGAGGGCGAAGCAGAGGGATGAGGCGCGATTGAGGTAGCGGAGAAGATCAGGGTTGGACAGGTCCCCGTCGTGGGTCAGGCGTGCCACACGTCGTTCGGCGCGGCGTAGCACGGTGCGGGCCAGATCGAGGGCTCCTGCCGCCGGAGTATCGCCAGCCAGGATGAAGCCCTTGAGATCGGCAGTACCGGTGATCCGATCGATTTCCATCTCCAGCCAGGCCACGCGCGACGGATCGATCGACCGGAAGCGGCCGGCTTCCTCTGGAGTGGCGGCCACCTCGGCCATGAGATGATACAAATCGCGCTGCAGGGTTTCCAGCACCGTCCGGGTAGAGGGACGGCGGGTCAGGGCGCGGGCGAGCCCCAGCGCCGCGGCCGCCTCATCTACGTCGCCATTGGCTTCGGTGCGGGGGTGGTATTTGGGGACGCGGCCCTCTCCGAGAAGCCCGGTCGTCCCGTCATCCCCATCGCGCGTATAGAGGTTGGGCACACGGGGATTATAAGTGCAGTTCTCAGTCTTCAGTTGTCAGTCATCAGTCCTTCGATCATGATCGGCCTCATGCACTTGACTGAAGACTGTCAACTGCTAACTGACAACTCCGAGGACGGTTGACTCCGAGGCCTTCGTCCCCGATAATCGGCTCGTCAGGCAAGGGGGATAGGGATGTTTGCGCAAGGCCGGCGGCTGCTGGGCGGCGTCCTGTTGGGCGCCCTGACATCCGCCCTGATCTTCCTGGCCCTCGCGGAGCCGCGAGGCCGTCCGCTCGAACTCCTACCTCTCCCCACCCCGTCGCCGCTGCGGGTCCACGTCGCCGGCGCCGTCCTGCATCCCGGAGTCTACGAAGTCCCGCGAGGCTCCATCGTCCAGGATGCCGTGCGAACCGCCGGGGGCCCGGCATCCGACGCCGACCTCGACCGAGTCAACCTCGCCGCCGAACTGACCGATGGGGAACGGATCCTGGTGCCGGCCGCGGTGGCCGCAGGCTCGAGTTCGTCCTCGCCGGGAGCCTCGGATGGCACTCTCGATCTGAACACGGCGACCGCGGCGGATCTGGAGAAGCTTCCCGGGATCGGACCTGGGTTGGCGCGGGCGATCGTCGAACACCGCGAGGCCCACGGGCCATTCCAGACGGTCGAAGACCTCCTTCTGGTGCCGGGCATCGGACCGTCGCGCCTGGCCCAGATTCGCGATCTTGTGGGGGTCCACTGAAGCCCGGCTTCTTGCCGCAGCCGCGACCGCCGGTATAATCCGCTCGTGCCCGAGCTCCCCGAGGTCGAAACCCTGGTCCGCAACTTGCGCATCGGGTCCGGCGAGGCGCCGCCGTTGCCGGGTCGGTCCATCCGAGACGTCACCGTCCGCTGGCCCAGGCATATCGCCCGACCCGATGCCGCCGCCTTTCGGGCGGCGATTCGGGGCCGGACGATTCGCGACGTCCAGCGCCGCGGCAAGTACCTGGTCTTCCCATTGGACGACGCCTCGCTCTTGATCCACCTCAAGATGAGCGGAGATCTCACCGTCGTCCGGACCGACTCGCCCGACGGGCGATTCGAGCACACCCGGTTCCACCTGGATGACGGGTGGGATCTTCGATTCGCCGACGCGCGCAAGTTCGGCAAGGTCTTCCTGCTCGAGGATCCGGCCTCGGTGCTGGGCGCCCTCGGCCCGGAGCCCCTGGCCGACGCGTTCACGGCCCGTCGTTTGGCCGAGGCCCTGCGCCGCCGGTCGCGCGCCTTGAAGCCTCTCCTGTTGGATCAGACGTTCCTCGCCGGACTCGGCAACATCTATGCCGACGAAGCCCTGCACCGGGCCCGTCTCCATCCCTTGCGGCGCAGCGATCGGTTGACCGACGACGAGGTGGGCCGTCTGTGGCGCGGCATCCGGGCCGCTCTGCGCGCCGGATTGCGCCACAACGGGGCGAGCATCGACTGGGTCTACCGGGGCGGAGCCTTCCAGAATCACTTCCGCGTCTACCAGCGGGCGGGCCAACCCTGCCCGGTCTGCGGAACACGAATCCGCCGCATGGTCGTCGGGCAGCGCGGGACGCACTACTGCCCGACCTGTCAACGGGAGCGCAGGAAATGATCGACAACTCGCTCTTGATGGGCATCGTGTTGATCGGCGTAGGCATCGCGCTGGCGCTGATCGCCTACGCCGTCATGCTCAATCGTAGGGACGGAGAAGAGCCTGTCGAGGCCGAGGCTCTGGAAGTTGAGCCCGCGGCGGAGGCAACGGCCGAGCTCAGCACCGAGGCCCTCGAGCCGCCCGCCGAGCCCGTTGAGCCACCGCCGCCCAGGGTCGCCCCGGCGCCGATGCCTCCCGACGCGGCGGCTCCCCCGGTTTCCATTCAGCCCACCACCGGCATCCCGGCGCGGCGCCTATTGCCCGTCGCTACCCTCTTGCGGGAAGAGGTGACCGGCGACCTCGTCATCCAGGTCGGAGATCATGTCTATCGCCGCGTGGAAGATCTGCGCAGCTCCTCCGACTCCGCGCGCGTCCAGTCCGTTTCCGCGGATCTGGCCCGCTGGCTCTCTCGGGTGACGCCGAAGCCACCCGGCGCCGCACGTGAGGAAGCCCCGGCCAAGCCCGGCTCGATGATCGAGCAAATCAACCTGATTCTCGAGGAGAAGCTTGCCGCTGCCGGGTCCGCCACGCGGGGCGTGCGCTTGGCCGAAGGCCCCGGCGGAGTGGTCCGTGTCTTCATCGGAGTCAATTCCTACCCCATGGAAGAAGTCCCCGACTCCGAGGTCCGGCAGTTGATCCGTCAG
>DATIFK010000158.1:0-14523 GCA_035455265.1 Anaerolineales bacterium
TGGCGATCCACGTGGACGGAAGCCCGTATTCGGTGGACCAGCGTTGAATGTCGGCGGCCCAAAACTGGACCGTCGGGGTGAACTGAGGAGCAAGGGCGGCGGCTGGCTGGGTGTCCGAGATCGGGACGGTCGAGCCGATTACGTCCGTTGAAGAGGTGGCGGCCGGATCCGCGGCCGGAGCCACAGCCGCGGCCAGGCCGGCGAGCAGCAAGCCGAGGGCAAGGGCCAGGGGAAGGATCCCCGCCAGCGGTCGGGCGGAATGCGCCCGGCCGCTGGCGTACGGGATCCAGGCGAGGGACACGTCAGGCGCCGCGGCGGTCGGCCGAGAACACAGACGCGGGGACCTCAGGACGGGTCGGTTTGGGGGCGGGGCGCACGGGTGCGGGCGAGGGTGCATGACGGCGCGGCCCGATGGGGCGAAGCAGAAGCAGGTTGGGATCGTCGCCTAAGCTGAACAGGCGCGAACCGGCCAGGGTGAACGTGCCGATCATCAGAACACGGATCAGCCAGACCAACACGGCGACGAAGATGGGCGCATCGCGAAGCAGTGCCTGGCGACCTACGATCTCGTTTCCGACATCGGCCTGCCCGGCCAGCGCGACCGAGACGGCCCACCATGTCAGAGCGGCATTCATGGTGGCGGCCAGGATCCAGGCGGCGACCAGGTACCAAACCTCGGCGGGCTCATGCCGGCCACGCCCCGGCGTCAGAAGGCGGGCGATCCCGGCGAAGTCCATCCCGCAGAACGCCAGAGCCAACAGCGTTGCGGCCGAGATGTTCCCGAAGCGAAGGTGCCCCAGGAAGCTCGTCAGGGCGAACTCGGTCGTGCCGTAGTTGAAGGCCTCGAACGCAAACAGAGCCCCGACAAGCATGAGCCCAAACAAGAACCCGCGGTGTCGGGGGATTCGCGCCAGCTGGGACTTCAAGGCGTCGCCAAGCTGGGTGGGGAAGGACCACGATTGCGCTTGTGTCGGATACGCGGACATGACCACCTCCTGACAGAACAAGCGTTCTATCGTGGTGGCAGAATAGAACACTTGTGCTATGTTGTCAAGAGGCAGTTTCACCCGGACAGGGGAAGATTCGTGCCAGGCGCTTCGGTCCGGCCGCGCGTGTAGATCCAGACGAGGGCCGTCCCCAGGAGGAGACCGGGGAGGACGATGGCACCCGCCTCGGGCCCGAACGGCCCGCCGGTGGCCCAGGCCGGGCCGCTCAGCCGGTGGTTCATCAACTGGAAAATCTGCAGCCCGCTGACGGGGAACCCGAAGAAGCTCCCTTCGAAGAAGTTCCACCCGACGTGAAGCCCGATCGACAACCACAGCCGCCGCGTCCGGAGCCACCCTGTAGCGAGGAACAGCCCGGCGAAGATCAGGCCGAGCCAGGCGGGAAGGCCGAATCCGGGATTGAGAGCGTGCATGGAGGCGAAGATCAGCGACGACAGGATCCAGCCGGCCGGCAGGCCGAGGGACTCGGCCAGATTCTGGAGGTGATAACCGCGGCTAAGTGTCTCTTCGGAGATCGCGACGAGAACGAACAACGCCAGGCCGGTTGCCAGGCCGACCACGATCGATCCGGCCGGTTGCTCCTCCCAGGCCCATCCCTGCCATTGAATCCATCCGAACGCCCATGCCAGGGCGAAGACGAACCCCAACATGGCGAAGGGGATCAAGAATCCGACGATCACGTCGGGCAAAGTGTGGCGGTCGATGGTGAAACCGAGGGAAACGAAGGAACGCCGGTCCAGCAGCCGGCGAGCGGCGTAGGTCGCCAGGATGAAGACCCCCGCGCTGGCCAGGGCCCCGACCCCCAGCGTGAGGCCTTCGATACCAGGGGCCACTACCTGGAGGATCAACAGGACAACAGCGGCGGCGATGGACGCAGGAACGGTCAGCGCAAGGACGAGAAATCCGTGCAGTGACAAGCGCCACCCTGTCCGGAGGCGGGGTTCTGTCGGAGAAACGAACACCCGTCGCAAGAACGAAGGGGAATTCAACGCGCCTCACCCTGAGGGGCCGAGGACCTCGGGTAGATCTCACCCGCGGGTATGGGAACGGAGAGGCGGTTCTCTCCCGGCGGAAGCGGACAGGTGGCATAGGTCGTATAGGCACACGGCGGGCTGTAGGCGCGATTGAAATCGACGATGACCTGCCCCGCTTCTGGAGGGTCGGTGTACAGGAACCGGCCGGAAGGATAGGTCACGTCTTGATTGGTAGGATCGGCGAAGATCAGGAACAGCTCGCCGGTCTCCTCCGGGAGTGCCTCCAGCGCGTGGGACTCGCCGGCGATCAGGAAAGACACGCGTCCGACGGAATGTTCCACATTGACCTCGCCCAGGACACTGGGGACGCGCAGGCTGAGGAGCGGGGTATGAGCATGGAACGAGGCCGCCAGGCGCCAGGCTGGATCGACGGGATACCATCGTCGGCCCGGGAACGATGTTCGCTCCGGGCGGCGGGGGTCCCATAGGCGAACGCCCAGGCGATCCCCGCGGCGGATCAACACCATGCGCACCTCACCGACGTTCACATAGGTGGGGGAGGGATCGACGTCGGGCAGTAGCTCGATGTCGACGACCGGCAAGCCTTCCACCTGGACTTGGTCGGCGCTAGTCACATGGAGCACGGCGCGGGGCCCATCGACATCGATGACCCCCAGGCTGGGCGATGAGGCGTGCGCCGGGAGTTGCACTTCGGCTTCCCGGTCGGACCCGACGCGGTTCGTCCCGGGGCGCAACCAGAAGAGCCCGCCCAAAGCCAGCCACCCGTAGGGCTCGCGGAGGCGCTCGTCCATGCGCCGGCGCCAAGCTTCGATCGAGGTCAAGTAGTCGTCAGTCATCAGTAGATAGTGTTCAGCGGGCCCACATTTACCTGACCGGCAACTGGGAACTGGGAACTGGAAACCGGGAACTGGAAACTGGAAGCCGCCCTATTGTCCCTTGCCACCGAGGTAGATCCTCTCCGGATCGAGCTCGCGCAGCAGCCGAAGCTCCTCGTCGCTGACCGGGTCCGTCGTGCGCAGTGTCTCGGCCTGGCGGAGCGGCCAGCCGGTGTTCTCGACCGCCTGAGAGGCCTCGGCGCCCGGATGCAGGGCGGCCAACACCAGCTCACCGGAAGCGTCGGGTTCCAGGATCCCCAGGTTCGTCACCACCGCCGCCGGCCCGCCGCCGCGCAGCCCGAGGCCCTCGCGCTCGGCCCGCCCGCCCAAGAATCCGGCCGAGGTGTGGAAGTCGACCCTGGCCGGGAAGCGGCGCTTCTCGTGAGGCGTGATGAAGTAGCAGCGATCGGCCCATGCGGCGATCTCCATGCTTCCGCCCGATCCGGGCAGGCGGACTTTGGGATGGGCGTACTCCCCGATCACGGTGGCGTTGACGTTGCCGAAGCGGTCGATCTGCGCGCCGCCCATGAACCCGACGGACACATGGCCGCGCTGGAGATAGTAGGCGAAGACCTCGAACATCGAGCACACGGCCAGCGACCCCGAGACGAGAGTCGGGTCGCCGATGGACAGCGGGAGGCGTTTCGGCTGGGCGCCGATGACGCCGGCCTCGTAGATCATGACCAGGTTGGGGGCGTGCGTCCGCCGCGCCAGATTGCAGGCAAGGTTGGGCAGGCCGACGCCGACGAAGACGACGTCGCCGTCGCGCAGGAGTCGGGCGGCATTCACCGTCATGAGTTCGGATGGAGTGAGGGGTGTTGTGGGCATGGGGCTCCCGGTTTGGCTGTCAGCCGTCACATCCTCCCGGCCCGAGCGGGGAGTACTGCCGGGAGCTTTCAGCTACCCGCAATGGCCGCTGGGGACCGGGTCGGCTGAAGGCTGACGGCTGAGCGCTGACGGCCGTCTTTACCACGATGCGAACAGGTCGTCCTCCGGATGCGTCCCGAGCGTGTCCTGCACGAGAAGAGCCAGACGGCGCTCCAGGGTCCGGAACGAGTAGAAGCGGCGGCCGAGCTCGTAGTTGTGATCGACCATGTTCGCCGCCAGGGCGGGATCTTGGATGATGCGGCGCGCCTGCTCGACCGCTTCACCCGTGACGTAGTCGTCCATGCCGACGACGCGGAAACCCTTGGGGGCGATATCGGTTCGAAAGATCTCGTAGCGGCTCATGACGATCGGGCATCGGTAGTATAGCGCCTCGATGAAGGCATTGCCGAAACCCTCGACGGTCGAGGGGTAGGTGACGAGGCGCGACTGCTGGTAGGCGTCCGCCAGGGAGAAGACGCGCCGGCCGTCGGGCAGGATCTTGCGTTCGGGGGCGAAGACGTCGGCGGCGAAGATCACCTTGGCACCGATCAGCTCGGCGTAGCTGCGCAAGTGCGTTTCGTATTCGGAGCCCTCATCGCCGGAGGCGTGTGAGACGACCAGAGTGCAGCCGTCGCCGATGCGGCGCGCCAGCTCGATGGCGATCTCGATACGTTTGCGAGGCACGACGCGGGTCGGCTGGAGCAGGATGGGGTGGTCGCCGTCCAACCCCAGGGCGGCCGGGAGCTCGGCGCTGATCGCGTCGGTGGGCATCGGAGGATTGTCGAAGTCCATGACGTTGGGGATCAGGATCGAGCTGGCGCCGACCCGCAGGGCCAGCTGGCGTGCGGCGAAGGAGTTGATGACCACGTGCCGCAGCGAAGGCAGGTTGGGAGGGAAGGCGGCCCGCAGGTAGTCCCCCGCTGCATGAAAGGAGAAACGCTTGCGTTCCCAACTGAAGTCGTGATGGTGGCCGATGGTGGGCAGGCGCGTCTCGGCGATGAGTTCCGTCAGGGCCAGGCCGAGGGGAATGTTCACCGGAAGGGAGAGGGCGTTCTCGACGATCAGCAGATCGATGTGGAAGTCGCTGACGAACTGGTGCAGGTGCTGCTTCAGCAGGTCCTTGAGTTGCTGCACCTGGAGCGAGACGGCGGTGGCGCGGGTCGTCTCGTTGAAGACGCGTTCGGTCAGCGCGGCGATGTCGGGATGGAGGAAGTGCGCCTCGGGCACGACCCGCGAGCGCTCGGGCGGGCCGGCGCACTCCCCGGCGAAGTAGAAGCACTCGAACCCCATCTGCGTCAGGCTCGAGCACCACTTGGCCGCCTCCAGGGAGACGCCGTCGACGCCGGCCAGGCGGGTCGACACGAATCCGACGTGCGGCGTGCGATCGGTCATGGAGCCTCCAGGGTGAACTCCTCCGGCGAGGCGTGGTCTGGAATCTGGTCCCACACCGCTTCGACCGGAAGATCGAGCAAGTGGACCTTGACGACGGCCAGCAGGGCGCCATGCGAGACGACCGCCACCCGGCCGGTCGGATGCCGGCGGACGATCTCGGACAGGAGGGGCAACACCCGGGCCTGGGCCTCGCGGACGCTCTCGCCGCCGGGGGGCCGGGTGTCCATCGGATCGCTGCGTCGACGCGCCACCAGGTCGGCGTCGGCCTGCGCAATCTGGCTGAAAAGCTGGCCCTCCCAGTCACCCTGGCCGAGCTCCCTGAGCCTCCGGTCCAAAACGATGGGAGCCCGCGTGGCCCGCGCCAGGGCTTCGGCCGTCTGGCGGGCGCGCCGAAGGTCGCTGGTGTAGATGGCTGCCAGAGTGGCCCCTCGCAGGCTCTGCGCCGCCGCTTCCGCCTGCGCCAGCCCCTTGTCATTGAGCGGCTGGTCGGTTTGGCCCATATAGCGGCCCTCGCGGTTCCAATCGGTCTCCCCGTGACGGACCAGGACGAGGCGCGTCATGGTTCGTCGGCTCCATAGCGCTGCCGGTACTCGGGCACCGTGATCATGGCCGGGCGCTCGCGTTCGACGACCTCCTCGACCTCCAGGAAGTACTCGCCGTGTTCGCGCCGGATGAGTTTCATCGTCTTGTTCACGTCATCCAGGATCGATGTCCCGTAGCGGTGCTCGACCTTGCGAATGACCGCCTGGATGATGGCGAACGACATCTTGCTCAACGCCTCCAAAGGTTGGTTGTGATGGATGCGCTCCAGCAGATCGACCTGGGCGATGGCATCTACGCCGGCGCGTTCGAACACATCGATCAGCAGCCCGGTCTCGACGCCGTATCCCGAGAAGAACGGCAGCTGTTCCAGCATCGACCGTCGTCCGGCGTACTCCCCCGACAGGGGCTGGATGATGCCCGAGAGCTCCGGGTAGAACAAGTTGAGCAACGGGCGGGCGGTGAGTTCGGTGACGCGACCCCCGCCGCCGGCCTGAATCTGATCGCCCACTTTCAACGGCCGCTGGTAGAAGCCTTTGACGAACTGCACCCCGGGGTCCTGAAGCAGAGGTCCGACGATACCGTAGATGAAGCGCGGGTGCATGTTGACGATGTCGGTGTCCACCCAGGCGAGGATATCGCCGCGGGTGACCAGCAGGCTCTTCCAAAGGGCCTCACCCTTGCCCGATCGCTCACCCAGCTCGGGGAGCAGCTCCTGATGGACGAAGACCGGCACCCCCAGGCGCTCGGCGATCTCGCGCGTGCGGTCGGTCGAGCGCGAGTCGATGAGCACCATCTCGTCGAGGAGCGGCACCTGCTGCATCAAGGCGCGGCGCAGGATGCGGATGACGCGAGCGACGGTGGCCTCTTCGTTGAGCGCCGGCATCGCCAGGCTGATCGTCAGGCCCTGGCGCTCTTTGAGCTCGATCAGCTTGTCCAGCTCGGCGAACTCGTCGGCCTGGAACGTGTTCTCGGCGAACCATTTATCGACCAGGATGGAGATCGCCCGCGCCCCGGCGATTTCGTCGGACGGGAAGGCCGGCGCCCAGCGGTGGGCGCGCACGGCCATCACCGCCGAGGGACTTTCGTTCAACAACCGCGTCGCCACCGGTCCCACGCCGACCTGGTTCTCGTGGGTGCGGGCGGTGGTGCCGAGGATGACCAGATCGAAGTCGCGGGCGGCCGCCAGGATCGTCTCGGCCGGATCGTCGGTCGCCTCGACCCGCAGATGGACCTCGGGCAGGCGCGGCAGAATCTGCTGAAGACCACGGAACGGCGCGTCCTGTCGGTCCCCGGAGCGCGACTGCAAGTGCAGCACGAGCAGCTCGGCCGGATTGAGACTCAGGCCCAGGCGTAGGGCCAGATCGGCGTGCGGGCCGCCGCGCAAGGGCACCAGCACGCGCGGCGGCCCGTCCTTCCACGGTCCGCGCACCAGCGCCGCATCGCAAGGGATGCGGCCGAGAAACAACTCCATCCCGGGGCCGAAGGCGTCGACGTGGACCGGCCACTCGAGGACCGCCAGGTCCGGTTCTTCGTCGAGCAGCGCCTGGTGCAGGTCCGTCCAAGGGACGGAGGTGACGCGGACGTGGGTTCGGGCGTGGGCCGTTTCGTCCTCCGCCAAGCGGCGCAACGTCCGCCTCAGTTCGCGGGCGCGGGTCGCACCGGCGCTGAGGACCTCTTGCGGGCTGACTGGCACGAATCCCAACAGCACAACGTCGGGCGCCAGGGCGCGCGCGGCGTGGGCCGCCAAGGGGGAATCGCACCCGAAGACCACCGGGACGATGGCCCGCCGCAGAGCCGGGAAGACGGGACGGCGCGAGGCAGGCTCAGTCATGGGCATACGGCTCCAGGAGCGGCAGGAGGCGCGAGCGCAGAAGCCGCGTCCAGGTGTACTCGCGCCGGACACGTCGCCGTAGCCGATAGGCCGGGTCGCGCTCGAGGCTGTCGAGAATGAGGCGGGCTACCTTGGCCGGTGACTCCTCCAGGGCGAACCGCGTCACGTCGGAACCGCCGGTCTCGCGGAATGGGGAGATGTCGCTGCAGAAGACCGGCAAACGGGACAGCCCGGCTTCGAGCACCGGGATGCCGAAGCCCTCGTCACGGCTCGGGAACAACAGTCCGTCAGCCAGGCCGAACAGGTCGGCCAGCGTGGCGTCGTCGAGGGCGGTGGGCTCCTCCGGTTCGAGGCGGTAGAGGAAATGGATCGAGGCCTCCATACGAAGACGGTGACGCAGATCCAGCAATTCGTCCAGGTATCCTCGATTGGCCGGATTGTGGGGGCCCGGTGGTCCGGTCACCAGCAGGCGCACGTCGAGATCCGATTGTTCCCGCATGGCGGCGACGATCTCAATGGCGAATTCGATGTTCTTGCGCCGGGTGACGCGACTCGGCAGCAACAGCAGGATATCGGCTTGTTCGAGCGCCAGGATCTCGTGGGCGCGGCGGGTCGCCGCCGTCCACCGGCCAAACTCCGCCGGGTCGACGCCGGGCGGGATGACATGGATCTCGCTGGCCGGAATCCCTGCGAGGCGCGACCAGCGCTCGCGAGCCGATTCGGAAACAACGACCTGGACCACCTCCGGCCAGGCGCGCCGCAAGAGATCCCACGGCTCGCCAGGATGGAGCTCGCCCACGTATTCCTGCCGATCCCACGCCAGATCGTGGTGCCAGGCGATCATGCCTGGCCAGGGACGGTCCTGCCAGAGGTCCCACAAGGCGGCGGTGAGCGCCAGGTTCTTGTGCAGGCTGAGGGCGTTGTGGACGATCAACACATCGAGGTCGTCGGTGGCGCGCTGCACCTCCAGGCGCAGGCGCGAACGCAGCGCGTCGAAGGCGGCCCCAACCACTCCGCGGTCGAGGTCAGTCTTGGCCGCCAGGACGTCCTCGTCCAGCGAGGCCAGGCCCGGCAGGCAGCGAACCGCGACGGCTTCGTCGAAGGCTTCTCCCGAGCCGACGATCAAGGCCGTCGGCCAACCAGCGCGCGTCAGGAAGCGAGCCTGGTGGGCCATGGTCGACTCGACTCCGCCGATCCCGGGCGGGCCGGTGAAGTGGAGCAGGCCCAGGCGCGCGCTAGCCATGGTCCACCAGGATCCAGCGCGCCTGGAGCGGCTCGAGGGGAATGGAGTCGAGCTGTAGGGATTCGCCTCCAAGGATGTCTGTCCCCGAAGTGCCGCGTGGACGGAGCGAAACGGTGATCGGCCGCGAGGCTACCTCCGCCAGGCAAAGGAGCTCCTGGCCGTCCTGGGAAACGCGCTGCAAGCCGAAGACGTGATCGCCTACCTCAAGGACCTGCTGAGGCGCGTCGGGGTGCAGGGCGGGGAGTGAGCCGCGCAGGCGAAGAAGCTGCAGCAGGGCATCGAAGATCCGCCGGCGCCGACTCCCTCGATCCTCGAAGTCTGCCTCCACCTCCCGCACGGAGAGCTTCTGGCGGTTGATCGAGCGCAGCGCTCCGGTGTGCTGGACGCCTTCCGGGTACCCACGCGAGCCGACGAGACTGTGGAAGTAGATCGCCGGGACGCCGGCGAAGGACAGCAGGATGGCATGCGCGGCCACCAGCCGACGGACGGCGTCCGCCTCGGAGCCGCCAAAGAGGTCGAGCAGATTGGCGTTGAGTTCGTAGGGGCCGGTCCCGCCCGTGGGCAGGTTTCGATACGAGACCCCTCCGCATGCCTTGGCCCTGGCCAGGAGTCGTTCGATGTCTTCCGGCGCAAGCCAATCGAAGGCGGGGACGAGGCCGATCCCGTCGTGGGAAGCCAGGAAGTTGAGGAAGTAGGCGCCGTGCGGCGGCGACGCCAGCTGCGAAGCCCATGCGGTCAGGGCGCGCGAATCGCCGGACACCAGAGTGTGCGCCAGGAGGGGCGGCAGGGTGAACTGGTAAACCATGTGGGCCTCGTGCCCCTCGCCGAAGTAGGCGATGTTATCCAGATGGGGCACGTTGGTCTCGCTGACGAGCCGCGCCCAGGGCGCGGCCTCTTCGATCACGTCGTGCAGCAGGCGAAGCAGGCGGTGAGTCTGCGGCAGATGGAGACAGGTGGAACCCGGTTCCTTCCACAGGAATCCGACGGCGTCGAGGCGCAGCCACTGCGCGCCGCGACGCAGGTACTCCAGCAGGATGCCGATCACCGCCAGCAGCAGCTCG
Source organism: Anaerolineales bacterium (assembly GCA_035455265.1). GTDB lineage: Bacteria > Chloroflexota > Anaerolineae > Anaerolineales > E44-bin32 > MGOM01. Next base: position 9,812 of record DATIFK010000158.1, read on the forward strand.
ACGTTGCCGTAGTTGAGATCCACTTGATCGGGGCTGAAGGTCGTCCACACGGACGCCGGGCCGGAAGCGGTATGGACCGTCGTGAAGAGGGGCGTCGTCCGCGGGCGCACGACGCGGGTCCAATCGGCCGAGAGGTCGGGCTTGAGGAAGTAATCGCACCAGGGCGCCTCGCCTCGCAGGAAGCCTTGAAACCACCACCCTTGGGCCGATGCGTGATTCAGCACCGCGTCGGCCATCAGACGATAGTCGCGGCCGATGGAACGGACGTCTTCCCAGGTGCCGTAGCGCGGGTCGACTTCCAGATAGTCGGTGACGGCGAAGCCGTCATCGGAGGAGGACGGGAAGAAGGGCAGGAGGTGGACGGTCGTGATGAGACCGGGCACGCGGCTGTCAAGGAAACGCTTCAAGATGGGAAGAGATGGTCGGCCGTCATCTTGAAGTTGGTCTGGGTAGACGATGAGCATGGCGTCCCGCTCGGTGATTGGGCCGGCGGTCGGGGGAGACGGGCGCAGGTCCTTGGCCTCTTGGAGGAGAGCTTCCAGGCGGGAGGCGGCGTGGGCCGCCCGGTCCTCGCCGTAGAGGAAGGAAAGATGATCGCGGATGGCGGCCGTCACGTCGTCCACGACTCTGCCGATACGAAGCTTGCGCGGCCCGAGCACAGGCGCCGCCCGTCGGGAGGAAGGTACGGGGACGAGGAAGAGGGCCGGGTACAGCCGCCGCGGAGCCGAGTGGACCTAGTAGGCACCGTAGTTGACGGGCTGGCTCCAGCTCGGTTCGACGCGCAGGCGGGCGTGGACGTCCGGGCCGAGCTTGGTCCAGTAGGCGGTGCGGTCCGGCACCGAGTAGACCCACTCGTCCAACCAGGCAGCCAGGCGCTGCGGGTCAGAGCTGATCTCGTCCCAGGCCAGGTAGAAGGTGTTGTCCCGGTCGTAGTAACCCTGGGTGTAGGACGGGTGGGCGCAGTAGGGCACGTGACAGACGGCATCGACGACCATCGACGGGATGAGGGTGCGGTTGGGATCGGAGCGGATCACGTCGGGAGGGACGATCTCTTCGGCGGTGACGAGGACGCGGCTGGCGGCGAAGGCGGCTTCCTTCTGTTCGCCGAGGATGCCCCACAGGTGGCAGTTGCCGTCGGCGTCGGCGCGTTGCACGTGGATGATGGCCACGTCGGGGTGCAGCGCCGGCACGGTGACGACTTGGCGGCCCGAGTACGGATCGACGACGGTCCGGTAGTTGGGGTTGACTCGCGCCAGGTCGGCGGCGCCGGTCGGATTCATGGGCAGAAAGGGAAGCCCGGAGGCGCCGGCCGTCAGGCGGGCGATCATGCCGAAGTGGGAGTACTCCTCCCATTCGAGCCGCCCGGCCTCCATGGCCGTGCGCAGGGCGCGCAACGAGCCGATGCCCGGGTTTCCCGAGTAGGAGAAGATGATCTTGCGGGCGCAGCCGGCGGCGACCATCTGGTCGTAGACCAGATCCGGCGTGGCCCGGGCCAGGGTCAGGTCTTTGCGGCCCTGGCGGATGATCTCGTGGGCGGCGGCAAACGGGATGAGGTGAGTGAAGCCGGCGGCGTAGACCAGGTCGCCGTCGTGGACGAGGGACGCCACCGCCTCTGGCAAGCTGGTGAGCTTCGACACGGCGCGTTCGCCTCCCGGCATGTGGGTTTGCAAGGGACCGCCCTCAGTATACCCTGTGGCGGCGCCATCCCTTCGGCAGGCGCCGGCGTGGCGCCCGCCGGCCGACACCGGAGGGATGGAAGGGTCCTGGGTTCGTTCGCGGCCGAATTGCGCCTTTTGTGGTAGCCTTTCTCATCCATCTTTCACCGAGCCTTCGGGACGCTCTCACCCAGCGAAAGTATCTTCTCCCAGGCCAGGCCGTGCTCAGCCCAACCGGCAAGAAGAGCAGGGGACCCCATTCGCCCAATCGACCAGGGCCCTCCATCCGGCGACCCGGATGAGCGGGCCCGATCCCGAATCCCGGCCGACTCCGTCTTGTACCGACGCATTCTGCCGGCCGTGCTCGTTGTCCTTGCCCTGCTGACCCTTGCCCTGATCGTTGTCGCTGCGGGCGTTCTATTGCGGTTGATTCCGTGGACCTGAGGAGCAGTTGTCAGTCCAAGACCATCGGACAGCTGAGAACCGATGACTGACCGCCGAAGACTCTATGGGAGGAAGCCTTCTCGATGAGTATCCAGACCATACTGCCGTTCGTCTCGACCGTGATCATGGTGATCTTCACCGTCTCCGTTCTCGAGCGCTACCTTGTACGCCGTAAGCTCCACTTCCTGTTCTGGGGGATCGGGCTGGCGATGTTCGGGGCGGGCAGCTTCGCCGAGGCCTATTTCGCCTTCGTCGGTTGGAGCGCGCCGGTTTTCTTTGTCTGGTACCTGTTCGGAGCAGCGCTGAACGCCGGTTGGATCGGACACGGCACCATGCTCCTGCTCACGCGTCGACGCTGGGTTCACGTCTTCACCGTCCTGCTGGTGTTGGGAAGCGTGGTGGCGGCGATCGGAATGCTCCAGATCATGCCCAGGCTGAACGCCGCCGGTTTCAACGCGGCGCTGCCGATCAGCGAGCAGTATCGGACGGTCATGCCGAAGATTTCGGATGGCGCCTGGGTTCGCCTGACGACGCCCTTCTTCAACATCTACGGCCTGTTGACGCTTGTCGGTGGGGCGCTGTGGTCGGCCATGCTCTTCTTGAGGAAGCAGGTCCTGCCCAACCGCGTCGTGGGGAACGTCCTGATCGCCGCAGGCGCCTTGTTGATCGGGTTGGCGAGCACCGCCACCCGACTGGGCTACGGGCAATACTTGTATCTGGGTGAGCTGGCGGCGGCGGTCCTGATGTACACCGGCTTCCGCGCGGCCTCGGCACCCGCCACAGAGGCGGAGAAGTTGGCCGCTGAGGCGCAGCCGGCCTGATTTGCCTGTGCGGGCCAGGGGAGGGGGATGACATCCCTTCCCCTTTGGCCCCCACACCCCCCTTACCCCACCCTTGTACACCTGCACCTGCGGCGCACCAGTGCCGTGACGAGGCCCTGTCACCCGGGGCGACGGGGCCACTACCAACCTCCGTTGTTGGCGGAACCTCCATCAACCGCCCGCCGGAGAATCGGCGCGAAGCAATCGGCCGGTTAGGCCTGACCCGAGAAGAGCCAGCCCATCGGTCGGCAGATGATGACCGGCGTGGGCGTCGAAGAGGACCGCGGCCTGGGCACGAAGATCCTCGTCACCGGGCCACAGGCAAGCCGCGAGCGGGATCCGTGGAAGAGGCACAAAGCGATACGCGTGGGGGGCGAGTCCGACGACGGGTTCGCCCCCCACGCGTTCCGCTGCCGCAGCAAACGCCTCCGGCCGCGTGCCGAAAGCCTCCGCCCAACGGTGCCCGGTGTAGCCGGTGAACGACTGATGGTAGAACGCCCCGTTCGGCAGGTCGCGGTAGCCGATCCACGTGCCGGCGGGGAGAATCCCATCGCTGGCGCGCAGGTGGTACAGCAGCATGGCGGTGTCGAACGGTGAACAGGGCCGACCGTCGTCGACCCACGTCGGTTGGAGCGCCGGCCAGTCGATCTCGACCTCTCGTCCCCAGTAAGGCCAACGCAGGGCCGCGCCGCGCACGCGCGCGCCGATGCAGGCCGCCGCCTCATCCGGCATACGGCTCCGCAGGTCCCCCCGCAAACGCTCGACCTGAGCCTGCAGAGCCGCTTCCCACGTCCGTTGTGCCTCGGCGACACGGCCGGCCGGACCGGAGGTCTCTTCCGCGGCGCGATCGGTCAATCCAGGCATAGGGTCGTGGTCGGTCCTGAGTGCACTCGGCGGGGGGACTCGAGGATGCGATCGAGGTCTTGCTGCGAGCTCGGTGTCGTCATCAGGACTCCCTCGGCCCGGACCTAAGAGTCGTCAGTCATCAGTCGTCAGTCGTCAGTCTCTTCCCGTCACCGACCAAGTCCACCCCGTCCGTGCTCCCGGCAGGACCCGGGACGGTGGGGCCACGAACGACCAACCGCTACTCCCGGTACAAGGCCTCGTACGCCTCATTGCCTCGGAGCGAGTCCAGGTCCGCATCCTGCCTCGACCAGTCGCGCAGGTCCGGGTTCAGGCGAAGGGCGTCGGCCAGGGCGGCGATCGCCTCGGGCGAACGGCCGCGTACGGCGTAGTGGCAGGCCAGGTTATATCGGATGGTGCCGCGCCATGCAGGGCTGGCATCCAACGCGGCCAACTTCGCTGCGTTGTCCTCCTCCCAGCGAGTGGCGTCGGCGGCGCGACCGTGGCGCACGGCATATCCGCCGAGATGCGTCAACGGGTGGGTGCTGGCATCGATGATCACCATGCGCCAGACGGGCCGGCCCCCGAGGGAGGGCAGGGGACTGGGCGCGGCCAGCTGGTCGTCGTCCAGTCGGCGCACGCCAGCCTCCAGGTCCGTCCACGCCTGCGCCGACAAACGGGTGACCTCGTCCCAATCCTTGGCCCGGTGATGTTCGAAGACGACGGCGTTCGTCTCGTCGAATTCCGGATAATCGACAGGCATCTCGCCCCGGCCGATGGCGTCGAGGGCTTCGGCCGTCCGGAGACGCCAATCGGCCAGATGGGCGATCAAGTCCTTGCCGGACCAGTCTGTCGGTGAACCTTGCGCTGATCTCTCGGACTCGTCAAGCGCGATGATGAAAGCTTCTTCCCGCAGTCGGGCGGCGTGCATCAGCTCGAGGAGTTGGGT
>DATIFK010000159.1:0-6556 GCA_035455265.1 Anaerolineales bacterium
CCCGAGCTTCCGGAGCGGCGCGACTGTTTGCCGCCGCGGCGGGCGGGGACACCGGCGGCACCGGCTCGGCGGTAGCAGTGGACTCGGAGGAGAGGCGATGGTGCAGACGACCCGTACGGACGTTCGCCGGCAGGAGACAAGTCCACGGAGCGCTCGGCCGCCGCGGCCGGATGGATTGCGGCAGGTCGAGCTCAGCGAGAACGCCCGTACGGTTCTGACGAAGCGCTACCTTCGACGGGGGCCCGACGGTGCCCCTATGGAGTCCATCGAAGACATGTTCTGGCGTGTCGCCTGGCATGTCGCCGAAGCCGAGAGCGAGTGGGGCGGCGACGTCCTCGCCGTCGCGCTGCAGTTCTACGAGCTGCTGGCCTCCAAGTCCTTCTTCCCCAATTCCCCTACCTTCACCGGCGCCGGCACGCCCCTGGGCCAGCTGGCGGCCTGTTTCGTCCTGCCCATCACCGATGACATGGGCCGTGACACCGCCGGCATCTTCCAGACCCTGCGCGATGCGGCGCTGATCCAGCAGACCGGAGGCGGCAACGGCTTTTCCTTCAGCCGCCTGCGCCAGAAGGGCGCCGTGGTCAAGTCGTCGGCCGGGGTAGCCACGGGCCCGGTGGGGTTCCTGCGTGTCTACGATAAGGCCTTCGGAGAGGTTGCCCAGGGAGGCACGCGGCGCGGCGCCAACATGGCCGTCCTGCGGGTCGACCATCCCGACATCCGCCAGTTCATCACCTGCAAGACCGATGAGAATCAGATCACCAACTTCAACATTTCGGTCGGCGTCACCGACGCCTTCATGCAGGCCGTGCGCGATGACACGACCTACGATCTGGTGGCCCCTCACACCGGCGAGATCGTCGAGACCGTGCGCGCCCGCGAGATCTTCGATTTGATGGTCCAGCACGCGCATCACAATGGCGAGCCCGGCGTCCTCTTCCTGGACGCTGCCAATCGCGCCAATCCCGTGCCCCATCTCTACGAGTTGGAAGCCACCAACCCGTGCGGTGAGCAGTGGCTGGGGCCCTACGAGAACTGCTGCCTGGGATCGATCAACCTGGCCCAACATCTCGCGCCGGGCCGCGCCGTGGATTGGGATGGGCTGAAGAGGTCCGTGGTGCTGAGCACCCGCTTCCTCGACGACGTCGTCACCGCCAACGCCTACGTGCCGGCGGTGCCGCAGCTGCGCGAGGCCGCCCTGCGCGCCCGCCGCATCGGCCTGGGGATCATGGGCCTGGGCGATGCGATGTATCACGTCGGCGTGCGCTACGGCTCCGATGAGTCGATCGAATTCGCCTCCCAGCTGATGGAATTCGTACGCTTCCATTCGATGCAGGCGAGCGTCCAACTGGCCGAAGAGCGCGGACCGTTCATCGCCATCCACGGAAGCCTGTACGACCCGGACAATCTCCGCTGGTCGCCGCCGACACCGCTGATGCCCTATCAGCACGATTTTGGGCGCCCGGCGTTGGACTGGGAGACGATCGTCGAGGGCATTCGCCTGCGCGGCATCCGCAACGCGGCGCAAACGACCATCGCCCCGACGGGCACCATCGCCACCGTCGCCGGATGCGAGAGCTACGGCTGCGAGCCCGTCTTCGCCCTGGCGTACTACCGGCATGTCGATGACCGCGGCCAGGACCTGCGCCTGACCTATACCAGCCCTCTGTTCGAGCAGGCGCTGATCGAGGCCGGTATCGACGAAACGGCACGGGAGGCCATCGTCGTCGAGACGGTGGAGAAGGGCTCTTGCCAGACGGTCGAGGCCGTGCCCGAGTCGATCCGGAGCGTGTTCGTTGTTTCGCAGGATATCTCGGCCGAGGAACATGTCCGCCTGCAGGCCGCCCTGCAATCGTTCGTCGACAACAGCCTCAGCAAGACCTGCAACTTCTCGGAGACGGCCGTCGAGGAGGACGTCGCCCACTCCTACATGTTGGCGTGGGAGCTGGGCTGCAAGGGCCTGACCGTCTACGTGACGGGTTCGCGTCAGAAGGTCGTCCTGGAAACGAAGGCGACGGCCGCCAAGAAGGTCGCCGCCGAGGCGCCGGCGGCCCAGTTGCCGTTCTGGTACGAAGGCAAGAAACCCCGGCCGGCGCGCCTGGAGGGTTGTACCTACCAGACCAGCACGCCGCTGGGCAAGGCGTTCGTCACGATCAACCAGAACAGCGAGGGCCAACCGTTCGAGGTCTTCATCACCACGGCCAAAGCCGGTTCCGAGACCGCCGCCGTCTCCGAAGCGATTGGCCGCTTGATCTCCTATGTGCTGCGGCTGGCTTCGGCGGTGTCGCCACGGGAGAGGTTGGCCGAGATCGTGCGCCAGCTGGCCGGCATCGGTGGCGGTCGGCCCTTGGGCTTCGGCCCGAATCGCGTGCTCTCGCTGCCCGATGGCTTGGCTCGGGCCCTGGCGGAATACCTGGGCGCAACACCCGACACGGCGCCGATGGAGACGGGGGCCCTCGCCACGCCGCAGTTGCCAATGGCGGTCGGGGACCTGTGCCCGGAGTGCGGATGTGCCACGCTGGTAGCCGAAGAAGGCTGCCGCAAGTGCTACACGTGCGGGTACAGCGAGTGCTGACGGTCCCCGTCAGGCTGGACGCTCCACGGCGGGGCGCAAGGGCGCCCCGCCGTTTGTTTGCCACGGGCGGCCCTCCTCTCATGACGGGGGAGGGGTGAAGCAATGGCCTGTCGTCACTTCTCGGGCAGACGATTCCGTGTAAGATTCGGGGACCTGATCGGGACGGCTTGAGGGGGCGCCTATGATCACCTTCCGAGAGACCCTGGATGGAATGGATCGGCTCTCCGAGCTGCTTCGGTCGGCTCCCGATCTGGAGTCGGCCGTCGGGCAGGCCCTGCACGGCCTGGCCGATCTTCGCTCGATGCTCGACTCGCCGAGGGTCCGCCAGGCCAAGACGCCGGACGAGCTGCGAGACTACATCGACCGGGTGGTCTTGCCGCAGCTGGCGGGTGTGCGGGATGCGCTGGACATCGGCACCAAGGATCGCTTCAAGAAGATGCGTACGGCCGGCGAGCAGGTCGAACGGATGATCGTCCGACTGCGCATGTTGGTCGATGGGTCGGTGGACGGCTTGCTCGGCTGAGGCACTCCCCCATGTCCGGATCGACGAAACGGATGGTGCTCGTTGCCGGCAATATCGGCTCGGGCAAGACGTCGCTGACCGAACGGCTCGGTCAGCGGCTGGGCTGGAAGACGGCGTACGAGTCGGTGGAGGACAACCCCTACCTGGGGGACTTCTACGCCGACATGCGCGCCTGGGCGTTCCACCTGCAGATCTTCTTCCTGGGCCACCGGGCACGCATGCACCTGGCGCTGGCGCGCGATCCCCGCTCGGCCATCGTCGATCGCTCCATCTACGAGGATGCCGAGATCTTTGCCCGCGCCTCGCTGGAACTGGGCAACGTCACCCGCCGCGACTACGACTCCTATCGAACGGTCTACCAGCTCGTGATCGACGCGCTGCCGGCCCCGGACCTCTTGTTGTTCCTGAAGGCCCCGGTATCGGTCCTGATGCGCCGCATCCGTGAGCGGGCACGCGACATCGAGAAGGGCATCACCCCCGAATACCTCTCCCTGTTGGACCGCTACTACGAGGACTGGCTGGGCCGCTTCGATCTGTGCCCGGTCTTGACTCTGCGCACCGACGATCTCGACTTCGTCCACAAACCGCGCCACCTCGAGATCGTCATCGAGCGTATGTACGAGAAACTTGCCGGGCGCGAGGAGCTGGCCTTCCCGGCCGAATAGCCCCCCGTGCGGCCCGTTCCCTCGACGCGGTGATCCTCTACATCCACCTGGTGCCGGACACGGCCCCAAGCCTGCCTATGACGAACCTCCGACCTCGGTAGGCCCTCGATGACGCTGGCGATCGAGACCCACAACCTCGGGAAACACTACGGAAGAGTGCGGGCCGTCGAGCAGCTTTCGCTTCAGGTGCGCGAAGGCGAGATCTACGCCTTCCTGGGCCTCAACGGCGCGGGTAAGACCACGACGGTCCGAATGCTCCTCGGCATGGTGCGTCCCACCACTGGCGAAGCCCGCGTGCTCGGGACTCCCGTTCGGCTGGGGAGCCGGGAGCCCTGGGACTCCGTCGGGTACCTGGTGGAGATTCCCCACGCGTACCCCGAGTTGACCGTGCGCGAAAACCTGGAGGCCGCCCGCCGTCTGCATCCCGGGATCCCGGCGCGGGCGGTCCGTGAAATCATCGAGCGGTTGAGTCTGACCACCGATGCCGACCGGCGGGCAGGCGCCCTATCGCAGGGGAATTCCCAGCGATTGGGGCTGGCCAAAGCCCTCTTGCATGCTCCAAAGCTGCTGTTGCTCGATGAGCCGGCGAACGGCCTCGATCCGGCAGGCATCGTGGAAATACGTGAACTCCTGCTCGAGCTGACCCGTCAGCGCGGCGTCACGGTCTTCATGTGCAGCCACATCCTGGCCGAGGTCTCGCGCCTGGCGCAGCGCATCGGCATCATCCACAAAGGCCGGATGCTCCAGGAAATGAGCCTTGACGAATTGGAACGAAATCGAAACCGGAGACTCCTGCTTCGTGCGAGAGACACCACGGCCGCAGGGCAGGTGCTTTCGGCAAATGGACTGTCCCCCGTTGTCCTTCCCGACGGGGCGATCGCACTCAGCGACGTCCCTTCGGTGGCTCGTCCGGAGGACGTCAATCGCCTCCTCGTGGGGGCCGGGGTCGCGCCGACGGAGCTGAGGGTCGAAGAGGAGGATCTCGAGGACTACTTCCTCAGGTTGGTGGGGATGATGGGCCCGCCAGAGGGGAGGAAGGGCCAAACATGATCTGGATCGAGTTACGCAAGGCCATCCAATCCCGACTCCCGCTATGGACGGGCGCCGCTTCCTTCTTCATGCCCTTCGGAATGGCCTTCCTGATCTTCGTCGCGAGGAATCCTGAGATTTCGGCTCGGCTGGGTTTGATCAGCGCCAAGGCGAATCTGCTGGCGTATGCGGCGACCGACTGGCCGGCCTACCTCAGGCTCCAAAGCCAGGTGATCGCCGCCGGGGGATTCTTCTTCTCCGTCTTGGCCATCGCCTGGGTCTTCGGCCGCGAATTCGCCGATGGGACGCTCAAGGACATGCTGGCTGTCCCCGTGTCGCGGTCGAGGATCGTTCTGGCGAAATTCGGCGTTGCCGTTGTGTGGTCCGCCGTGACCACGGTTGTGGTCCTGGTCGCCGGCCTCGTCGTTGGCGCCCTCCTGCGGCTCCCGGGAGGATCGGCCGTCTCCATCTTCGAAGGAGTGCTGGCCGTCGGCATCGCCGCCGGACTGGCGATCGTCACCGTCTTGCCGTTCGCCCTGTTCGCCAGCATCGGTCGCGGCTATTTGCTGCCGCTGGGGATGGCGGTTCTCAGCGTGATGGCGGCCAATCTGGTGGCTCTGCTCGGATGGGGCGAGTACTTTCCCTGGGCGGTCCCGTTGTTGTTCGCCATGGGCAAGGAAGCTCTCCCACCGATGAGCTTTGCGATCGTCTTGCTGACCGGAGTGCTCGGGGTTGTGGCCACCGATCTGTGGTGGACATACGCCGACCAGAACCGATAGCCGGCCTTCGCTCCCTTTCCCCGCGCTAGAGCTTCAACCGGTTTCTCAGTCGCGCCAGGCGCCGGATGGCGGCGTCGATCCGCGCCCGGTTGTCATCCGATTGGTGCCAGCGACTGGCGCCGGATGGGTGTGGCAGAGGCAGCACCCAGCGGCCGTCGACTCGCTGCGTGGTCCCAATCACATCGTCGAAACGACCCGCTCCAGGCAGAATCGCGTCGACAGCCAGGCGGCCGACGAGAAGGATCACTTCGGGGTCGATGAGGTGCAGCTGTTCGTCGAGGAACGGGCGGCACAGGTCCCGTTCGGCACGAGTCGGCACGCGATCGCCGCTGCCGGCAGGCGCTTTGCCCGGGAAGCACTTCGTCACCGAGGTGATGTACTGCTCGCGCCGGAACTGGGCTTCGTCGAAACCGGCCCGGCCCAGCCACTGGAACAGGCGCGCCCCGCTGCCGGCGTGGAACGGCCGGTTGGCCCCCACCTCCTTCGAGCCGGGCGCCTGACCGATGACCATGATCCGCGCCGAACTGGAGCCTGAGAAGATCGCCGGGGGCGTGATGGTGTAGCCTGCCGCCAGGCAGCGCCGGCACGCCCGCATGCGTGCGTGCAACGCCGCCAGCTGACGGTCGCGTCGGGAGATCACGCGGGAAGGGAGGCCTGATGCTCCCAGGCCTGCTTCAAGAGCAAGGCATCCGTGTCCTGGTGCGGGCTCTCGCACAGGATCCGCCCAGCGCAGCCCTCGCGCCGGAGAGCCCGCAGAAGAGCGACGACGTCCATGTCCGACTCGACGAGCATCAAGTGCTCCCGTTCGCCTTTGGGCCCGTAGGCGATCCCTGAGAGGTGAATGTGGAGATGCCGTGCGGCTGCCGAGCCGAGCTGTTGACGGACCTGCCGCAGGATACCGGTCCACTCCTCCACGGTGTTGATCGTCCCGTCGCCCGGGCGAGAGTGGAGGTGGGCGAAGTCGAGGCAGGGGAGGACGCCGGGCACT
>DATIFK010000160.1:0-3244 GCA_035455265.1 Anaerolineales bacterium
CGCCAAACCGCGCATTCCAGAACTGCAGCGAGAATGCCAGATTGGCCCAAAGTACCGCGTCGACTTCCTCATTCCAGACCAGAACGTCGTTATCGAACTCTACGGGTACAAGTACCACAACACCAAGGAGAAGCTAACCAGCGATGCGGAGCGGGAGCGCGAGCTTCAGCGCAGAGGTTACAGGATAATCAGGTTCACGGGCTCCGAGATCACAAAGGACGTCGACCGCTGTGTCGAAGAAGTGCTGTCAATAGTCCGCCAACTGCCAACGGGCTCGAGCAATTCCCATCCCTCCGTTGCAGACAGGCCGCCAATCCTGGAAGTTCATCCCGTTGAGTTACTCCCTCCAGACGCGGCCAAGCCTCAAGGACACTCTCCCAGGAGTCCATCACCTTCACTGCGGCCGCCCGGTTTGACCTCGCGCCAGCTGTTGGTCCTAGCAGTGATGGCGACCCTCACGATGGGTGTGATGCTGGCACTGGTGGCCACAGTCCTCGCCACAACCTTCTGAACGTATCCTCCCCGATTTGGTTCTCGGGCGCCTAACAACTCGATGGAGCCGACCCGGCCAGCCGAGGCAAATCGGGTCTATGATAGGCTCCAAGAGCTGGCCGGGCGGCTCATCTCGAGGCCGTTAGGCAGCCGAGGAGTGGTTTCTTGGACACGTGGAAGTTCTACGACATCACTCACCGTGAACATGTGGTGTGCAATCCCACGAGCGAAGAGAAGCTTGCGCGCTTGGTGGAACTGGTGCGCCTTCCGAGAGACGCACGCGTGGTTGACATTGCATGCGGGAAGGGCGAGTTCCTGATACGTCTGGTGGAGGCCTATGGTGTGCACGGCCTTGGTGTAGACATCTCGCCCTCCTGCATCGCCGAGGCAGAACGAAGGCTCAAAGCGCGGGTGCCGCAAGCGGGACTCGCCTTCAGCCAAATGGATGGAGCTGATTTCGAGCCCGACAAGCCGCACAGTTTCACCCTGGCTTCGTGCATTGGCGCTAGCTGGATCTTCGGCGGGCACGCAGGGACTCTCGACGCGCTGGTCAACATGGTCGAGCTGAATGGCTGGGTCATAGCTGGGGAGCCATACTGGTTGCAGGAGCCGTCGCCGGAGTACCTGCGGGCGACCGGGCTAACGAGGGATAGCTTCGGGAGCCACGCGGAGAACGTTCAAACGGGGGAGCGCCGAGGACTCGACCTCGTGCACACTCTTGTGAGTAGCAACGACGACTGGGACAGATACGAGGGTCTCCAGTGGTATGCGACGGCAGAGTACGCCCGCGCGCACCCAGATGACCCTGATCTGGCTGAGCTGCAAGAGCGCGTGGCGAAGGACAAGTCAGATTACCTGAGGTGGGGAAGGGGCACCTTGGGCTGGGCAATGTACGTATTCCGGTGTCAGCCCGCTTGGAGTGCCGAGGCCGTTTCGGCTGCCTAACAACTCGATGGAGCCGACCCGGCCAGCTGCGGCAGGGGCTTATCCAGGTGTATCCTAGGCGCTGGCCGGGCGGCTCATCTCGAGGCCGTTAGGCGCCGCGACACACCTCCACCAAGAGTTGCGCGGTTCGTTGGCGGGGTTCGCAGCTTGTGCAGGCTTCAATCCTACGGTAGAGTCCCTGCCTGCCGGGTCCACCAACACCTCATCCCTAGCTCATGCACCGGGCCGAAGAACCCGAGGTCTGAAAGTTCCCCTAGGCACCGCAGTGCAGCCTGTCCGGCTCCTTACCTTTGCTGCTTCTGTTCTCGTTGTAGCGGCGGCTCTTCCCTCCGCAACGAACGCCGAGTTGCCCAGTCAAGGCCGTCTCACCCCGACTCCGCCGCGGCCGTCCCGAGTGCCGACGGCCACCCGGATCCCTCGGATCCCCTCGCCCACGCCCACGAAACCTCCTCGCCCCAGCCCGTCCAAGCCGCTCGTAGCCGTTCATACCTTCACGACGACCGCGACTGTGACGTCCACTCCGACCCTAGTGGCCGGCGGCACTCTTACCCTGACGGCAACCTTTCAAGGTGGGGGGCAGCAGGCCGCGACGGGCACGATCATTCAAGGGGGAGGGCAACAGGCAGTCACCTCAACGCTCGTGCAAGGAGGCGGCCAGCTCGCCTCGAAATCCACCTCTCAGGCGGGCCCGAACTCGCAAGAACTAGGCACTTTCCCAATCCCACCTTGGCTCCTAATCATCATTGGCGCCGGTCTTCTTGGGGGAGCCTTCCTTGGGTTCAGGTTTCACAGAACCTACAATGTGGAGGAAGACTTTCCGTTAAGCTTCAGCGGCGGCGATTTCAGCGAGGGCGCCGATTCCAAGCTCACACCGCCGAACCATAGAGGCCAGGGCAAGATCGAGCCTCCCGACCCCTAGATCTCTGGCGGAGCCGAGCCACATAAGCCCGTCCACCGGTGCGGCGCCTAACAACTCGATGGAGCCGACCCGGCCAGCTGCGAAGAATCGGGTCTAAGATATGTTCCAAGAGCTGGCCGGGCGGCTCATCTCGAGGCCGTTAGGCCGCCTGGACGGGCAATGACCCGTTGGAGTAGGCCTCGCCCAAAGGAGCAGTCCATGGGCTGGAAGCCTCTTGTGCTCGTCGCCGCAATCGTCACCTATCTATATATCCTGACCACGGAATGGATCGATCTGTTCCCTTGGAACGACCTTTCAAGATCGACCGTTGAGCAGAAGATTTCGGGAAGTCTTGTCAATCTCGTGCCATTCGCTCTCGTGGCTGCCGCGTTCGTGCTCGACATCAATTGGCTCAAGGTCTTATCGGCCGCCCTCCTTGTCGCATGGCTCGCGATCCACATAGCTTGGTGGTGGGTCCCCTACTTCTCGGGTGCATCCAACACCCACTTGGAGCAGTACTCCCGTCTGTTCGCCCGAACGTACAAATTCCTCCCACCCCGCGGGACAAATCCCATACCCACCGCGCAGTACGTTGTGATGCAGGTCCTGACCCTCATCACCCTAACCACCGCGATAGTCTCCATAATTGCGGGAAGATCATCGGGGTATACATGACCCCTCTTCAGGCGGCCTAACAACTCGATGGAGCCGACCCGGCCAGCTGCGGCAAAACGGGACCAAGATTGTGCCCAAGAGCTGGCCGGGCGGCTCATCTCGAGGCCGTTAGGCAGCAACCACCCGCCAAATGAGGGGGCATCCCATGACGTTCACGTACCCCAATGAACTCTTGCCGAAGCTTCGCTCTCTCTGGAGTAAGAAGAGCCTGACCCGAGAACGAATACCCCGCCT
>DATIFK010000161.1:0-6360 GCA_035455265.1 Anaerolineales bacterium
GCTGACGCTCGTCGGCCTGATCTTCCGGCGGCGGGGAACGCCGCCCGTCGAGGAGGAATCGGCACGCTTCCGGACCGTGCGGCGATTGATGAGGCGGCGGGAGCAGCCGCCGACAGAAGGAGACGATTCGGTCGGGAGCGACTAGCCCCAGCGACCATCCGATGGTCTTCGTAGCCGCAGGCTTCCCTCCGGGACGCTTCGCAGTCAGCCTGCGGGTTCCCAAGGATGGTTTTCGTACCCTCCGGGACGCTTGGCAGTTAGCCTGCGGGTTCCCAAGGATAGTTTTCGTAGCCGCAGGCTTCGGCCTGCGGTATTCTGCACATTGGGGGGAACACCATGCCAGGGGGAAATCCCATTCGGGAGCGACGGCATCGCCTTCCCATCGACGCGTATCGAGGAACAGTCGTCGTGGCATGCACGGCCTGCGTGAAACGTCGGACGGCCGTCTTCACCGAGCTGGCCGTCGTTCGCCCTCACATCGACTTTCTTCAGCGCTCCTGCGCCGACAACGATTGTGTCCTCCTGGCCTGCTGTTTCATGCCGGACATCTCCACGCCGTTCTGGAGGGACGCACCGCCGCAGCTCACACGTGGAAGGCGTTCGTCGGTTTCAAGCAGATGTCTGGTAGCTGGCTGAGGATCCATCGACCGGAGGTCGTCTGGCAGAAGGACTTCTACGACCATGTGCTGCGCACGGAAGAAGACCTGCGCAGGCAGGTGCGGTACATCATGGAGAACCCGGTCCGCGGCGGCCTGGCGACGGAGTGGAGGGACTACCCGTTCACGGGAGTCTTTGGAGAGACTGTCCCCCCAGAGGCCGAGGGCGCAGGCTGAAGCCTGCGCCTACCCATCCGTGAAGCTGGTTCCGTAGCCACAGCCTTCCCTGGTCGCGGGTAGCCTGCGAATGGCCGAGAGGTGGTTTCGTAGCCGCAGGCTTCAGCCTGCGGTTTTCCCAAGAGTGATATCGTAGCCGCAGCCTGCGGAATCGCCCCAGCGCGGTATTCGTAGCCGCAGGCATTAGCCTGCGGGGTTCCGGTGAACCGACGCGGCCGTGGCACTGCCGACGATGCTACAATCCGCTCCCTCGCCCCTGGAGGTCCGCGTGCACCTCGCCGGTACTGTTGCCATCGCCGCGCCGCGTTCGAAGGTCTGGGCTTTCCTCACCGATCCCGAGGCGGTGGCGCAATGCACCCCCGGACTCGAGTCGATGACCGTCGTTGAGCCCCAGCGCAAGTTCCGCGCCGTGGCGTCGATCGGCCTGGGATCGATCAAGGCGCGCTTCACCCTGGACGTCGAATGGGTCGAGCTGCATGAGCCGGAGCATGCCTCCGCCAAGGCGCACGGGACGGCGCCGGGCAGCACCGCCGACGTCCTCGGGGAGCTGAGCTTGCGCGAACAGGGCCCGTCGTCGACCGAACTGCAGTGGTCGGCCGACGTCACCATCCTGGGGACGATCGCCAGCCTGGCGTCGCGTATGATGGGCAGCGTGACGGAGAAGCTGGCGGGGCAATTCTTCGAATGCGTGAGGAAGAAGGTCGAGGCATGAAGACCAAGTGGTCAGTGGCCCGTGGTCAGTGGTCGGTCGGGATCCCGCTGACCACTGACCACTCCCCACTGACCACTAGTCCTAGATCCCCAGGATGTGGGTGACAACCGTCGAGGCCGCGCCGCCGATGCTCTGCACCAGGCCGACCGAGGCGTTGCGCACCTGGTTCTTCCCCGCCCGGCTCGTCAACTGAAGCACCGCTTCACAGATCTGGTAGACCGGCGTCGCCCCGATCGGGTGCCCGCGCGCTTTCAACCCGCCCATGGTCGTGATGGGCAGCTGGCCGCGGATCCCGATGTTGCGCTCCGCCGCCATGCGCCAGCCCTGCAACGGAGCGGCGAACCCCACCGCTTCCAGCTGCAGGCACGACATGATGCTGAAGGCGTCGTGCACCTCGAAGAAGCTCACGTCCCCACGGTTGACGTTGGCCTGTCGGAACGCCTTCCACGCCGACAGCTGCGATGCTTCGAGCTTGAGCGGATCGTCGCGGTCCTCGATACGGAACCGATCGGTGGCGACGCTGCTGGCCAGGATGCGGACGGGGATTTCGGTGTAGGCCCGCGCCTGATCCGACGGCGCCAACACAATGGCCGCCGCTCCGTCGCATACCGGCGCGCAGTCGTACAGGCGCAGCGGTGCCTGAATGACACGCGACGTTCGCGCCCGCTGCGGGCTGACGCGCATCTTGTGGAAGAGGGCGTAGGGGTTGTTGCGCGCGTTCTTGTGGGCGTTGACGGCGAACCACACCATGGCGTGCGACGGCGCGCCGGATCGTTCGAGGTACATCGCCATGAGTTCGGCGTTGCGGCTGATCATCGTCGCCCCGTTGGCGACTTCGAGCTCGGCGTCCAGCGCCTTGGAAATCGCCGGCATGGCCACGCCTTCGCTCATGCGCTCGACCCCGACGGCCGCCGCCAGATCCGCCTGACCGCTGGCGACCGCCAGGTAGGCCATACGCACGGCCGCCGCGCCGGAGGCCGTCACCGCGCCGACCTCTAGGGCCTCGATGCCGCGCAGCCCGGCCTCGTCGGCGATCAGCGCCGCCAGGTGCTTCTGCCCCTGCAGCTCGGGCGCCAGCATGTTGCCGCACATCAGGGCCTCGACGCGCTCGACGCCCGCCTCGGCCATCGCCAGCCGCACCGCCTCGGCGCCCATCCGGCGCAGGCTCAGCTCGGAGGCTGAGGTCACAGGCAGCTGTCCGATTCCAACGATGCTGACGGGTCGCATGGCGCCTCAATGAGCCACGTGTGCGGATGCCCCTCTCAGGGTACCCGAATCCCGAGACCTGTCGCTATGACGTTCGGGGGAGCCCCCGCCTGCCGACCGTCACCGACGCACACACTCGGGCCCGGCGAAGTCGTAGGGGCGAAGCACCGCCCCAGCATCCCAGACCTCCCCCGACGCGTTGGAGTCGCCTCATTGTTCTCAACCCCCTCTCCTCCAGCTCCCCTCTCTTGAAGGCCGGCTCATCGCGCTGAGGGCCAGGGGGCGAGGGCAAGAACTCCCTCGCAGGGACCCTCAGATGACGCCTGCCTTGCGCCAGGCGGCTATCTGGTCCGCCGCGCAACCCAGGACGTCCACGAGGATCTCGTCGGTGTGCTGGCCCAACAGTGGCGGGGCCCGGAAGACCTGGGTCGGCGACGTTGGAATGCGAAGAGGCGAAGCGACCAGCGGCACGCGCCCGGCGCTCGGGTGATCGACCTCCATCCGCAACCCGCGGGCCACCACCTGCGGATCGCGAAACACCTGGTCGACCGTCTGGATCGGCGCCGACGGGATGCCGATGGACTCACACAGCTCCATCCACGCCGCCGCCGGCCGAGTGCGGAACAGGTCGCTGAGCATCGTCGCGACGGCCTGGCGGTTTCGCACGCGCGCCCCGTTGGTGGCGAAACGTTCGTCGGCGGACCACTCCGGCTTGCCGACGGCTTCGCAGAAGCGCGCCCACTGACCGTCGTTCCCGGCGGCGAACGCGAAGTAGCCGTCCTGCGCGGGGAAGGACTGGTACGGCACGATGTTGGGATGGCCGTTGCCGTAGCGGCGCGGCGGCTCGCCCGAAACAAGGTAGTTACTGGCCACGTACGACATCAAAGCAACCTCGGAGTCCAGCAGAGACACGTCGATCCGTTGGCCCTCGCCCATCCGTTCGCGCGCGAAGAGCGCCGCCAATACGGCGCTGGCGGCGAACATTCCCGCCGCCAGGTCGGCGATGGCGATCCCCGCACGGTACGGCTCACCGTCGAGCGGGCCAGTCACGCTCATGAAGCCGCCCAGGGCCTGCACGATGAAGTCGTATCCGGGGCGCTCGCGGTACGGCCCCGTCTGGCCGTAGCCGGTGATCGAACACACGACCAGCCCCGGCCGGATCGCCTGCAGCTCTTCGTAGCCGAGGCCCCAACCTTCCAGCGTGCCAGTGCGGAAGTTCTCTACGAGAACGTCGCCGCGCGTGATCAACCGGCGCAACAGGGCGCGCCCCTCGTCCGTTTTCAAATTGAGTGTCAGGCTGCGTTTGTTCCGGTTGGCCGAGAGAAAGTAGGCCGACTCGCCGCCGGAGGCGAAGGGCGGGCCCCAGGAGCGGGTGTCGTCGCCGCGCTTGGGCTCCTCGATCTTGATGACCTCCGCCCCCAGGTCTCCCAGCATCATCGTGCAATACGGGCCGGCCAGGACGCGTGTCAGGTCGACGACGAGGACGCCGTCCAGGAGCGGTCGAGGTCGTTCAGACATGAGGGCCTCCATCGGCGGCGAAGGGCGCTGACGTGCTTGGGCGCGGGATTGATTATACAAATGGGCGGGCCCCAACCGATGGAAGGGGGAGCCGGACTGCGGTTATACTCATCCCGCACCGCCGTCCGGAGCCGCCCGGTTTGAAACCACCGCCCTTCGAGTATCTCGCCCCTGAGGACTTCGACGCCGCCCTGGAGGCGGTCGCCGAGCACGGCGCCGACGCCAAGTTGCTCGCCGGCGGGCAAAGCCTCGTCCCGGCGATGAACTTCCGCGTCACCCAACCCGCCGTCCTGATTGACCTCAATCGGGTTCCGGGCCTCGGCGACGTCCGTCCCGACGGATCGAGCGGCCTGCTCATCGGCGCCATGACGCGCCAGCGCCGCCTCGAGTTCGATTCCGAGGTGAAGCGCGCCGCCCCCCTGTTGGCCGAGGCAGTACCCTTCATCGCCCACCCGCAGATTCGGAACCGCGGCACCCTGGGCGGGAGCCTGGCCCACGCCGATCCGGCGGCCGAGCTGCCGGTCATCGCCCTGGCGCTCGAGGCGCGCCTGCACGCGGTCTCGAAGCGCGGCGACCGTTGGATCGAGGCCGCCGACTTCTTCCAGGGCATGTTTACGACGGCCCTCGAGCCGGACGAAATCCTGCGCGACGTCGCCCTGCCCTCGCCGAGGAATGGCACGGGATGGGCCTTTGAAGAGTTCGCCCGCCGCCGCGGCGACTACGCTCTCATGGGCGTCGCCTGCCTGGTCCACCTGGACGACGCCGGCCAATGTGACCGGGCGCGCCTGGTCTTCCTCAACGCCGGCGATGGCCCGGTCCTGGCCGTTGAAGCGGCTGACATGCTCCAGGGTCGGCCCCTCTCGGCTGAGTCCGCGCGCGCCGCCGGGAGGCATGCCTCCGAGAAGGAGATCCAGCCTCTCGGCAACCTGCACGCCAGGCCCGAATTCCAGCGCCACCTGGCGCGCGTGCTGGCGCAGCGCGCCCTTCTGACGGCAGCCGAACGAGCCCGACGGCCGGCCAAACCGAGCTGAGAAGAGTTCGATACTTCGCCGTCGCCAAAGGGGTGAGGATATGCCCGTCGAGCATCGCCCGATTCACCTGACCGTCAACGGCAAGGCCACGCAGGCCTCCGTGGAACCGCGGCTGTTGCTGAGCGACTTCCTGCGCCACGACCTGGACCTGACCGGCACCCACGTCGGCTGCGAGCACGGGGTTTGCGGGGCGTGCACCATCCTCTTCGACGGCGAACCGATCCGTTCGTGCCTGATGCTCGCCGTCCAGGCCGACGGCCACGAGATCATGACCGTCGAAGGCCTGGCCGCCGGGCCGGAGCACATGCACCCGTTGCAGGAAGCGTTTTGGAAGGCCCACGCCCTCCAGTGCGGTTTCTGTACGCCGGGCTTCTTGATGACCCTCATCCCCTTCTTGAATGCGAATCCGGACCCTTCGCCGATGGAGGTGCGTGAGGCGCTGTCCGGTAACCTTTGCCGCTGCACCGGATATCAGCACATCGTGGACGCGGTGGTGCTCGCCGCTGCCAACCTGCGGGAAGCGCGCCAGGCCGCCGGCTGACGCGCCCGGCTGCTAAGGCCGTCCTCGATCGTTGTGAACGACTGGCTCTCCGCCCCTCTGCCGTCTTTGGCCCAATCCCTTCGCTCGGGAGAACTTGGTTTCGAGGAATTCATCGATTCCCTTGAGCAGCGGATCGTCGAGCGTGACGGCGAAGTCCAGGCACTGCTCCCTGAGGCCAACCGCTTCCAACGAGTCCGAGGCGAGGCGGAAGCCATGCAGGGGCGCTTCCCCAACGCGGCCGAGCGGCCCGCGCTCTACCTTGTCCCCGTGGGGATCAAGGACATCTACCATGTCGACGGCTTTCTCACGCACGCCGGTTCCCGCCTGCCGGCGGAAGCGCTGGCCGGTCCCGAGGCCGACGCCGTCCGCCAATTGCGGAAGGCCGGTGCGCTGGTCCTTGGCAAGACGGTCACGACCGAGTTCGCCTATTTCGCTCCCGGCCCGACGCGCAATCCCCACAATCTGGAGCACACGCCCGGCGGGTCGAGCAGTGGATCAGCCGCCGCCGTAGCAGCGGGG
>DATIFK010000162.1:0-6551 GCA_035455265.1 Anaerolineales bacterium
CGGCATCTCGCGCGGGATATCGATGGCCGAGGGCTCAACCGGCGCGGCGTAGTAGCCCCACGGGTTCTCGGACGTCGCCGTGGCCAAAGGCGTGGCGGTGGCAGTGGCGCTCGGGAGCGGGGTGGCCGTCGGCGCCAGAGGGCCAAAGGGCGTTCCGGTGGCGGTGGCGAAGGGATTGGGCGTGATCAGGGGCCCGCTGAGGGGGCCGGTGGACGGGAACATGCCGGCCAGCGACGAGCATCCGACGCTGGTCAGCACGAGTCCGATCAGGGCGTACACAGGGGCGCTTCGGCGGATAGGCATGAGCGGAGATTCTACCCCCTGGACGACGCCGGCCGGGGCCGGGAAGTTCCCGGCGACTTCAGGCCGGGGCGGGGGCGGGGGACGGACGCGGAATGGGCAGCAGGACCGTGAACGTCGTGCCGACGCCCGGCTGGGAGTCGACCCACACCCTGCCGCCTTGGGCCTCGATGAGGGAGCGCGCCTCGGCCAACACCGGACCGGGTCGGCCCAACCCTGGGAAGCCCTTCATCGCCGACCAGGAGTTGCGGTCGAAGACGTCCTTCAATCGCTCGGCCGGGATGCCTTCGCCGGCGTCACTGATCGAAAGGGCCACGGCTTCCGCATCGCGACCGGCGCGCAGAGTGATCAGGATCTCGCGGCCGGGTCGCGTCGCCAGCGCGGCGTTGTGGAGCAGGGAGGCGAGGGCCCGCTGGAGGGTCGCCTTGTCGGCCACGACGGCCGGGAGGCCTTCCGGTGCGTCCAGTCGGAAGGTGAGATTCTTCTCGCGAAGAGCGTCCCCGAAGGCCCTCATCGCCTCCTCGATGCAGGCCAGAAGATCGACGGGGCCGCTCCCCTCGACGACGACGGCCGGCGTGATGCCGCCGGGCGCGCCCAACCGGTCGAGCACTTCCTCCATCTTGCGAACGGCCTCGCGGATGCGCAGGACAAACTTGCGCTGGGCGGTGCCGAGAAGGCCCGTTGGTTGGGCCATGAGGAGTTCGGCGTAGCCCGAGATGGCGGTCAACGGTTGCCGCAGCTCCTCCCACGGGATGTCGGGTTGGGCGGCGCGGGGCTCGGCCGGACGGGAGCCCGGCCCCGACCTCTCCGACCGGAGATCGGCGATCTCCTGGAGGGCCAACGCCAGCTCACGGTTCAGCCGTTGCACCTCGATCGCAGTCGCCGACGGCTGACGGTTCTCCAGGGCGTCCTTGAGGCGCGAGATCTCGGCTTCGAGAATCTCGACCGTGCGCCGGGCTTCCCCTTGTTGGGCGAGCCAGGCGCGCGCCTGCTCGGTGGTGGGGCCGGGCTCGGGGGCTCGCGCCGCTTGAGCCGAGCGCGTCAGCCGGGAGACTTCTTCCTCGAGCTCGTCATTGCGCCGCCGAGCGGTTTGCAGGGCCGCCGCGATCTGCGGCGACGGCTCGGGCGGCGCCACCGGAGGCGGGGCCGGAGCGGGTGAGGGCCTGCGCAGGACGGCGAGGCGCACCGCCATCGGCCCGGCCGCGACCATCAAGGTGGAGGTCATGCTCTCCGACCACTTGCGCCGCGAGTATGGCGTCAGGAGCAACAGCCCGCCCTGCACCTGGCCGTCGGCCACCATCGGCATGAACAGGCCGGGCGCGGTGATTCGCAGTTCCAGGATCCGCTGGAGCGTGCGCAGGTCCGGGGTCTCCGCATCGGCCTCCAGCGACAGGATGGACTTCTGCACCAGCGCGTCGTGCAGCGCCGGGCACGAGGCGCGGGTCAATGTGGCGCCCGGGACGGCCTCTTCGCGGATGAGGTCGAATCCGGAGGCGATGGAGAACACGCCGCTGGGATCGGGCGGGGTCAGGAGCAGGCAGTACTCGGCGCGCACGGCGCGCGCCACTGACTCGGTCAGCAGGCGGACAAAGTCCTCGGGCCGCTCGACGGCCGTCGCCTGGGCCATGGTGGTGATCACTTCGCCCACGTGGGAGGCGGGCGTCGTGGCGGGGACGGTGAGCAGGGGGGCCGGCAGCGCGACGGTGTCGGAACGGAAGGCGGCGACGGCCAACAGGGTGTAGCCGAAGACCTCGCCGGCGCGCACGAAGACCGGTACGGAAAGCTCAGGCGGGCCGACGACGATGTGCGCGGTGAAGCCGGCGATCAGGGCCACCATCCCGGCCGCCGCCAGAGTCCAGTTCCTCGGGCGGGCCACCAGGAGCCCGACGGCTGCCACGAGTGCCAGAAGAATCCCAGCGGCCGACCAGGCGAAGTCCACCCAGCTTGAGTTGAAAGGCAGATCGATGGCCGGAGGCGCGACGATCGAGGCGGCCAGCAGCAAGGCGATCAGGGTGATCAGAAGGGTGGTGACACGGTCGATCTTCCATCGACCGCCGGTCGACAGGGCCGCCCATCCGAGCAGCAGGACTCCCAGGGAGGTGAGGAATCGTTCCAGGATGTACAACAGCAACGGGGCGCCGCCGAGCAGGGTGGCCGCCAGCCAGGCGGCGCGCCCGGTCAACAGGGCGCCGGCCGCCAGCGACCAGGGCCTCGAGCCCGGGTGGGTCGCGGACGTGCGGGCCCAGGCGTAGACGAGGGCCAAGATGAGGAGCTGAATGGCGGCGGAGGTTTCCGAGGAAGCGAAGAGCGTCAGCAGGCCGAGCGCGGCATCGGATGAAGGGCCCATGGCTGCAGCCGCGATTGTAGCATGCGCCCCACGCCGCCCTGTCCGGAAGCGGCACTGGTGGATGGCGCCGCTCGTCGCGCCGCCTCGGGTCGATCGGGCTTGACGGCGCGTATCCGGCGGTATAGCATGAACCGTTGCGCCTGCGGCGGCCGCCCGGCCCCCACGTAGGCGTCGGAGCGATCGAGTCGGTGGAACCGTTCGAGAATCACAGTGGGACAACCATCCTGCGCCGGACGACGGCTGCCCCGGCGCGCAGCTGGCGGACCTGGCTGATCGGCCGACCGTTGCCGACGGCCGACGCCCCGCACCAGACGATCGGGAAGGCTGTGGGCCTGGCCGTCTTCGCTTCGGATGCCCTGTCGTCGACGGCGTACGCCACGCAGGAAATCCTGGGCGTGCTGGCAGCGGCCGGCACCATCGCCTTTGGCTATGCCTTCCCCGTCGCCCTCGCCATTGTGGGCTTGCTCATCATCGTCACCTTGTCGTACGAGCAAACCATCCACGCGTACCCGGGCGGTGGCGGCGCGTATATCGTTTCTCGCGACAACCTGGGTGACTCGGCGGCCACCGTGGCGGCCGCGGCTCTCTTGACGGACTACGTTCTGACCGTGGCGGTCTCCATCTCCTCGGGTGTCGCCCAACTGACGTCGGCCTTCCCCGAGCTGTTCCCTAGCCGCGTGGCGATCGCGGTGGGCTTGGTCATGGCCATCATGCTGGTCAACTTGCGCGGCGTGCGCGAGTCGGGCCGGGCCTTCGCCGTGCCGACCTATTTCTTCCTGTTGATGATGTTCCTGACGGTGGGGGCCGGCCTGGTCCGAGCGGTGTTGGGCGGCCTGTCGCCGGTCGTCGATCCGCCGGCTGTGCTGTTGCACCCTTCCGTCGCCATCGTGACCCCGTTCCTGCTGCTGCACGCGTTTTCGAACGGGACGACTGCCCTGACGGGCGTGGAGGCGATCTCCAACGGTATCCCGGCTTTCAAGGAGCCTCGCAGCCGGAACGCCGGCCTGACGCTGATCTGGATGTCGGCGATCCTGGGGACCCTGTTCCTCAGCATCACCTACTTGTCCGTCCACATCGGCGCCGTCTTCTCGGAAGAAGAGACGGTCATCTCGCAACTCGCACGGACCGTTTTCGACGGGCGCGGGGCCCTCTACCTGATAACCATATCGGCAACGACGGTCATTCTGATCATGGCGGCCAATACTTCGTTTGCCGACTTCCCTCGCCTCAGCGCTTTGGTGGCGGCCGATGGATTCCTACCCCGGCAGCTGACCTATCGCGGCAGCCGGTTGGTCTACTCGCGGGGGATCGGGGCCCTCGCGGGCATTGCCTGCCTCTTGATCATCCTCTTCCAGGCGAGTGTGACGGCGCTGATCCCGCTCTATGCCATCGGCGTCTTCCTGTCGTTCACCCTTTCCCAGGGCGGGATGGCGCGTCGCTGGTGGAAGATCGGCCACCTTCGACCTGGGACCGAAATCCAGGAGCGCGGCTCGACCCTGCGCCCCCAGCCGGGGTGGCAGCTCAAGATGACGGTCAACGGCCTGGGCTCGGTCGCCACGGCCGTGGTGGCCCTCGTCTTTGCGGTCACCAAGTTCAGCGAAGGCGCCTGGATCGTGCTCTTGCTGACCCCGCTGGTGGTGGCGACCTTCTTCGCCATCCACCGCCATTACCGAGTCCTGGCGGAGAACCTGTCCTTGGAAGACTACGGCGCGCCGCCGCACGTCCACCGCCATCGCGTCATCATCCCGATCAGCGGGGTGCACCGGGGGACGCTGGCGGCCCTGCGCTATGCCCGCTCACTCTCGGACGACGTCACTGCCGTTCACGTCTCGATCGAGCCGGCCGAGGCGCAGAAGGTCCAAGAAAAGTGGGAGCGATGGGGGGAAGGGACGCGTCTGGTGCTGCTCGACTCGCCCTACCGCCTGATGATCGAGCCACTGCTCGACTACGTGGAAGAGATCGCCGCTCATCGACAGCCCAACGAGACGATCACCATCGTCGTTCCCCAGTTCGTTCCTCGGCGATGGTGGGCCAACTTGCTGCACGCCCAGACGGCGCTGTGGCTGCGGATGGCCCTGCTGTTCAAGCCCGGCATCGTCATCACCGACGTGCCGTATCAGACCGTCTAGGTCCCTGCGAGGGTTGACATCATGAAGTACGTCGTCGTCGGATGCGGGCGGGTCGGTGCGGCGCTGGCTGTCCGCCTGCAGATTCAGGGGCATGAAGTGACGGTCATCGACCAAGAGGAAGAGGCGTTTCACAACCTCGGCTCGGCGTTCCAGGGGCGGACCGTCGAGGGCGAAGTCCTCGATGAACACGTCCTGCGCCGGGCCGGCATCGAGGAAGCCGACGGCTTGGCGGCCGTGACCAACTCGGATACCCTGAACGCCGTCGTGGCACACGCCGCGCGGGAGGTCTTCCACGTCCCGCGCGTCGTTGCGCGCAACTACGATCCGCAGCGGCGGCTGATGCACGAGGCCTTCGGCCTGCAGGTCGTCAGCTCCACCAGTTGGGGCGCCCAACGGATCGAAGAGATGCTCTATCACCAGGATATCCGGACCGTGTTCTCGGCCGGAAACGGCGAGGTCGAGGTCTACGAGATCGTCGTCCCGGAGGCGTGGGCAGGACGATCCCTGGCGGAGCTGATCGAGGGGGCGGGTCTGCAGATCGTGGCGCACAGCCGGGGCGGCCGCGCCGAGATCCCGGATCCGAGCCTGCGCCTGGAGGCCGGTGACCTGCTGCATGTCAGTGCGACGCTGGAGGGTATCGTGGCCCTGCGAACCCGCCTGGCGTCGACAGGGAGCGGCTAATGTTTGTCTTCATCGCCGGCGGCGGCCGGACCGGGGCGCAGCTGGCCAGCCTGCTGGTCGCCCAAAACCACATGGTGCGCCTGGTGGAGCACCGGCCCGAGGTGCTCTACCGCATCCACCGCGAGCTCCCGACCGAAGTGATCTTCGAAGGCGACGCCACGCAGCCGGCGGTGCTGGAGTTGGCCGGCATCCAGCAGGCCCAGGTGCTGGCGGCCTGCACGCCGAACGACGCCGACAACCTGGTGTTGGCCTACGTCGCTCGCAGCCTCTACCACGTGCCGCGCACGATCGCCCGGGTGAACAATCCCACCAACGCCTGGCTCTTCAATCAAACGTTCCATGTGGATGTGGCGTTGAACGCCGCCGAGGTCATGTCGAGCCTGATCGAAGAGGAGATGTCCCTCGGCGACATGATGACGCTGACCAAGATTCGGCGCGGTCGGTTCTCGCTGGTCGAGGAGAAGATCCCGCAGGGCGCGCCGGCGGTCGGCGTGGCGATCAAGGATCTGCCCATGCCGCCCAACGCCGTGATCGCCGCCATCATTCGAGGCGGGGAGATCGTCACCCCGCGCGGCGTCACGCGCTTCGAGATCGGCGACGAGGTCCTGGCGATCGTCGATCACGAAGGGGCGGACGACCTGGCGGCGCTCTTCACACCGAAAGGCGTGAGCCGGTAACTACAGCTAGTGGTCAGTGGTGAGAGGTGAGTGGTCAGCAGTTACACTGATCACTGACCACTGACCACTGTCCACCGACCACTACTGGCTTGTTGTAGGAGAGGTCGTCTGGGTGGGGACCTTCCCTCCGCCGATCCAGCGGAAGGCGATCAGGCCGTACAGAAGCAGAAGCCAGAGCGTGATCCCGTAGTAGGTCAGGGTAATGACGGCGGCCGACTCGAGGGGGACACCGAGTCCGTTCAGGGCCAGCGTCAGCAGTCCTTCGATGAATCCGATCCCCGCCGGCGTCGGGGTGACGACCATGAATAGGTAGCTTAGGCCGAATCCGGCGATGAGCGTGCCGATCGACATGGGCTGCTTGAAGGCCATGAACACCAGGAAAAGCACCGAGATCATCAGGGCCTTGTGACTGAGCGA
>DATIFK010000163.1:0-6923 GCA_035455265.1 Anaerolineales bacterium
GCCGCCGGTGGGGCCGGAGGCGGAGAGCAGGCGTTCGAACTGGAGGGAGGTGACGACGTTGGGGTAGCGGCCGAGGCCGAACTCGCCGGAGAGCTCGGCGTTGTAGATCTGGTAGCCCGGCGCCAGGATCACCGCCCCGACCTCCAGCGTTTCCGTTCGCTCGACCATGTTGTGATCGATGGCGAAGACGCCGCAGGCGTACACGCAGGCGAGACATTCGGAGCACACGCCGCACTGCAAACAGCGCTTCGCCTCGGCGCGGGCCTGGTGTTCGTTGAGGCCCAGGACGACCTCGCGGAAGCTCGTGACCCGCTCCTCCATCGGCAGCATGGCGGGCTCGATGCGCGGCTGAGGGCGGATGCTTCCGGCGCGTACGCGTGCCGCCAGCTCCTCCTTGGTGAACTTGAGCGCCGGCGCCGCGGCCGACTCGGTTGCCTTCAGGGGGACGCCGCGCAGGTGGCGGTCGATGGAGGCCGCCACGCGATGGCCCAGGGCGACGGCTTCGATGATGTAGGTCGCACCGGTCTTGCGTCCGCCGACCACGAACAATCCCGGGTGAGGGCTGGCGAGCGTTTCCGCATCGCCGGTCAGATCGTCGAAAGACGTGTCCAAGAACGTCAGGTCCGACTGCTGGCCGGCGGTGCCGATGACCGTGTCGACCGCCAACTGGAATTCCGACCCCGCTTCGATCTTCGGCCGGCGGCGGCCTTTGGCGTCCGTCTCGGTGCCCTTGCCGGTTCGAGCAAGCGCGACGCCGACGACCGCGCCGTTTTCCGCCAGAATCCGGACCGCGGTGGTGTGTTCGTGAAGATGAATCCCCTCGGCTTCGACGGCCGCCATTTCCCAGTGGTAGGCCGGCAGCTCGCCGCGCGGGCGATCGAGAACCAGATGGACCTCGGAGGCGCCCAGGCGGCGCGCCACGGCCGCGGCGTCGAGGGCCGTGATGCCCCCGCCAAGGACGGCGATCCGATCACCGACCGCCACCGGCTCACCCAGGCTGACCTTGCGCAGGAAAGTGGCCGCCGAGAGAACGCCGCTGGCCTCCTCGCCTTCGATGCCCAGCGAATGATCGCGGCTGGAGATGCCGGTGGCCAGGCAGACGGCGTTGTAACCCTGCTTCAAGAGCTGGAGCGGATCGGCGATCGGCGAGTTGGTCTTCAGCACCACGCCGAGGGCGAGGATGTCGTCGATGTCCTGCTGCAGGACGCCCTTGGGCAATCGATGGGCAGGGATTCCGACCCGCATCATCCCGCCGGGAACCGGCAGGGCTTCGAAGACCGTCACTCCGTAGCCCATCTTGGCCAGATCGTGTGCGGCGGTGAGGCCGGCCGGCCCGGCGCCCACGACGGCCACCCACTGCGGCCGGGTGCGCGCTGCCGGCTTGACGGGATCGCGCCCGTACGCCAGTGCGTAATCGAGGACGAAGCGCTTGAGCGACATGATGCCGACGGGCTCATCCACCAGGGCACGCGAGCAGTGGCCCTCACAAGGGTGATGGCACGTGCGACCGCAAACGCTCGGGAACGGGTTGTCTTCCTTGATGACGCGGAAGGCTTCGCGGTAGCGGCCTTCGGCGATCAGGGCGATGTATCCCTGGGCGCGTTGGCCCACCGGGCACGCCGCCCGACACGGGGCGACGCCGAGCTTGTCGATGGCATAAGCCCCGGGCACGGCCTGCGGGTACAGCTTGTAGGCCGCCCGGCGCTGGGACAGGCCCTCGTTGAACGTGTCCGGGCGCGAGACCGGGCAGACCGTGGCGCAATCCCCGCAGCCGACGCAACGCATGACGTCGATGTAGCGCGGCTTGCGGCGCAGCGTGGCCGTGAAGTGGCCCGCTTCGCCGTCGACCCTGACGACTTCGGTGTCGACCATCAGATCGATGTTGGGATGGCGGCCGGCGTCGACCAGCTTCGGGCTGATGGTGCACATGGCGCAATCGTTGGTGGGGAAGGTCTTGTCGAGCTGGGCCATATGCCCGCCGATGGCCGAAGCGGTTTCGGCCAGGTGGACGCGGAAACCCTGCTCCGCCAGGTCGAGGCTGGCCTGAATGCCGGCGATCCCGCCGCCGACGACAAGGACGGCGCCGACGGGGGGCGTGTCGGCCGTTCCGTCGGTCACGTCGCCACCTTCTCCAACAACTCGGCCACCACCCGCAGGAGCTCGGCGGGCGGAGCGGGCTTCTGCAGGTAGGCTTCCACGGCCATGCCGCGCCCGGTCTCCAATTGATAACGGCGGCGGCTGGCGTCTTCGACGACCGTCGTCAGCACCAGGATCGGCAGGTCGGCATACTCCTGGTCGGCCCGCAGCTCGCGGATCACGGCGAAGCCGTCCTTCTTGGGCATCAGCAGGTCGAGCACCAGCAGGTCGGGCTTGTGCTTGCGGACGAGGTGCAGGGCCACCTCGCCGTCGCGCGCCGTCGCCACGCGGTACGGGACCGACTGAAGGAAGGTGGCAACGGCCTCCAGGATGTCCGGATCGTCATCGGCGACGATGACGTAGGGCTGGTCGACGACCGCGCCCACTGCACGCAGCAGTTCCGCCGGCGGAGTCGGCTTCTCGAGGTAGTTCTGGACGTCCATGGTGCGGCCGGTCTCGAGCTCGTAGCGGCGATAGGCGGCGTCTTCGACGACGGTGGTCAGCACAATGACGGGGATGCCGGCGTAGCGAGGATCGCCGCTCAATTCGCGGATCACGGCGAAGCCGTCCATGCGCGGCATCAACATGTCGAGCAGGATCAGGTCCGGGATCTCGTCCTGGACGCGGCTCATGCACTGCTGGCCGTCGCGCGCCAGGGCGATCCGGTAGGGGCGGGTTTCCAGGACGGCCTTCATCCCTTCCAGGATGTCGGGATCGTCGTCGACGAGGAGGATGAGGGGCTGCTTCTTCATCGGGCCGTCCTCCTGGGTGCCATGCTGGCTTCGGGGTCGGAGAGGCCTTCGGCATCGACGCTCGATGGGACGGAGGGAGATTCCGTCGCTTGTGCCAGCGAGCGCGGGATGCGCACGGTGAACTTCGTCCCGGACTTGCCGGCCTGGTACGGGCTGGCGATCTCGATCGTGCCGTCGTGGGCGCTGACGATCTTCTTGGCGATGGACAGCCCCAGGCCGGCGCCGCCGTAGCCTTCGGCGTTCTCGCCGCGGAAGAAATCCTCGAACACGTGCGGCTGGTCCCCGGCGGGGATGCCGATGCCTTCGTCCAAGACCTCCAGCACCAGCGCCTCGGGCTCGTCGTGGGCGCGCAGGAGCACGGTGCTGCCTTCCGGGGAGAACTTCACCGCGTTCGCCAACAGGTTCGATACCACCTGTCCCAAACGCCGCCGGGCGGCGACGAGGGGCTGGAGTTTGCCGGGAGAAACGACTTTGATCTGGATCGATTTCTGCTGGGCGGCCAGCCGGACGTCCTCGACGGCATCCGTGCTCAGGCGCGCCGGGTCCACCATCTCGAAGTCGGAGCGAATCTGGCTGGGCTGCATGCGGGCGAAGTCGACCACGTCGCTGATCAAGGCCCGCAGATCCGTCAATCGCAGCGACGAGCGCTCCAGCAGCCGCCGCTGCTTGTCCTCGACCGTGCCGCTGTAACCGCCCAGGATGAGCTGCAGGTTGCTTTCGACCGCCGCCAACGGCCGCTTGATCTCGTGCGAGATGACCGACAAGAAGTATGTCAGCATCCCGGTCGAGCTTTCCATACGATGCCGGACGATCGAGGCGACGCGGTTGAGGATCTCGTAGCCGACGTCAGGCTGATCCAACATCATCTGGAGCAGTCGTTCGCCGGGGATCACCAACACCGTGGTTTCACCCTGGCAACTGCCGGATGAGGTGTACTCGTACGGGCGCACCAGGCTCGACCAGCCCACGGCCTGCCAGGGTCCCACCACTTCGATGGGCGCGTGGCGGGGGGTTCCGGTACGGCCCAGCTGCACTCGTTTGTCCAGGGCCACCCGACCTGCGAGGATCAGAAACAACTCGCGCGCCGGAGTGCCCTCGCTGAATAGAACGGTTCCATCCGGGCAGCGCCGCTCGACGGCCAGGGGGACGATGGCCTCGAGGAACGACTCGGGCAATCCGATGAACAGGTCGAAGCGGTTGAGCTGGTGCGGCGAGACGGCCATTCTCAATCTTCCGACGAGCCCTCCCGCTCGGCGGCAGGCTTCGTTCCATTGCCTGTGGGCCGGAGCGGGCTGGGTCCCAGCCGCTGGATTTCAGCGGTCAACTCGGCCGCGGCAAAAGCGAACTGGCCGCCCATGGCCGAGGAAATGTTGATCATCTGCAAGCGTCGGCCGCCCAGGCCGATCTGATCCAGCAGCCGCCGGGTCCCTTCCACTCTTCGCCGTGCGTTGACATTACCCTCCAGGTAATGACAGTCGCCCGGCAGTCAACCGGCCACCAGCAGGCCGTCGACACCTTCCTCGAAGGCCCGCAGCAGATGGTAGACATCGACGCGTCCGGTGCACGGCACTTCGACCACTTTGACCGCGGCCGGGTACTGCAGGCGCAGGCTTCCGGCCAGATCGGCGGCGTTGTAGGCGCAGTGGGTGCAGCAGAAGGCGACGATCGTCGGTTCCGGGTCAGGCATGGGTGACCTCGGTCTCCTCCATCAGGCTCTCGATCTTGACCACGATCTGTTCGTCGGCGAAGTGGGCCAGGCGAATGGCCTTGGCCGGGCATTCGGCGACGCACGAGCCGCAGCCGCGGCAGACGGTTGGTTCGATGTAGGCCGCGCCCTGAATCGCGCCGACGCCGGAGGCCGTGGCGACGATCTGTGGCACGTCGAAGGGACACAGGCGTACGCAGGTCAGGCAGCCGACGCACTTCGCCGGATCGACCTGAGCCACCGATCCGCCGACGGTCAGCGCCGGGCGCGACAGCAGGCGCGCCGCCCGCGCCGCGGCCGCCTGGGCCTGGATGGTCGTCTCTTCGATCGTCTTCGGGTAGTGCGCCAGCCCGGCCAGGAAGAACCCTTCGGTGGCGACGTCGACCGGGCGCAGCTTCATGTGCGCCTCGAGGAAGAAACCGTCGGCGTCGAGCGGCACCTTCAACGTGGAGGCGACCTCTCGGGCATCGGCGCGAGGCACCAGCGGCATGCTCAAGACGAGGAGATCCGACCGAAGCTCCAGTGTGTCGCCGAAGGCCGGCTCGGCCACGCGGACCATCACGCCATCGTCGGCGGGCGAGACCTCGGGACGGGCGGCCGGATCATAGCGAACGAAGACGACTCCCTCGCGGCGCGCCTGCGTGTACCAGGCCTCTTTGAAACCGTAGGCGCGCAGGTCCTGGAAGAGGACGGTGACGCGCAATGCTGGACGGAGGCGCTTGAGAGCAAGGGCCTGTTTCAGGGCGACGGAACAGCAGATTCGGCTGCAGTAGCGATCCGACGGTCCAACGCACAACAGGAAGGTGACCGCTTCGGGCAGGCGGCGGCCGATGGCCTCCCATGCTTCTGCGGCTCGTCCATCCAGATGCTCGAGGCGGCCATCGGCGAAGGCGAGCAGCGCCTCCATTTCCTGTCCCGTGACGAGCCGCGGGGTCTTCCCATAACCGTAGTCGGAGCCGCGGTATTCCTCCGCCCCGGTCGCCACCACCGCTGCGCCGTGGCGGACCTCGACCGTCGCGCCGTCAGCCGCCTGAAGGGTGGTCGTGAAGTTGCCGACGAAGCCTTCGGTGCGGAGCAGGCGGTGCCCCGTGTAGACCCGGATGCGGGGCTCGGAGGCGAGGCGCTGCAATAGATCGGCCAGCAGCTCCTGCGGGTCGGGGCCGAAGGGATTGGAATACAGGCGGCGCAGATGGCCGCCCAACTCGGGCTCGCGCTCGACCAGGTGAACGTCGAAGCCGCCGCGAGCCAATTCGAGCGAGGCCGTCATGCCTGCCAGCCCGCCGCCCAACACAAGTGCCACCGGAGTGAGGGGCACCTCGGTGGTGTGCAGCGGCTCGAGCGTCCGCGACCTGGCGACAGCCATACGCACCAACGCTTTGGCCTTGGCGGTGGCCGCCTCACGGTCGTGCGAGTGCACCCAGGAACACTGGTTGCGGATGTTGGCCATCTCGAACAGAGCGGGGTTGACTCCGGCGGCGCGCAGGCTGTCCTGGAACAACGGCGCGTGGGTGCGCGGCGTGCAGGAGGCGACCACGACGCGATTCAGCCCCAGGTCGCGCACCTGCTGCGTGATGTGAGCGATGCTGTCCTGCGAACAGGTGTACAGGTTGTGCTCGGCGTGGACGACCCCGGGCAGGCCGGAGGCGTAGGTCGCCGTGCCGGGCACGTCGAGGTAGCCGCCGATGTTGGTGCCGCAATGGCATACGAACACGCCGACGCGCGGCTCCTCCTGACTCTGGTCGAGCTCAGGCGGGTACTCGGCGACGCGGGTGAGGCTGTGTCGCGCCGCGGCGAGTTGCCCGGCCGCGCGGGCGGCGGCGGCGCTGGCCTCCGTCACCGTTTCGGGGATGTCCTTGGGTTCGCGGAAGGGACCGGCGGCGTAGATGCCTGGGCGGGAAGTCTCCAGGGGCTGGAACAGAGCGGTGTGGCAGAAACCGTAGTCGTCGAGCTCGACGCCCAAATCGCGCCCGAGGCGCCGCACCGGCTCGGAGATCTCCATGCCGACGGAGAGGACGACGAGGTCGAAAGAGTCTTCCGCAAGGTGTAGGGGCGAAGCACCCAGCACTTCGTCCGGGGTGGGAGCCCCGGTCCGCCGGGGCGAGACGGCCTGCGGTTCTGGGAAGGTGTGCTTCGCCCCTACGTTCTCGGGCAGGTACCGCACAATGAGATTCTGGCTCTCCGGCTGCTCACGCAGGGCCGAGATCCGGCAGCGGGTGTACTGGATGCCGTACTGTTCGCGGGCGCGCTGGTAGTAGGCTTCGTAGCCCTTGGAGAAGGCGCGCATGTCCATCATGAAGACATGGACGGAGGTCTCAGGGTCGTGTTCGCGC
>DATIFK010000164.1:0-15820 GCA_035455265.1 Anaerolineales bacterium
GAGGACGGCGACGTCCTGGTCGTGGCGCAGAAGGTCGTATCCAAGGCCGAAGGGCGGCGAGTCAACCTGGCCGAGGTCGTGCCGTCGGCGAGGGCGGTAGCCTTGGCGCGCGAAGGAGGCAAGGACCCGCGCGTCGTCGAGGTCGTGCTGCGCGAAAGCCGGCGCGTCGTAAGGGCGCAGCGCGGGGTACTGATCGTCGAGCACCGGCTCGGCTTCGTGTGCGCCAACGCCGGCGTCGACCATTCGAACGTTGCGGGAGAGGGCAGCGCGGGGGGAGAGTGGATCCTCTTGTTGCCGGAGGACCCGGACGCCTCGGCGCGGCACCTGAGGCAAAGCCTCGAATCGTGGAGCGGCAAGCGCCTGGCCGTCCTCATCATCGATTCGCACGGCCGCCCTTGGCGCATGGGGACGGTCGGTGTGGCCATCGGTGTGTCGGGGTTTCCCGCCCTGGTCGACCTGCGCGGTCGCGAGGATCTCTTCGGCTACCGTCTGCGCATCACCCAGGTCGGCCTGGCGGACGAGATCGCCGCGGCGGCCTCGGCGCTCATGGGTCAGGCCGACGAGCGTCGCCCCGTCGTCCACGTGCGCGGTCTGCCCTACCCGCTGCGTGAGGGCTCGACAGCGGAATTGCTGCGGCCAGCGGAAGAGGATCTTTTTCGGTGACCGCGGAGCGTCCTGCAAGGAAGCCTCCGCAGGCTAAAGCCTGCGGCTACCGATGACTGAGGACTCTATGCCCGCCCTCGTTCCTGCATCCCACCAAGATCTTCTGGGCGACCAGGCGCGCGCCCTGGCGTTCCTGGCCACGACGTGCGCCGACGGCGCGCCGCAGGTCACGCCGGTGTGGTTCGACGTGGCCGGCGAATTGATTCGCGTCAACACGGCGCGCGGCCGGTTGAAGTACAAGAACATGCTGCGTCGCCCGCAAGTCGCTCTGGCCATCGGCGACCGAGAGGACCCGTACCGCTACATTCAGGTTCGGGGAACCGTCGTCGCGTCGACGGAGGAGGGGGCGCGCGACCACATCAGCCTCCTGGCGAAGAAGTACCGCGGTTGGGATACCTATCCCATCCCCGAGGGCCAGGTGCGCGTCATCTTTCTGATCCGTCCGGATCGCGTATCGGTCCACTCATGAGCACGGACTCGGCGATCTTCTTGCGGCTGGCTGAAGCGCGCCGCTCGGTGCGAGAATTCGCCGATGCCCCGGTCGAACGGGAAACGCTTCAGAGGATTCTGCGGGCCGCATGCCTGTCGCCGTCGGCCCACAACCGCCAGCCCTGGCGCTTCGTCGTCATGAGCAAGGCCGTTCGCCGGAACGCCTTGATCGAAGCGATGGTGGAGCGATTGCGGCGCGACCGACTTGCCGATGGGGATCCGGCAGATGACATCGAAGCCTACATCGCGCGCGCGCGGCGTCGACTGACGCACGCGCCGGTGGTGATCCTCGTCTGCCTGACGATGGAAGACATGGACGTCTACCCCGACGACCGTCGCGGCGGAGCCGAGCACTTGATGGGTGTGCAAAGCGTCGCTATGGCCGGCCAGAACTTGCTGCTCGCTGCCCACGCCGAAGGCCTGGGAGCCTGTTGGATGTGTGCGCCCCTGTTCGCCCCCGACGTCGTTCGCCAGGAGCTCGAGCTGCCGACCACATGGGAGCCCCAGGGTTTCGTCGTCTTGGGTCACCCGGCCGAGAGCCCGCAGGCCAAGCCGCACAAGACGGTGGATGAGGTGACGCGGTGGGAATGAAGGTCGCGGCGCTCGCCGGCGGCGTCGGGGGCGCCAAGCTGGCGGATGGGCTGGCGGCGGTGCTGCCCCCGGAGGACCTGACGATCATCGTCAACACCGGCGATGATTTCGAGCATCTGGGCCTGACGATCTGCCCGGACGTCGACACCGTTATCTACACGCTGGCCGGAATGGCCCATCCCGAGTCCGGCTGGGGACGACGCGATGAGACATGGGCGTTCCTCGAAACGCTCGGAGTCCTTGGAGGCCCGACCTGGTTCCGCCTCGGGGACCGGGACATGGCGCTCCACGTCCTGCGCACGGATCGTTTGAGGGCAGGTCAGCCCCTCAGCCAGATCGTCAGGGACGCAGCGCAGGCGCTGGGCGTCCGTCCGCGCGTCCTGCCGATGTCCGACGATCGAGTGCGGACGATCGTTCGGACGATCGAGGGGGAGTTGAGCTTCCAGGAGTACTTCGTCGCCCGTCGCTTCGAGCCGGCCGTGGTCGGCTTCCGCTTCGAGGGCGCGGCCTCGGCGCGCCCGGCGCCAGATGTGGTCGAGAGCCTGGAACGAGCCGACCTCGTCGTCCTGTGCCCCTCGAACCCGTGGGTCAGCCTGGATCCGATCCTCGCCGTTCCGGGAGTGCGCGAGGCCGTCAGCCGGCGGCCGGTGGTTGGAGTCTCCCCGATCATCTCCGGCCGCGCCGTGAAAGGGCCTGCAGCCAAGATGTTCCAGGAGTTGGGGATCGCCCCTTCACCGGTCGCCGTCGCCGAGCACTACCACGGTCTCCTGGCAGGCCTGGTGATCGACAAAGCGGACGCGGCGCTGTCCCCGGCGGTCGAGGCTGCCGGCGTTCGGGCGTCCGTGCAGCCGACATGGATGCGGAAGCCCGGGGATCGGCGGCGGTTGGCTCGGGCAGTGCTTGAATTGGCCGCCGAACTGCGAAGACAACCCGCGGCGCCATGAGCCTCTGGGCGATCGTCCCTGTCAAACCCCTGGCCCGTGGGAAGACCCGCCTGGCCGGAGTCCTGGCTCCGGAGGAGCGCGCCCAGTTCAACCGCGAAATGTTCGAACACATCTTGGCCGAACTCGCCGCCGTTCCGGAGGTGGAGCGGACGCTGGTGGTCAGCCGGGATTCGGCCGCTCTGGCGCTGGCCCGGGATCGGGGGGCGCGGACGTTGTCTGAACGACAACCGGCCGAGCTCAACCGGGCGCTGGAGCGAGCCACCGGGGCGGCCCAGGCCTACGGGGCCTCCGGAGTCTTGATTGTGCCGGCCGACCTACCGCTGGTCAACCGCCAGGACATCCGCAAATTGGTGGCCATGGGCACTCGTCCGCCGGTGGTGGTCATCGCGCCAGACCGGCATGGCGAGGGCACCAACGCTCTCCTGGTTTCGCCCATCGGTTTGATAGAATATGCGTTCGGAGCCAACAGCTACCAACGTCACTTGAGACAGGTCCCCCTGAGCGGGGCGCGCCTGGAAGTGTGTGAGTTGGTCCGGTTCGCGCTGGACGTCGACCTGCCAGAAGATCTGGCTCTCGTCCGCGAGGCGCAGCACCTCCGACGGACCTGAACCCCGGAGCCTGCCATGTCTCCCCAACGCGTCGCCATCTATCTGCAGGATGCCCACGACTTGCGGGACGGTCTGGAGTACGTGCGCTATGCCGAATCGCGCGGCTTCGAGGCCGTCTGGCAAGCCGAATCGCGCCTGGTGCGGGACGCCATCGTCCCCATGGCGGCCTACGCCGCCGTCACCAACAAGCTCAAGGTCGGCTCGGGCGTCATCAACAACTGGACGCGCAACATCGGCCTGCTGGCGGCGACGTTCCTGACTCTTGACGACCTCGCCCCCAACCGCATCCTGTGCGGCATCGGCGCCTGGTGGGATCCGCTGGCGCACAACGTCGGCATTGAGCGGCGCAAACCTCTGCAAGCCATGCGCGAGACGGTCGAGGTCCTGCGGCGCCTGCTGCGGATGGAGAGGGTGACCTTTCACGGTGAATTCCATCACGTCGACGGCATCGAGCTAGACGTCGTGCATGGCCGGCGCGAGCCGCGCAACGTTCCGATCTACATCGGCGCTACCGGCGGCAAGATGATGGAGCTGGCCGGGGAGATCGGCGACGGCGTGGTGCTCAACTACTGTGTGCCTCCCGAGTACAACGACGAGGCGCTGGAGGCGCTGGAACGGGGTGCCCGCCGGGCCGGCAAGACGCTCGACGCCATCGACCGGCCGCAGCTGATCGTGTGCTCGGTCGACCGCGACCGCCAGCGCGCGCTGGACAGCACGCGCGGATTGCTGACGCAATACCTGGCCCAGCAACCCCACATCGCACAGGCCAGCGGCGTGGCGCCCGAGGTCGTGGCGCAGATCCAGTCGATCCTCGGCTGGCCGGCGACGCACGAACAGATCGCCCGGGCCAAGCATCTCGTCTCGGATGACCTGATCACGCGCATCACGGCGTCGGGCACGCCCGACGAGGCCCGGCGCAAAGTCGATGAGTACCGCAAGCGCGGGGCGACCTGCCCGATTCTGTACGCTGTCGGCGGCGACGTGCGCTTGATGGTGGATACCTTCAGCGCATGACCGGATCCGCTCCTGCCCGCGTCAAGCAGCCCAACTCGCGCCATTGTTTCGTTTGCGGCGTGGAGAATCGCGACGGGTTCGCCCTGGCCTTCTACGAAACGGGGCCCGATCAGGTCGAGGCCGACGTGGTCATCCCCTCCAAGTTCGAGGGCTACCCCGGCGTCGCGCACGGCGGGATCGTTGCCGCGCTGATGGATGAGATCACGCTGCGGGCGGCGATGGCCGGCCGGCCCGAGGAGTTCCTCGTCACGGGCAGGATGGTGATCCGGTATCGCAAGCCCGTGCCGGTGGGCCAACCCCTGCACCTCCACGGCAGCGTTCGCCGAAGGCGTGGCCGCACGGTGGAGGCCGAGGGCCAAGTTCTCGTGTCGGGAGGTGTGGCCGTCGAAGGTGAAGCGATGCTGTTCCCGAACCCCGACGCGGTCCTCGCCGCGCCCAGCCTGGCTGAGCTGGGTTGGAAGGTGTATCCGGATTGAGGTCTCTGGGCGGAGCGATGCGCCAGGCAATGTCGGAGAAGTCCGCCAGAAGGGCAGCTTCGATGGATCCGGTGCGGGTCCGTTGGGTCCACAGGGCCCTGAGCGGAGCGAGCCCCGAGCATTGTCGAAGGGCGAGCGAAGTCGAAGGGCGCTTGCGCAAGGGCCCTTCGACTGCGGCGGCGGTGTGGATCAGCGCATGCCAAGAGGCGTTGCCGCCTCCGCTCAGGGACTGGGAGATTGACTAAGGACCGATTTCGATGCCGTCGCTGAAATACTTCCGACCCAAGACGCTCGATGAGGCGCTGACGCTCCTCGAGCAGGGTGTGCCCCTGGCGGGAGGCACCACGTTGACGCCACGGCGCCACCGGCTCGACGCCGTGATCGACCTCCAGGATCTGGGCATGGCGGCTCTGGAGCGTCAGGGCGACGCTCTGGAGGTCGGCGCCGGCTGCACACTGCAGCAGCTGATCGAAGCCGATGCGTTCGTTTCACCGGCTCTGACCGAGGCCTGTCGCAGCGAGGCGGCCTGGAATTTGAGAAACATGGCGACGCTTGGTGGAACGATGGTCGCTGCGACCGGGCGCTCACCCGTGGCGGCAGCGCTCCTGGCGCTCGGCGCCGAGGTGCACGGCTTGCCCATCGATCGCTGGTCGACGGTCGAGGCCTTTCTGAGTGCGCGCGGTGCGGACTCCGGCTTCCGGCTGCTGACGCGATTCCGCTGGCCGGCAACCACGACCGTGCGCTTCGCGAGGGTCGGGCGCTCTCCCATGGACGCGCCGATCGTTCTGGTGGCCCTCGGCCGCGCCGGCGATGGCGCGCTGCGTGTTGTGCTGGGCGGGTGCGGGCAGGGCCCGGTGCGCGTGCCGGATGCGGAGCAAGCCCTTGCCTCTGGGGACATCTCCGGCGCCGCCCGCGCGGCCGCCCAGGCCTATGCCACGGCCGGCGACGCGTGGGCGTCGGCCGAATACCGCGCCGAAGTGGCCGCCATCCTGGTGCGCCGGCTGGCCGCCGAAGAGAAGATCCCGAGTGCAGCGAAGGACAAGGCCGCCGACGAAGGGCGGGACAAGGCCGCCGGGGAAGCGAAGGGCAGGGCCTAATGCGCCTGCGACTGACCCTTAACGGCAAACGCGTCGTGGTGGTCGTCCCATCGGAGACGACGTTGCTCGAGGCCTTGCGGGATCACCTCGGCATGTTCGGAGTCAAGCACGGGTGCGAGACCGGCGAGTGCGGCGCCTGCGCCGTTCTGCTCGACGGGGAACCGGTCAACACGTGCGTGATGCTGGCGGCGCAGGCGGACGGCAAGTCGATCACCACGATCGAGTCGATCGGGCAGCACCCTGAGCTCGGTTGGCGGCGGACGGAGGGCCTCGATCCGCTGCAGCAAGCATTTGTCGAAACGGGCGCCATCCAATGCGGCTACTGCACCCCGGCGATGATCCTGGCAGCGCGCGCGCTGTTGGCGGAGAACCCCAGCCCGAGCGAGGCCGACGTCCGCCAGGCGCTCTCCGGCGTGCTCTGCCGCTGCACCGGGTACCTGAAACCGGTCCAGGCCATCCTGCGTGCGGCCGCCGTCCTGCGCGGCGAAACGGTTCAGTCGATCGGCGCCGCCTTCTTCCCGCCGTCGGATCTGATGCCGCCCGCGGAGACTCCGTCGGAAGGCGACCTCGCAGGCGGCGGCACAGAAGTCCTGACACGGGCGGGGATCCTGCCTCTGATTCAAGTGACCTCGCCGCCGCGCACGTGGACGTCGGTCGGGCGGCCTGAGCCGAAGGTCGACGCCGTCAAACTCGTCCAGGGGAAACCCGCCTTCGCCGCCGACATCGAGATGCGCGGGATGCTGGTGGCCAAAGTCCTGCACAGCCCGGTCGCGCACGCCCGCATCCGCAAGATCGACGCCGCCAAGGCGCGCGCCCTCCCCGGTGTGGCGGCCGTTCTGACGTGGAAGGACATTCCGCGTGTCGTCTATTCGACCGCCGGTCAGTCGGATCCCATTCCCGGACCTCTCGACACATTCTCCCTTGACGAGAAGGTGCGCTTCGTAGGCGATCGGGTGGCGTTCGTGGCGGCGGAAAGCGAAGCCGTGGCCGAGCAGGCGCTGGGCCTGATCCAGGTCGACTACGAACCCTTGCCGGCGATCCTCGATCCCGCCGAGGCGATGAAGGAAGGCGCGCCGCGCCTCCACGACGAGCCCGAGTACGTCAACTTCGGCGACTCCGATCCCGCCCGCAACCTGGCCGCCCATATTCACATCGACATCGGCGATGTCGACCGCGGGATGGCCGAGGCCGACCAGGTCATCGAGGGTGACTACGCCGTCCCCAAGGTGCAACAGGCTTCGATCGAGCCGCACGTCGTCGTCACCTACTGGGACGAGGACAACCGGCTGGTGATCCGCACCAGCACCCAGGTGCCGTTCCATGTTCGGCGGCAGCTGGCGCCGGTGCTCGGTCTGCCGCCCAAACGCATCCGTGTCATCAAACCGCGCATCGGCGGCGGTTTCGGCGGCAAGCAGGAGGTGATGGTCGAAGACGTCGCGGCGCACCTGACCATTGCCACCGGCCGCCCGGTGCGCTACGAAACGACCCGCGCCGAGGAGTTCTTCTTCGCCCGCTCGCGCCATCCGATGCGGCTGCGCATGCGCACCGGGGTGAAACGCGACGGCACGATCACCGCCAATGAGATGACGGTGCTGTCAGACACGGGCGCCTACGGCTGCCACGGCCTGACGGTCACCGGTAACACCGGCCACAAGGCCATGGCGCTGTACGTCGGCGACGGACCCTACCGCAAGTCTCCCAACATCCGCTTCCATGCCGACATCGTTTACACCAACACGCCTCCGTCGGGCGCGTTCCGAGGCTACGGCGTGCCGCAGGGCTTCTGGGCCGTCGAGCGCCATATGGAACGAGTGGCGCGAACGTTGGGGATGGATCCGTTGGAGTTCCGGCTCAAGAACACCTTGCGCGCCGGCGAGCTGCATCCGTTCAGCACGGCCTGGTCGGAAGGGCGGGAGCCGCGCCCGGAGACGATCCACACCTGCGGGTTGGAGGAGTGCATCGCCCAGGGGTCGGCCGCCATCGGCTGGTCGGACAAGTACGGCAACGCCTCCTGGCATCGCGTGCGCGGCAAGCCGCACTTGCGACGCGGCATCGGTGTGGCCACGGTCATGCAAGGGACGGCCATCCCGTATCTCGATATGGGCGGCGCCAGCATCAAGATGAACGACGATGGCTCGTTCAACCTGATGGTCGGCGCCACCGATCTGGGAACCGGCTCGGACACGGTGCTGGCGCAGCAAGCGGCCGAGGTCCTGGGTGTGCCGCTCGACGACATCATCGTCTACTCGTCGGACACGGATTTCACGCCGTTCGACAAGGGCGCCTACGCTTCGAGCACGACCTACATTTCGGGAACGGCGGTGGTCCTGGCGGCGCGGAAGGTTGCCGAGCGGATCCGCTGGCGCGCCGCGCGCATGCTCAGCAAGGACGAAGCGGCCAAGGTGACCCCCGACGACGTACGCCTGGCGGACCGCCAGGCCTGGGCGCCCGATGGACGATCGGTGACGCTGGCCGAGGTGGCGTTGAACGCGCTGCACCACGAGGACCAGGAACAAATCATGGGCGTCGCCTCGTTCGTCTCGCCCAGCTCGCCACCGCCGTTCGCGGCGCAGTTCGCCGAGGTGACGGTCGACACCGAGACCGGCGCGGTGACGGTCGATCGTCTGGTGATGGCCGTCGATTCGGGCGTCATCGTCAACCCCCTGACAGCCTCGGGCCAGATCGAGGGCGGGATGACGCAGGCCCTTGGCTACGCCGTGTGCGAGGAGATGGTCTACGACGAGGCGGGCCGCGCCCGCGAGCAGAACTTCACCGACTATCACATCTTTCGCTCGGACGAGATGCCCGAGCTGCAGACGATCTTCGTCGAGACGGTCGAGCCGAGCCATCCGTTCGGAGTCAAGGCTGTCGCCGAGATCCCGATGGACGGCGTGGCGCCGGCCGTCGGCAACGCCGTGCTCGACGCCTGCGGTGCGGACGTGATGGAAATCCCGATCACGCCGGAGCGGCTGTGGCGGGCACTTAGGAGGAGTCGTCAGTCGTCAGTTATCGGTCATCAGTAAGAACGGAGACGAAGTCCCAGAGGAGGGGGAGATGCAGGACTTCCATCAACTGAAGGTTTGGGAGAAGGCGCACGTGTTGACACTTGAGGTCTATCGGATGACGGGAAGGTTCCCCAGATCGGAGACCTTTGGTCTGAGTTCACAGTTGAGGCGCGCCTCGTCTTCCATCGCGGCCAACATCGCCGAGGGATGTGGCCGCTCGAGCAGGGGGGAGTTCGGCCAGTTCCTGAACCAGGCCCTCGGGTCTGCCAGCGAGCTTGAGTACCACCTGTTGCTGGCGCGAGATCTGGGCCTCATTCGCCTGGACGCTCATGAGGAGGCGGCTGCGAAGACCGTCGAGGTCAAGCGGATGCTCGCCGCCCTCTCCGGGCGAGTGCGACCCACCCGTCGAACCGCCTGAATGGATTGCCTTGACTGATAACTGATAACTGATGACGATGACCGACGACTCCTTCTTCTCCCTCCTCGCCGACCTGGAGCGCCGAGGCGAGCCGGCCGCGTTGGCCACGGTCGTGCGGGCCCGCGGTTCGGTGCCGCGGCATGCCGGCAGCAAGATGCTGGTGCGCCGCGACGGGCGCATCGAGGGGACGATCGGCGGCGGGGAGATGGAAGGCCGCGTCGTGGCGGAGGCCCTCCAGGCGCTCGCCGATGGGGAGACTCGCCTCCTCCACTACGAGCTGAGCGACCCCAAGGCCGGGGATCCGGGCGTGTGCGGAGGAGAGGTGGAGGTCTTTGTGGAACCGATTGGATCACGGCCGACCCTGCTGGTCGTCGGCGGGGGACACGTGGGCAAGGCGGTCGTCCATCTGGCGCACTGGCTCGGCTTCCGCACCGTCGTCTCGGACGATCGCCCCGAGTACGCCACGCCGGAAGCCGTGCCCGAAGCCGACGAGTATCTCGCCGGCTCGCTGGCACAACTGCCGTCGCGACTGAAGATCGACGCACAGACCTACATCGCCCTGACGACGCGGGGCGTGCCTGTGGATGTGGATGGACTGCCGGCGTTGCTCGACACGCCGGCGGCATTCATCGGCGTCATCGGTTCGCGGCGCCGTTGGGAGACGGCGGCGCAAGAGCTGGCCAAGAGGGGTGTCGCCGCCGATCGGATCACGCGGGTCGTTTCCCCGATGGGGCTGGAGCTCAACGCGGAAACCCCGGAGGAGATCGCCGTCAGCATCCTGTCGCAGATCATCATGCTGCGTCGCGGCGGCTCAGGGACTCCGATGCGGCATGAGGTTCGCCCTCGGGAGGCGAAAGCCTGACCGTCATGTGGGAGCGATACCTCACTCCCCATACGCTGGACGAAGCCGTCGCCGCCCTGGGCGAGCTGGGCCGCCGCGCCCGCATCGTGGCGGGCGCCACCGATCTGATTCTCGAGCTGGAGCGGGGGGTGCGGCCGGATGTCCGTGTGCTGATCGACGTCTCGCGGCTCCCCGGCCTGGCGGACATTGCGCTGGGATCGGATGGGCGCATCCATCTCGGCCCGCTCGTGACGCACAACCAGGCTGCGGCCTCGCGGCTGATCCAACAGCGGGCCTTTGCGCTGGCTCGGGCCTGTTGGGAGGTCGGCGCGCCGCAAATCCGCAACCGCGGAACGATTG
Source organism: Anaerolineales bacterium (assembly GCA_035455265.1). GTDB lineage: Bacteria > Chloroflexota > Anaerolineae > Anaerolineales > E44-bin32 > MGOM01. Next base: position 10,507 of record DATIFK010000164.1, read on the forward strand.
CCGGGAACTTGATCACGGCTTCGCCGGCGAACGACTCCATTACCCCGCTGATGGCCCTGGGCGCTGCGGTCACGCTGCGCAGCCGAGAGGGTGAGCGCCGCGTCCCGCTGCCGGAGTTCTACACCGGTGTCCGCAAGACGGTCATGCGCGCCGACGAGGTGTTGGTCGATATCGCTATCGACCCGCTGCCGGACGGCGCCCGCAGCACCTTCATCAAGCTGGCTTTACGGCGTGCCCAGGCCGTGTCGGTCGTCAACGTCGCCGTGGTCGTGGAATGGGATGGACCAAAGGTCTCACGAGCGGCGGTAACGCTTGGGTCGGTCGCCCCGACGATCGTACACGCCTCCGAGGCGGAGGCCTACCTGGCGGGCAAGACGCTGTCGGAGGAGGCTGCCACCCGTGCCGCGGAGTTGGCGGCAGGGGCGGCGCGGCCGATCGATGACGTTCGAGGCTCAGCCGCCTATCGCCGGGAGATGGTGCGCATTTGCACGTTGAGGGCGCTGCGCTCCCTGGCGGCGCGCCAGGAGCGGGACGGCTATCCCGGGACACCGGTGCTGCTGGCCTCGACGACGACCGGGGAGGTGCACAACCTACCCGAGCCGAAGGAGCATCGGTCCGGCACGCCGATTGAGACCACGATCAACGGCCACCCCCACGTTTTCACCACCGGCCAGGACAAGACGCTGCTGCGTTTGCTGCGCGAGGATGGGCATCTCATCGGCACGAAGGAAGGATGCGCCGAGGGAGAGTGCGGCGCCTGTACGGTCTTCCTCGACGGCCAGGCGGTGATGGCCTGCATGGTGCCGGCGCCGCGCGCCCACCGGGCGGAGATTGTCACCATCGAAGGCCTGGCGCGCGACGGGCAGCTCCATCCGATCCAGCAGGCCTTCCTCGACCAGGGTGCCGTCCAATGCGGCTATTGCACCCCCGGATTCCTGATGGCCGGGGCGATGCTCCTGGCGGAACGTCCGGGGCCCGACGCGGCGGAGATACGGCAGGCCATCACCGGCAACCTGTGCCGCTGTACGGGTTACTACAAGATCATCGCCGCCTTCGAACAGGCGGCCCGCGAGGCGGAACGAGAGCCGGCCGGCCGCTCGGCCGCCTGAGGAGGATTCGATGGGTCGTGACTCCTGGCGCTTCCGGCAGATGGACGAAGCACGCGAAAAGAAGAAGCAGCTCAACCCCATGTGGCGCGGGATCGGCTGCTTCATGATCATCATGCTTGGTCTGGGCGGATACCTCTTCTCGCAATGGTTCCTGACCCAGAATGCCGTCAACAACTGGGTCTTCCTCCCGGCGGAGATCATCCGGCCGGCCTTCCTGCCGACCTACGTGCCGCCTGGGGCGCTGGTCAGTGTCGTCGTGGCCTTTCTGTTCATGCTCTTGACCTACGGCGTCATCAGCCTGGTCTACGCCGTCGCCTTCCCGCATCAACTGGGGGAGACCGACGCGCCTCCGATGCGCCGAACCGGGCCGCCGCGCCGCTGAGACGGGCTGAATGGACCGCAAAGTACCGCACACCGCTTCGGAAGAGATCGAGCTCTACATCCGCACGTATTACTCCCTGTTGCGGTCCTCGGCCGACGTCCAGATTCGAACCCTGGAAGAGGTCCATGCCAACATGGGCGCCTCGCTGCACCTGCGAGCGCGTGGCCTGGATCCCGACCTGTCGGCGTTCATCTACTGCTCGCTTCGCTTGCCGCCTTGCATCGTGGATGTGGAGCGCGTCGTCCTCGGCCAGACCAGCGAGTTGTTTCGGCAGCGCGGCTTCGCCGACGTGGAATCATGGCAGCCCGTGGCCGCGCCCGCGCGGCGGCGACGCAGCTTCTTCGACGGCGAGCGGACGATGGCCTGTTACATCGCCAGCGGCACAGACATCGACGACATTCTTCCGTTGCTGACGGCATTCCAGATCGAGTGGAACAAGCTCCACGTCCGGCTGCGGGGCGAGCAGGTGCTGGGCTTCCTGCGAGAGCCGGTCGAGACTCCCGAGGGCCTGGACATCCTGGCCGTCGGAATGGGGATTGACCGCGACGACCTCGTCCGTCTCCAGCGCGTATGGGGCGCTTCCTTCTGGTCGATGCTCCGGGCGATCGCTTCGCGGGAGAAGCGCCTGGCCGTCCGCCTCCTGGCCGGTTCGCTCAACGACTACCGGCGCGGCATTCAACAATGGTTCGAGCATATCGAACAGACCTTCCCCGAGATTCGCCGAAGGCCGGTGTACTTCGTGTCGAGCAACCCTCACAGCCTGGTCAACCTGGTCAGCGGTTTCGCGCTGCGCCACGAGCAGGACCTGTTGCCGGTGCTCGAACGGCCTGAGAACTCGGACTTCCGTCGCGAGTGGGAAGACATCGAGGCTCGCCACGTGCCCTCCAGCCGCGAGAACTTCCTCTACTACGTCCTCAAGAAGCATCTCCAGACGGAGTCGGGGGCGGGCTTGCGCAAGCTCAGGTCGGCCGACGAACAGGCCGCCGGGATCCTGCGCATACCTTCGGAGCATGGCCCCGATATCACGGCTCAGATCGTCGATCTGGCGCGGCTTCGCCCCGACTGGGTTGATCCGCGGGTCAGGCTGGACGGCCTCGATCGGCTGTCGGAGAGCGACGCCCTGATCCTGAATATCGACTACCCGCTGGGCATGGCGGCCTATCTCTTGTTGAGCCATCTGGCAACGCGCGTCGGGGAAGTGCGCGGGATCTACCTCATCGGGAAGGCCGCAACGCTCAACGGCGTCATCGGGGACATCATGATCCCCGGTGTGTTCCACGACGAGCACTCTCAGAACACCTACCTCTTCGCCAACGCCTTCACCGCCGAGAGCGTGGCCGATCATCTGGTCTACGGCACCGTCCTGGACAATCAGAAGGGCGTCAGCGTGCGCGGCACGTTCCTGCAGACGCCGCGCTACATGGATGTGTTCTACCGTGAAGGCTACACCGACATCGAAATGGAGGCCGGGCCCTACCTGTCGGCGGTCTACGAGCTCTACCGGCCGAAGCGCCATCCGGACAACGAAATCGTGAATCTGCAGGGCCTGCCGTTCGACCTCGGGATTCTCCACTACGCCTCCGACACGCCGTTGAGCAAAGGGCGCAACCTGGGATCGGGCTCGTTGTCCTACTTCGGCATGGACCCGACCTACGCCGCCGCCCTGGCCACGTTGCGGCGCATCTTCGAGGTCGAGTTGGGTCGTATCGAAGCTTCTGCCCAACCGGTCCGGGCCGCCGGCCGCGGCCGAGGTTCGGCATGAGCTCGATCGGCCGCTCGGTTCGGCGATCCGACGCCCTTGGCAAGGTGACGGGAGCGACGCTCTTTCCCGGCGACATCGAGCGGCCGGGCATGGCGGCGATGAAGATTCTTTTCGCCGGCCGCCCGCACGCCATCATTCGATCGATAGACACCGCCGCGGCCCGATCGCTCCCGGGCGTCGTGGCGGTCTTGACCGCCGCCGATGTCCCCGTCAACGAGTACGGGCTGATCTACCCGGATCAGCCGGTCCTGTGCGGCCCTGGGTCCTCGAAGCCCTTCGCCGACCGGGTGCGCTTCGTCGGTGATCAGGTCGCGCTCGTGGTGGCAGAGACGGAGGCGATCGCCGCCGAAGCGGTGCACCGAATCCGCGTGGAGTACGAAGACCTTCCGATCGTCACAGACCCCGAAGCCGCGATGAAACCCGGGTCGACCCTTCTCTTTCCGGATCGCGACAGCAACGTCTTCTGCCACTACCGCATCCGCAAGGGAGACGTTGACCAAGGGTTTGCCGGGGCCGACGTCGTGGTGGAAGCGGAGTACCACACACCGTGGCAGGAACACGCCTTCCTCCAACCGGAAGCCGGCCTGGCCTACGTCGAGGACGGCATCATCACGGTCGAAGTGGCCGGTCAGTGGACCCACGAGGACCAGGCGCAGATCGCGCACGCGCTCGGGCTGCCGAAGGATCGCATCCGCGTCATCTACTCGGCCATCGGCGGCGCCTTCGGCGGCCGTGAGGACATGTCGGTCCAGATCGTGTTGGCCCTGGCCGCCTGGCGGTTGCACCAGCAGGGCATCGACCGCGCCGTGAAGATCATCTGGTCGCGCGACGAGTCGATCCTCGGCCACCACAAACGCCACCCGTTCATCCTGAAGGCCAAGTGGGGTGCGACGCGCGAAGGCAAAGTGGTGGCGGCCGAGGTGGACGTGATTCAGGACGGCGGTGCGTACGCGTACACCTCGACCAAAGTCCTCGGCAACGCCACGTTGATGTGCACCGGTCCCTACGAGATCCCCCATGTCAAGGTGGACGCCTATTCGGTCTACACCAACAACATTCCCGGCGGGGCCTTTCGCGGGTTCGGCGGCCCGCAGGGAGCGTTCGCGGCCGAATCCCAGATGAACAAGCTGGCCGAAGCGCTGCGGATGGACCCGGTCGAGATTCGCATGCGCAACGTGCTGACCGAAGGTGCGCTGCTTTCCGTCGGGACTCCGCTCCCCCAAGGTGTGAGCATCGGCCGGGTGATCGAAACGTGTGCCCAGGCGGCGGGCTGGCAGCGGACGGCCAAAGGCTGGACGCGCCCGGCCCAGTCCTCGCTCGGTTCAGCGGTGGCGCCGGCCTCGAGCCGGGGCCTGGGCTTCGCGTGCGCCTTCAAGAATGTCGGGTTCTCCTTCGGCGCGCCGGAGAACGCCGCCGCGAAGGTTGTCTTGCAGGGCACCGGCGAGATCGAGCGTGTGGTAGTCCATCATGCCGGCGCGGACGTGGGTCAAGGCGCGCACACCGTCATGGCTCAGATGGCGGCCGAGGCTGTGGGGGTCCCCATCGACAAGGTGGAGCTGGTCGTGTCCGATACGGCCACGACGGGCGACTCCGGCTCGGCGTCGGCCTCTCGGATGACCTTCATGGCTGGGAACTCGATTCGCGGGGCGGCGGAGCGCGCCCTCGAACGTTGGCGGATGGAGGATCGGCCGGCCGTGGGCACCTTCGAGTACCGGCCTCCGGAAACGACACCCTTGGATCCCCAGACCGGCAAGTCGGAGCCCAACTTCTCCTACGGCTATGTGGCGGAGGCCGTGATCGCCGAGGTCGACCGCGAGACAGGCCACATCCGGCTGGTGAAGGTCACCTGCGCCGACGACGTGGGCCGGGCGGTGAACCCTCAGCAAGTCCAGGGCCAGATCGAGGGCGCCGTGGTCCAGGCAGCCGGGTATGCCGTCCTCGAGAACTTCGTCCACCAGGGCGGCCTGGTTCAGACGCCGCACCTCTCCACCTACCTGATCCCGACGGTGCTGGATATCCCCGACCAGGTCGAGTCGCTGATCCTGGAGTATGCCGATCCCA
>DATIFK010000165.1:0-7670 GCA_035455265.1 Anaerolineales bacterium
TGGAGATGGACGCGGGGTAGCCCTCACCCCCCAACCCCCTCGCCCGCGGAGCGGGAGAGGGGAATGAGGATTCAAGGAGACGGGGGGCCTTTGGCCCCCCGTCTCCTTGAGAACCTCGCGCCTCCGCTGGCCAGGGGACGACGTCAAAGGGGGCAGGGGTGAGGGCGCATGGACTGTAAGCAGGCCCCTACCTCCCCCGGAGCGGCCGAAGGTCTCCGAATGGAGATACAAGAAGATGGGGGGACCCTTGGCCCCAGTCCCCTTCATTCATTGCATCAACCCCCTCACCGCCACGCTTCCACTGTCAAAGACGGGCCGGCAGCTGAGAGGGGGTCAGATGAGGAGGGGAAGGGGTGATGGTCCCACGCGAAGCGCCCGACTCCCCCTGTGGTCGGGCGCTTCGCGTACCATGGATCCCGTTTGCCCCGGGTCCCCTCTACCACCGGAGCCTTGAAGGCATGTGTGGCATCCAACCTAGCACATGCCGCTGAACGCAGAATGAACGGGTGACCGCCCGTCGTTCTGGAGTAGAATCGCCGTCCCCCACGCGATGGGCCGCCATGGCCGCCGATTCGATCCCCGCCGTCCATCCAGCTGAAGCGCGCCCGACGATCCAGGTATACCTGCCGGATGGTCGCGTCGTCGAAGGCCCGCGCGGCCTCCAGCTGGCCGAATTCCTCGAGAGTCTGCCCGGCCTGCCGGCCCCCGTCGTCGGCGCGGTCGTCAATGGCGAGCTGCGAGAGCTCACGTTCGCCCTGGAGATGGATGCGCGGCTGCGGCCGATCACGATGGCCGACGCCGACGGCATGCGCATCTACCGCCGCTCGTTGACGTTCCTGCTGGCGGCTGTCTTCGAAGAGCTCTTCCCCGACGGGTCACTGGCTGTCGATCACTCCGTCGCCTCCGGCGGGTACTTCTGCGAGGTCACCGGCCGCGCCGCGCTCGACGACGTTGAGCTGGCTCGGCTGGAGTCCGCCATGCGGGACCGCGTCGAGAAAGACCTCCCGATCGGCAAGATGCAGGTCCCGCTGGAGCAGGCGATCGAGCACTTCCGCAGCCGTCGGTTCGACGACAAAGTGCGTTTGCTGCAGCACCGGCGCAAACCCTATCTCGTCCTCTACACCCTGGGGCAGCACCGCGACTACCACCACGGCTACATGGTTCCCAGCACCGGATACTTGAAATGGTTCGGGCTGGTGCGCACCGGCGCCGGGTTCACGTTGCGCTTCCCCCGCCGCCACGAGCCGGATCGGCTTCAGCCGCTCCCGGGCTATCCCAAACTGCTCGCCACCTTCCGTCAGTACGGGGACTGGCTGGACCGCCTGGGGATTTCGTATGCCGGCGCGCTCAATGACGCCATCGCCGAAGGCCGGGCGGACCAGGTGGTACTGGTCTCCGAAGCTTTGCACGAACGCCGCATCGCCGAAGTGGCCGGCCAGGTCGCGGAGCGGCTCGGCCGCGTCCGCCTGGTGTTGATCGCCGGGCCGTCGGCCTCCGGGAAGACGACCTTCTCCAAGCGGCTATCGATCCAACTGTTGGCCCTCGGGATCTCGCCCCTGCCGGTCGAGCTCGACAACTACTTCGTCGATCGCGAGGCCACGCCCAAAGACGACAGCGGGCAGTACGACTACGAGTCGTTGGGCGCCCTCGACCTGACGCGCCTCAACCGCGACCTGCGGCGCCTGATCGCCGGCGAAACCGTTTGCATGCCCCACTACGATTTCAAGGCCGGGCGCAGCCTGGAGGGGGATGACGTGGCCCTGGCCCCCGACCAGATCCTGCTGCTGGAGGGAATCCACGGCCTTAACCCGGCCCTCGTGACGGACCTGTCGCCGGAGCATACCTTCCGGGTCTACGTATCGGCTCTGACTCAACTCAACCTCGACCGCTACAACCGGGTTTCGACCACCGACACTCGGCTGCTGCGGCGCATCGTGCGCGACGCGACCCAACGGGGCTACAGCGCCGCCGACACGATCCAGCGCTGGGAGTCGGTCCGCCGCGGCGAGAAGCGCAACATCTTCCCCTACCAGGAGAACGCCGATGTGATGTTCAACTCGGCCTTGGTCTACGAAGCCTCGACGCTGGCGCCGCTGGCCGAGCCGCTGCTGCGCCAGGTCCCCTTCGGGACAGCCGAGCATGTCGAGGCGAAGCGCCTGCTCGCCTTCCTCGAGTGGTTCCTGCCTCTCGACGCCGGTGTGATTCCGGACAACTCGATCCTCCGGGAGTTCATCGGAGGCTCGATCCTCAAGGACTTCATCCCCTGGGGGGCCTCGCGTCCCGCCCGCTGACGGCTGCGTGCCCCTGACGCAAAAGGGGGCGGCCCCCTCACGCCCCCCTAACTCCTCGGTCGTAAGCGGCGGTTGCTGCCCTTCTCCGAGCGCAGACCCGCTCCGCCGCGCGAGTGCCGAGGCGAGTCGTCGTGGCCCTCGATGCTTGCGCCACCACGTCACCATTCTCAAATCCTCTGGAGTATCTAGGCCCCGCACGGTTGATATTGGCGGCAAAGGAGGGGGCCGGGGTTCTCAGGGGTGCTCCGCGAGGGGAGCGGAAGGTCGCACAGCACTCCGTAGCGATCGCGCAGCATCCCGCAGTGGAGGGGAGGGAAGCGGAGGGGTACTTCCTCTCCCCGACCCCCTGAGGGGTATCATCGGCAGATCGCCAAAGGAGTGGGGATGCCGGGCCGCGGGCTCGCATCGGATTCGCCTATCGGTGTCATTGGCGCCGGGACGATGGGGTCGGGGATCGCCCTGGTCGCCCTGTCGGCGTGGCGGCCTGTTGTCCTTGTCGACCCGATCGAATCGGCCCGCGCTCGAGCCCAGGAATACCTCCATCGTCATCTCTCCAAACCGGGCAAGACGGCGGCTCTCGACCGATTGACGCTGGCGGCTGACCTGGAGGCCTTATCGGGCTGCGGTCTGGTCATCGAGGCTGCGCCGGAGAACCTCGACCTCAAGCGCGACCTCTTCCGCCGCTTGGAGTCAATCTGCCCCCCGCCGGCACTCCTGGCAACCAACACCAGCACCCTGTCCATCGGGGGCATCGCCTCGGCGACATCCACCCCGGAGCGCGTCGGCGGGCTGCACTTCTTCAACCCGGCGGCACTCATGCCCCTCGTCGAAGTCGCCGCCGGGGAGCAGACAAGCGAAGCCACCCTGGCGACGCTCGTCGCCGTGGTCAAGGAATTCGGCAAGACTCCCGTCGTGGCCCGCGACACGCCCGGTTTCATCGTCAACCGGGTCGCCCGGCCATTCTACGGCGAAGCCCTCCGGCTGCTGGCCGAAGGGATCGCTACCGTCGACCAGATCGACCGCGTGGTCGAGATGGCCGGGGGATTCCGTATGGGCCCGTTTCGCTTGATGGACCTGATCGGCCTCGACGTCAATCTGGCGGCGACGCGCTCGATCTACGAGCAGACCTTCGGCGAGCCGCGCTACCGCCCGCACCCGATTCAGGCTCGCCTGGTGGAGCAGGGCCGGCTCGGGCGGAAGTCGGGCGCAGGGTTCTACAACTACTCGGCCGGCGATCCGCCATTGGACCGCGAGGCGCCGGCGGGGGAGCGCGGCGCGGGCCTGCTGGTTCTCTCCGAGGGCACATGGGCGTCGGGGATCGCCGAAGAGATGCTGCGCGCCGGGTTCACGTTGCACGAGGCTCACGGGAGCGCGCCGGTGGCGGGGATCGTCGCCGCCGGAACTGACGAAAGGCTGCGCGAGCATGTGTATCGCCTCGATCGCGCCTTGCCCCCATCCGTGCCGCTGCTCGTCCAGGCCGCCGACGCCACGCTCTCGGAGATCCACACCTGGTGCACGCACCCCGAGCGAGTGATCGGGTTCGACGGATTGTTCTTTGTCGGCTCGCGCGCGGCGACCCTCGTCGCCGCCGAGCGCTGCTCGCCCGAAGTGCGCCGCGCCATCGAGGCCTTGATGAACACGTGCGGCCGGCGGGCCGAGTGGATTCGGGACGGAGCGGGCCTGATCCTCCCGCGCCTCGTCGCCGCGCTGGTGAACGAAGCCGCCTTCGCCCTGATGGAGGCTACGGCCGACGAGCCGACCATCGACCTGGCCATGCGCCTCGGCGCCAACTACCCGGCCGGCCCGCTGGAGTGGGGGCGCCGTCTCGGGTGGTCACGCGTCGTGCGGGTGATGGACCACCTGCACGCCGAGCTGGGAGAGGACCGATACCGAGCCGCCCCGATCCTGCGCCGGTGGGCGCGTGGGAGCCCTTAGCGACAGGCGCCAGGTATTCTGGAGGAAGGCGGTACAATTCGAATGTTCGCCCGGCTTCGGGCGATGCGGCTCAAGGATCACAGGTGATGGGTTCCAAGGGGAAGCGTGCTCGTGGAGCTGGGAAGCCGACCGTGAGCCGAGGCCGCGCGGCCCCGTTGCCCCGTCGGCCCCTCGACGTACCTCCCCCAAAGCCTGCCGGCGCCTCCGCCGCCGATCGGACATACGTCGGACGAGACCCCGACAGCTACGATTTCGAAACGATCCGCTACGAGAAGGGCGGCGGCCGGGCGACGATCACCCTCGGTCGTCCGGAGGCGCTCAACGCCGTCAACGGCCAGATGCTGGAGGAGCTCAACCGGGCCCTCAAGGACGCCAGCTGGGACGACACTGTCGGCGTGGTGATCCTTACCGGCTCCGGCGACCGCGCCTTCTGCACCGGGGCCGATCTCAAGGAGCAGGAACAGTTCCTCGACCGCCCGCGCGACTACTGGAAGTGGATGGGCGAGTTCATCGAGGTTCATGAGCGACTGCGCAACCTCGGCAAACCGACCATCGCCCGCCTCAACGGGATCGTCGTGGGCGGGGGCAATGAGTTCAACCTGTCGTGCGATCTCTCCATCGCCGCGGACGATATCTACATCCGCCACGTCGGCACCAGCCACGGCAGCGTGGCGCTGGCCGGTGCGACGCAGTTCCTGCCTCTGGTGATCGGCGAGCGGCGCGCCCGCGAAATGCTCCTGCTGAACGAGCCGATCTCGGCCCATCAGGCCTACGAGTGGGGCCTGGTCAACACGGTCGTGCCGCGCGACGACCTGGACGAGGCGGTCGACGAGCTGGTCGAGAAGCTGCTCGACAAGTTTCCCGAGAAGACGCGCTACACCCGCCAGCAGCTCAACTTCTGGCGAGATCTCTCCTGGGCCATGACCATCGGTCACGGGCGCGACTGGCTGGCTCTTCACAACACCAGCCCGGAAACCCGCGAGGGTGTCCAGGCGTTCCTGGAAAAGCGCACGCCGGACTACCGCGCCATCCGCGAACGTTGGGCCGAGGACCGCGCACCCGAATGGATCGGCGGGGTGCTCCCCTCGGAAGAACGACCCGTGCCGCCGGAACCCGTGCCGCCCAAGCGGCGCGCCGCCAGGAAGGTTGCCAAACCCGCCGCACCGCCCCGGGTGCCTGCACGCGCCAAAGCTGCACCGAAGGCGAAGCCGAAGCCGCGGACGAAGGCGCCTGCCAGGTCCAAGCGCGGGCGGAAGGGTCGGAGATGAATCCCGCGACCCCGGCGATGGAGACTTCTCCCATGCAGACGGAGGACGGGGCGAACCTGGCTGAGTTCGAGGCCCGTCTGGCTCGCGGCGAGAAGATCGAGCCGGGAGACTGGATGCCGGCTGAGTACCGCCGCCAGCTGATCCGCATGATCTCGCAGCACGCTCACAGCGAAATCGTCGGCATGCTCCCTGAAGGCGGGTGGATCACCCGCGCGCCCAGCCTGCGGCGCAAACTCGTGCTGCTGGCCAAGGTCCAGGACGAGGGCGGCCACGGACAATACCTGTACCACGCCGCCGAGACGCTGGGCGCCACGCGGGAAGAGATGATCGAGGCGCTGCTCAGCGGTCGGGCGAAGTACTCCAGCATCTTCAACTATCCGGCGGCAGCCTGGGCCGACGTCGGTGTGATCGGCTGGTTCGTCGACAGCGCCGCCATCCTCAACCAGACCATGCTGGCCCGTTCCTCCTATGGTCCGTACTCGCGGGCGATGGTGCGCATCTGTGCGGAAGAGAATTTCCACCGCAAGCAGGGGATGGAGATCGTGCTGCGGCTGTCTCAGGGTACGGCCGCGCAGCGCGAGATGGTCCAGGGCGCCGTCAACCGGTGGTGGTGGCCGACGCTGATGATGTTCGGCCCTCGCGATTCCGACTCGCCCAACACGCCGACGCTCGTCCGTTGGGGGATCAAGACCCGCACCAACGACGAGCTGCGCCAGGAGTTCGTCGATCAGACGGTGCCGGAGGCGTTGGCGATGGAACTCAGCCTGCCGGATCCATCCCTACATTTCGAGGCCGAGGCCGGGCACTGGCGCTTCGGCGAGATCAACTGGGATGAGTTCTGGAACGTCGTCCAGGGACGTGGACCGTGCAACGAGGAGCGCCTGCAGGCCCGCCGCAAGGCGCATCAGGACGGCGCCTGGGTGCGGGAGGCGCTGGCGGCCTTCAGCCGACGGCAGGATCGCGCGGCGTGACCGACACCCAGCTTCGCCGCTACGAGATCTTCGTCATCGAACGGCCGGGCCGGCCGCCGGTCCATGCCGGCAGCGTCCACGCCTCGGACGGTGAGCTGGCGTTGCAGAACGCCCGGGACGTGTTCGCGCGACGGCCGGATTGCCATGGCCTGTGGGCGTTGCCCGCGGAAGCCATCACTTCCCATCCGGCTGGGTCGGCCGAACCTCCCGCCTCCGTCGCGCCGGAGCAGGAGCCGTATTTGGTCTTCGGCAAGCCGGGTCACAAAGGAGTGCAGACCTTCCTTGGGACCGTCCAGGCCGCCTCGGCGGCCGAGGCCCTCGACGCGGGGCGAAACACGTTGGGCGGCGGTATCGTCGACTGGTGGGTGGCGCCTGAACGCTGCCGCCTGGCGACGCAGCCTGAGGATGCTGCACCGATGTTCGACCCGTCGAAGGACAAGCCCTTTCGCGACCAGGCCTTCTATCCGGTCGAGACGATGATGCGCAAGCTTCGGCGTGACCGCGAGTCCGGACGGGCCAAACCGTGAACGAGGACTTACGGCGCGCCGCCGCTGACTACGTTCTGTCCCTGGCGGACGACGAGATGATCCTTTCCCACCGTGACTCCGAGTGGACGGGCCACGCGCCGATCCTCGAGGAGGACATCGCCTTCGCCAACATCGCTCTGGATGAGATGGGCCACGCGCTACTGTGGTATCAGGTCTACAGTGAGCTCGTCGGGGAGGACCCCGAGCGCTGGCCGGACCGGCTGGTCTTCCAGCGCGCCGCCGACGCATTTCGCCACACCCCGCTGGTCGAGTTGCCCAACGGCGACTGGGCCCGCTCGATGCTGCGCCAGTTTCTGTTCGACGCGGCCGAGCTGGTGTGGCTGGAGGATCTGGCCAAGAGCGCCTATCCTCCGATCGCTGCCGTGGCGCGCAAGATCATCAATGAAGAGCGCTACCACGATCGACACACACGCGCCTGGGTGCGGCGGCTCGGCCTGGGGACCGACGAGAGTCGCCGCCGCATGCAGCGGGCCCTCGACGATCTATGGCCGCATCTGGCCGACCTGACGGCGCCGCGCCCGCAGGAAGACGGGCTCGTTGCCGCCGGCGTGTGCCCATCGGCAGCCGCCGTCCGCGCGCGTTGGCTTGCCGACGTGCTCCCGACGTTGGAAGCGATCGGACTGCGGGTGCCCGAAGGTTTCGCGCCGTCGGAGTTCG
>DATIFK010000166.1:0-5605 GCA_035455265.1 Anaerolineales bacterium
CTACAACAACACCGCCGAGATGCAGCACGTCATCTGCCAGGAGGTCGGCCACACCTTCGGCTTGGCCCATCAGGACGAGAGTGGGATTTCGCTAAACACGTGCATGGACTACTACCACAACACGAGCGCCTCGGACACCCAGAGCACGCACCCGAACCAACACGACTACGATGAGCTTGGGCTCATCTACTCGCACTTCGACAGCACGACGACGGTGGGTAGCCTGCCGGCCAGCTTCCTCAGCGGCGACTTCAGCGCCCCGAGCGCCTGGGGACGCCTGGTGAGCAGCTCGCGGGACGGTCGAGAGTCAACCTACGCGCGTGACTTTGGCCACGGGAACATTCTCGTGACCCATGTCATCTGGGCGGCCGAGTAATCGGACCTTCGGGCAGCGGTGAGGCCGACGCGCGAAGTCTGAGCAACCTTGCCCGGTGAGAGAAGAAAAGGCGCACGCTCCTGCAGGAGCGTGCGCCTTTTCGCGTTTGGCTGGGGGTCGAGGATTCGAACCTCGGCATACGGATCCAGAGTCCGCTGTCCTACCACTAGACGAACCCCCAGTGATCGCCGCGGGGATTCTACCACTGGCAGCTGTCGGATGTCAGCTTTCAGCTGTTAGCTGCCCGCCAACCGCCGTCCGCCATCCGCCGTCTGCATTCCGCCGCTCGTATCCGTTGTCAGCCCTTGACACGATCGCTCACTAGCGACCACCCATCGCCCTTGCTGATCACCACTCACTCTGTTGCCAATCGCTGACTGCCGGCGGCCGATCACAGGCTTGCGAGTCGCTCTGCGGCTCGGCGAACACGAGCGAGGACGGTCTCGCGGCCGACGATGTCCATCGTCTCGAACAGCGGCGGGCTGACCGGTTGGCCCGTGACGGCGATGCGGAGCAGTCCAAAGAGTTGGCCCGCTTCCAGCCCCAGCTCGTCGGCCAGGGAGCGTAGCGCCGGTTCGAGGGTCTTCGGATCGAGGCTGGGGGCAGCCTCGAGGCAGGCGAGGGCGGCCTGAAGGGCCTCGCGGGAGGCCTGCGGCGTCATGCCGCGGCCCGTCAGCGCCTCCTGGGGCGGCTCGACATCCGTGCGGAAGAAGAAGCCGGCGATCTCGACGGATTCCTCCAACGTGCGAACGCGCTCGCGCAAGATGGGCGCCAGGCGAATGAGGGTGTTGCGATCGGCGGCCAGGCCGGCCTGCTGAAAGAACGGCAGCATCCGACCGGCCAGGTCCTCGTCGGACAGACCTCGAGTGTAGATGCCGTTGAAGTGGTCGAGTTTGGTGAAGTTGACCGCCGCCGGGCTCGGGTTGAGCTTCTCCAAGGAGAACTTGGCGACGAGATCGTCCAATGAGAACAGCTCCGACCGGTCGTCGTACGACCATCCCATGAGCGCCAGCCAGTTGACGACAGCCTCGGGCAGGTAGCCCAGGTCGCGCAGGTCGAGCGCGTAGATCGATTTGGCGCCGCCCTTGGTGTCGACCGCCTGGCGCTTGCTCATCTTGCCCTTGCCGGTCGGGTTGAGGAAGATCGACAGATGGACCCACACCGGCTCGTCCCATCCCAGGGCGCGCACGACCAGAACGTGCAGCGGGAAGGTGGGCAGCCACTCGGAGCTGCGCATCACATGGGTGATGCCCATCAGATGGTCGTCGACCATGGCGGCGAGATGATAGACCGGCTGGCCGTCGGATCGGAGCAGCACGTAGTCGTCAATGGTGGCGTTGTCGACGGTGATCGGTCCGCGCAGCAGGTCGACGGCGGTGGTCGTTCCTTCTCGAGGCGTGCGGAAGCGGACGACGTGCGGCTCGCCGCGGTCGGCGCGTTGGCGCGCCTCCTCGGGGCTCAACCGGCGACAGAGGCCGTCGTAGCGCGGCGGCTCCTTGCGCTTCTGCTGATCCTGGCGCATCTGCGCCAACCGTTCCGGCGAACAGAAGCACAGATAAGCCGCGCCGCGGTCGAGGAGCTGTTGGGCGTGGTCGGCATAGATCGCCGTCCGTTCCGATTGGCGATACGGCCCGACCGGCCCCCCAATGTCGGGGCCCTCGTCCCACTGCAGGCCCAGCCAACGGAGACTCTCGCGGATCTCTTCTTCGGCGCCGGGGACGAGCCGCTTGACGTCGCTGTCCTCGATGCGCAGGATGAATTGGCCGCCCGTCTGGCGGGCCAGCAGGTAATCGTACAGCGCCGTCCGGACGCCGCCGATGTGGTGGCGACCGGTTGGGGAGGGTGCGTAGCGTACGCGGGCAGGGGAGGGTGTAGGCATGGGCGCAGCTACAAATCGATGGCTTTGTGACGCAGGATGACGCTCTCGACCAGGCCGATGCCGAACAGATTCGCTACGAGTGACGAACCGCCGTAGCTGAAGAACGGCAAGGGCACGCCCGAAACGGGGATGAGGCTGAGGTTCATGCCGATGTTGAAGACGGCCGAGAACATCAACAGGCTGGCCACGCCGTAGGCCAGGTAGGCGCCAAATGGGTCGCGCGCCATCCTTGCCGCCCGGAAGCAGCGCAACAGAACGATGGCGAACACGGCGAGGAAGATCAAGGCTCCAGCCAGCCCGAATTCCTCCGAGAAGACGGCGAAGATGAAATCGGTGTGGCGCACCTTGAGGAAACGCAACTGCGCCTGAGTGCCGTGCAGGTAGCCCTTCCCGAACAGTCCGCCGGAGCCGATGGCGATCAACGCCTGAGTCACATTGTACGTCTCGCCGTAGCGCGCCTCGGGGTTGGGGAAGAGAAACGAAACCACTCGGGCTTGCTGGTACTCGGCCAGGAACGGCCAGGCCATCAGCGCCAGCACGACGGCGGCTCCGAGCACCAGAGCCAGTCGGCGCAGCGGAACGCCTGACGCCCAGACGACGGTGGCCCAGATGATGCCCAGATCGATCACGGTGCTGAGATCCGGCTGGAGAAAGACGAGCACGGCCGGCACACTCACCAGGATCAGGCTCTGAAGAATGACGCGTGTCTGGCTGAGGTCATGGCGGTGTCGCGCGAAGAAGTCGGCCATGACCAGGATCATCATGACCTTGGCCAGCTCGGTCGGCTGGATGTAGGCGATCCCAACGTTGAACCAGCGTGCGGCCCCGAAGCCGACGAATCCGGCGACCAAAACCAGCGCCAGGGCGGCGACGACCAGCAGGTAGAGCGGGCGGACCAGGGCCGTCCAGAAGCGGTAATCGATGGCGGCCGTGATCACGACGACCGCCAGGCCGATCATGGCGAAGATGGCCTGGCGCGGGACCAGATCGGCCAGGTTCTCGTTGCCGCCGATGGCCGAGCGGATCATGGCTACGCCGGCGATGGTCAGAACCGCCACCGACGCCAGCAGCCAGACGTCGAAATGACGCCACAGGCGAGTCGAAACCTGCATGCGATCAGCCGATCGGGCGCCGCCGGGCGCGGCTGGAGGCCAGCGGGATGTCGGCCACCAACCGCTGCTGGTCGCGGTCCTGGGTGAGCTCAATGCGGACGGCGCGTGAGTCGATCTCGATGTGGCGCGACAGAACGGCGATCAAGTCGTCCTTGAGCGCCTCGAGCTTCGCCGGGGGCAGATCGGCCCGGTCGTGGACCAGCACCAGCTGAAGTCGCTCTTTGGCAGCACGGGCGCTGTGGGCTTCGCCTCGCAGGAACCGCAGGAAGCTCATGATGCGCCTCCCGGCCGGACCAGGCGGGAGAGTCGCCCGAAGAAACCGTCCCTGGCCTCGAGGTCTTCGAAAGCAACTTCTTCGCCGTTGAGGCGCCGGGCGATGTCGCGGAAGGCCTTGCCGGCGCGGCTCTTCGGATCGAGGGCCGCCGGCAGCCCCTGGTTGGATGACACCAGTACGGACTCGTCCTCGGGGACGACGCCGATCAATTGGATGGCGAGCACTTCGAGCACGTCTTCGGTGCTGAGCATGTCACCGCGGCGGACCATCTCGGGCTTGACCCGGTTGAGGACCAGCTGCGGCGGACCCTTTTCCTCGGCCTCGACCAAACCGATGATGCGATCGGCGTCGCGCACCGCCGAGACTTCCGGGTTGGTCACGATCAGGACGAGGTCCGCCGGCGCGACGGCGTTGCGAAAGCCGCGCTCGATCCCGGCCGGGGAGTCGATCACGACCCAGTCGAAGTCCGGCCGGATCTCGTCGGCCAGCCGCACCATGTCCTTGGGCGACACGGCCGTCTTGTCGCGCGTTTGCGCGGCCGGGATGAGGTGCAGGTCCGGCAGGCGCTTGTCCTTGATCATCGCCTGGCGCAGCTTGCAGCGTCCCTCGACGATGTCGACCAGGTCGTAGACGATGCGGTTCTCCAGGCCCATTACGACGTCGAGGTTACGCAGCCCGATGTCGGCGTCGATGCAGACGACCCGCTGCCCGGCCGAGGCCAGCGCCACGCCGATGTTGGCGGTAGCGGTGGTCTTGCCCACGCCGCCTTTGCCCGATGTGACCGTCACGACCCGTGCCGCCATGCGTTGTCTCCGGTTATCCGTGCCGTCGCTCTTCGTCCCAGGGTTGCGCCACGAGTTGACCGTCTCGCAGAAAGGCCATTTCGGGTCGCACGCGCCCTCGCTTCGAGGGCGACACGGCGATGCGGCCGGCGATGCGAAGTTGTGTCGGCGCCAGGTCGAGGGCGCATACGCTGGCCGACTCGTCGCCACCGGCGCCGGCGTGCACGACACCGCGCAGGTGGCCCCACACCAGGATGTTGCCGCCGGCCACGATCTCCGCGCCGGGATTGACGTCGCCCAGGACGATCACGTGGCCGGGATGTCGCAGCACCTGCCCGGATCGAAGTGTCCGATCGAGGAACAACGCCGCCTCGGCCGGAACTTCCTCATCGACGGGTTCTTCCTCAGCTTCCTCCGCTTCGGATTTCGCGCCCGCCCGGGTGAGATCCGTCTGCAGGCCCAGGTTGGCGGCCGATGCCTGAGTCAGAGGCGAGCTCGACAGCACAGCGTACAAGGTGGTCTCGCGTTGGGAGAGGTCATCTCGCAACCCGCCCAGGTCGGCCGCGCCCAGGGCGCGCTCCTCGACCTGCAGCGCCAGGCGCGCGCCTCGGAAGAAATCGCCGCGGCTGTCGATCGTCGCCAGCAGGGAGGCGCGCAACGCCTCCCATTCGCCTGGGGGAAGGGCGATCAGCAACCCGTCCCGGACCCCTTTGATCGGCAGTGGCTCGGCCATGGCCTTCCGAATGGCGGATTATAGCATGCTGACTGCGCAAGGCCCCGCCTGTGGGCCCCTGGCGATGCCTGAGGCCAGTTCTGGCGGTTGCCAGCCAACAGCCACCAGCCGCCAGCCGCCAGTTCCCATACCCTCCAAACAACTTGTCGAAGCATGGCGGGGAAGCGGAAAGCGCATGACTGACAACTGACGACTGTCTACTGCTGTTGCGCCGCGTCGATCGCCTTAAGCTCGAAGTACGCTTCAAGGACCTGCTTGACAATGGGACCGGAGGTGACGGCGCCCTCGCTGCCGTTGTAGACGAAAGCGACGACGGCGATCTCCGGGTTCTCGAAGGGTGCGTAGGCGGCATACCAGGCGTGCGTCGGCCAGTTGCCGGGAACGCACAGGTTCCGCTGCAAAGCCAGCGCGTCGCAGAACTCTCCCGTGCCGGTCTTGCCCGCCGACGA
>DATIFK010000167.1:0-22521 GCA_035455265.1 Anaerolineales bacterium
CCTCGGCACGGTCGACGTCGCTCTGGTTCCTGTCGGCGGCGGCAGCGCTCTCGGCCCGTCGCAGGCGGCCGAGGTCATCAGTCTGATCGAGCCATCGATCGTCGTCCCCATGCACTTCAAAGCCGGCAAGGAGACCCTGAAGCTCGCGCCCGTGTCCCGCTTCCTGTCGGAAATGGGCATCAGCAGCCTCGAGCCGATCGATTCGTTGAAGGTCACCAAGGGCGGCCTGTCCGAAGAGACCCAGGTCGTCCTGCTCAAACAGGCCCAGGCTTGAGTCGCGCCTGGACGCACCCGCGTGAGGGCCGGCTCGTCATCTTCCGGCCCGGGTGGGATGGATGGACATGGCGGTCAAGCTCCTGATGACCTGGGACATCCTGCCCGGCAAGGAGCAGGAGTACTTCGAGTTCGTGGTGCGGGAGCTGGTTCCCGGGATGCAGCGCCTCGGGATCCAACCAACCGAGGCGTGGCTGACCACGTTCGGCGAGCGGCCCCAGATCCTGACCGGCGGCGTTACGGAGGACCTGAAGACGATGCGCGGCGCTCTATCGACCGACGACTGGAAGACGCTGCGGGACAAGCTTGGCGAGTTCGTTTCCAATTTCGAGCTGAAGGTGGTCCGGGCCAGCGGCGGGTTTCAGATGTAGGCCGCCGGTTCCCAGAATCAAAAAGAGCCGGGCGTCGCCCGGCTCTTTGGTTTCCAATGGCTAGTCGGATGAGTCGGAGTTACCCGACGGCTTGTCGACGCTCGGGGTCTTCTCGGCCGCGGTGGATGGCTCGGTTTTCTTCGTCGAGGACTGGCCCGAAGGCGAGCGATGGTCGGTCGCGTAGAAACCCGAGCCCTTGAACACGATCCCGACGGGCGTGTAGAGCTTGCGAAGCGCGTCCTCGCCGCACTCCGGGCAACGCACCAGGGGCGGCTCGCTGAACGACTGGAAGCGGTCGAATTGCACACCGCAGTTGTCACAACGATAGGCGTACGTGGGCACCAACGACCTCCAAAGACACTGGATTATAGCCCTCCGCAGGGGCGGCTACAAGGCAGCGTCTTTCCCCCTTCGAGACTGATGATACTAGGCTAGCATGCCGCCGTTAGCTGTGTGTTAACGCCCCGGGCCGCAACGGGCCTCGCCCAGCCTTCTGTGCATTGACGGCGCCTCTCCGGGCCGCTATGATGACAGGGCAGGCATGGCTGGCCGGGCGACCGCGTCTGGTCCCGCGCTTCGGCGAGGGATCAGCCGAGGAAAGTCCGCGCTCCACAGGGTGCGGTGCCGGGTAACACCCGGCCGGGGAAGACCCGGGGACAGGGCCACAGAAAACGACCGCCGCTCGCGAAAGCGAGAGGTCAGGGTGAAACGGTGGTGTAAGAGACCACCGGCGGGGCCAGCAATGGCTCCGGCCAGGCAACCCCCACCGGGAGCAAGGCCAAGCAGGAGCAACGTCCGCTCTGCGGGCAGGGGACGACCCGTCCCCTCCGAGCTCCGGGTAGGCTGCTCGAACCCGGCGGCAACGTCGGGCCGAGATAGATGGTCGCACAGGCGGCTGGGAGGGGACGAAGGAACCGGCCGGGTTCGCCCGGCACGTCCGTAAACCCGAACGGCCGTCGGACAGAACGCGGCTTACAGGTCGGCCTGCCTGCAAAATCAGTGGTCAGTGGTTGGTGGCGAGTGGTCAGCAAGAGCCCTTGACTGACCACCGACCACTCACCACTGACCACTGCTTCATTCATTGGCACGGCCCCATCGTCCTCCGCCATCACCGAGGAAGCGCAAACCTCGGGAAGAACGCCCACATCTCGCGGTTGGCGTCGATGATCGACGTCGACGGGCCGAGGATTCGCTTCAGGTAGTCGGGGGCGCCACCGGGCCAGACGTGTCCGACGCCGGTCAGTTTCCACAAGGCGACCTCAACTCCATCCGAGCACGGCGAGTAGACCCACAGTGTCGCTGTCTGATCGGTTCCGGGAGGTCCTTCCATCCGCTCCGCCTCGGCCGGCTCGGAAGGGCAACCGTCAAAGGTTGCCCACTGCGCCAGGACCGACTCGACCGGTTGGTGTTCGACCCGTCGATTGGTCAGGGGGAAGGGCGGCCCGATGCCGCCGTCGTACAATGCTCGCGGGTCGTCCACGCTGTGGATGTGGAGGATTGACAGCGGGCGCGCCGGCGCGAAGGATTCCAGCGTCATTGCCCCGGCCACAGGGGCGATGGCCGCGATCAGATCACCGGCTTCGGCTCCCAAACGGTAGCTCATCATGGCGCCGTTGGACAGGCCCGTCGCGTAGATCCGGCTCCGGTCGATCGGCGTGACCGCCGACAAATCTGCGATCAGGGCCCGGACGAATCCGACGTCATCGACCGCCTCGTCCTGGGCAGAACCGCAGCATCCACCGGCGTTCCAGGTCAGGAGCCTCTCGCCGAAGCGGCCCGTGCCGTCCGGGTAGACGGCGATGAAGCCTTCCTCATCGGCGACGGCGTCCATGCCCGAATAGCGCTCCTGACCCTGGGCATCGCCGCCGCCCCCGTGGAAGTTGAGGACGACCGGGAGCGGTTTGCCGTTGGCGGAGTCTGGCGGAAGGTGGACGTAGTAGGCGCGAGTGCGGCCGCCGTGTTCGATCTCGTGGCGGATGGAGGCTGTCTGGCCGCGCCTGCAGGCAGAGACGAAGGCGGCTAGGGCGACCAACGCCGCCAATGCCGTCACAGCGCGCGAAGCCGGAATCGTGAGACTGGTGGCTGGGATGGGGTAGGGGCGAAGCATCCTTCGCCCCTACGAGGTGTTTGGGGAGGTGATCCGCGTCAGGGGACTCGCCGCGAACATCGCCTCGAAATCCGGTGCCCAGCCATCGAGGTGGAATTCTCCACTCGGTCGATCCTGCCGATAGGTCCCGCGGTGTTCGCCTCGGGCGATGCGTGCCAGCGCCTCGGCGAAACGGTCGACCTCCTCGATGGTGTTGTACAAACCGAAGCTCGCTCGGACCAGCCCCGGCATTTCGGACTTGTCGCCCGCCAGCATCCGCCGCCGGACATCGGCAACCTCTTGCGAATCCAAGCCCAACAGGCAAAGCACATAAGGGTGCGCGCAGAAGCAGCCGCTGCGCACGCCAATGGCGTGCTCGTGCCCCAGGATGGCCG
This sequence comes from Anaerolineales bacterium, assembly GCA_035455265.1. Taxonomy (GTDB): domain Bacteria; phylum Chloroflexota; class Anaerolineae; order Anaerolineales; family E44-bin32; genus MGOM01. The sequence continues at coordinate 3,126 of DATIFK010000167.1, forward strand.
CCACCAGGAAGTGGGACATGCCCTCGACGGCAAAGGGAATGACCCCGAGTCGATCCGCGGCTCGATTTGGGTCCGGATCCCCGTACAGGCGCACGCCCGGGATCTGCGCCAGTTGACGCAGGGCATGGGCGGTCAGCGCGGCCTCGTGTGCCGCCACGGCTTCCATCCCGACAGCTCCTAGCTCGTCCAGCGCCAGCGCCAACGCCACCGCGCCGACGACGTTCGGGCTCCCGGCCTCCTCTCGGTCCGGAGGTCCGGACCATACGACGTCATCCACCGTGACCACCTCGACCGTTCCGCCGCCGCGCGCATCCGGTTCACCCTGTTCGAAGACATCGCGCCGGCCGATGAGAGCGCCGCCGCCGTAGGGCGCATACAACTTGTGCGCGGAGAGCGACAGGAAGTCGAGATGTTCCGGGTCGTCGAGGCTCAGGAGGCGGATCGGCCGGTGGGGCGCCCATTGCGCGGCATCGACGGCGATCCAGGCCCCGGCAGCGTGGGCCTTGCGCGCCAGGCGATGGACCGGGTTGATGTAGCCGGTGACGTTGCTGGCCCCGGTGACGGCCACCAGCCGAACCCGGCCGCGATGAGCCTCGAGCTGCCGATCGAAGTCGTCCTCGTCGAGACGGCCGTCCGCGTGGACGCGCACGTGGACGACGTGGGCGATCGGCCGGAAGGGCAGGTCATCGGAGTGATGCTCCATGACGGTCGTCAGGACAACGTCGTCCGGTCGGAGGGGGAGGCGCCGGGCGAGTTTGTTGATGGCCTCGGTGGTGTTCTTGACCAGCACGGCCACGTGCTCTTGGGAGTCGGCCCCGACGAAATCGACGACGCGGCGACGGGCGTGTTCGTAGGCCCAGGTCGAAAGCTGTGACTTGAAACCCGTGCCGCGGTGAACGCTGGCGTAGTTCTCGAGGAATCGATCGACGCCGTCGCGGACGGAGATCAACGCTGGAGTGGAGGCCGCATTGTCGAAGTTGATGTAGCGACGAGAGGAGCCGTCGAAGACGGGGACGTCGACTTCGACCCCGACGAATCGAGAGCGAAGGCCGAGGCTAGCGGTGGGGTGTTTCAACCCTCTTCCTCCCACATATGGCGGCAGGACCACGGTACCGGAATGAGCAACTTGACAGGCTTATTGCGTCCTGTGGGAAATGTGCGTATACTGTGGGCGCTTGTGGGCAAGAGTGGTGAGATGTGGGACGCCGGGGAAGTCCGGCGTCCTGCGCGAGAGGCGGTCGTTAGAACGCATGTTCCTGGGCCAGTTTACGCACTCCATTGATGCCAAGGGCCGCCTGACGATCCCCGTCCGGTTTCGCTCTGCCCTCGCCTCCGGCGCGTACGTCACCCAGGGGTTTGACAAGAACCTGATGGTTTATACCACGGCGTCTTTCGAACGCCTGGCCGGCCGCGCCACTGTCCTCACGACGACGGATCCCGAGGCGCGCGCCGTGCGCCGCCTGCTCTTCGGCGGCGCCACCGAGGTCACCCTCGACGCCGTCGGCCGCATTCTGATCCCTCCGTTCCTGCGCGACTACGCCGGCTTGCTGCCGGAGAACGAGACCGTGGTGGTAGGCGCCGGGGAATACTTCGAGATCTGGGACCAGGCGGCCTGGGCGAAAGAGAGTGCCTCGGTCGGCGATCCTGAGTCCAATTCCCGTCGCTTCTCGGCTTTCGACCTTTCCGCGGGGTAGTCCGTGTCTGCGTCGACGGGTGACGCAGCCGGACAGCACACCCCGGTACTTTACCAGCAGGCCCTTTCCGCACTGCAACCGCGTGCGGGGGGCCGCTATATCGATGGGACTCTCGGTGGCGGGGGGCACGCCGCGGGGCTCTTGAGCCTGTCGGAACCGGATGGGGAAGTGCTGGGCCTCGACCGGGATCCGGCGGCGCTGGACATGGCCGCGCGGCGCCTGGGTGGCTACACCGGACGCCTCCATCTGAGGCACGCTTCCTTTGCCGACCTGGCGACGGAAGCGCGCCGGCAGGGGTGGGGAGCGGTCGATGGCATCCTGCTCGACCTGGGGCTGTCGTCGCTTCAACTGGCTGACGCCGGACGCGGCTTCTCCTTCCAACGCGAAGGTCCGCTCGACATGCGCTTCGACCCGGCGCAATCCCTGAAGGCTGACGAGATAGTCAATGGCTGGGACGAGGTCGAGCTGGCCGACCTCCTGGCGCGCTGGGGCGAAGAGCCCCGGGCGCGCCGGATCGCGCGCGCCCTTGTCGGCGCCCGGCCGATCCGCACGACGACCGCCCTCGCGGCGGTCGTGGCGCGTGCGACCCCGGGCAAGCGATCGGGCCTCCATCCGGCCACGCGGACTTTTCAGGCGCTGCGCATCGCCGTCAACGGCGAGCTGGACGCCCTGGAAGCCGCTCTGCCTCAGGGTGTCTCGCTTCTGGCGCCGGGAGGGCGCATGGCGGTGATCGCGTTTCATTCGCTGGAGGATCGGATCGTGAAGCGCTTCTTCCAAAGGGAGAGTCGAGATTGTCTCTGCCCGCCGCGCCAGCCGGTGTGCACCTGCGGCCATCGGGCCACGGTGCGCTTGGTGGGGCGCAAGCCGACCCGGCCGGAACCGGCGGAAGTGCGCTCCAACCCTCGGGCCAGGAGCGCCAGGATGCGCGTGGTCGAGCGAGTGTCCGGCACGAACCTTGCATGAGTTAAGGAAGGCGGCAGTCAACGGTGCAGCTTCTGCGGCGGTATCCAACCCAGGCGACTCGTCAGGCCCCATGGCGCCTGAACGTTCGCACGACCAGCAACACCATGCTCGGCCTGGTGGCGCTGCTGGTCGTCAGCGCGTTGTACCTGGCCGTCAACGCCCGACTGGCACGTGCCGGACGCGAAGTGCTCCGGCTCGAGACGGAGCGCGCCGAACTGGTGCGCCAGATGGGTGAGTACACCGGCCGCCTCGCCGATCTGACCACGCCGAAGCGCATGCTCGAGCGCGCCTCGTCCATCGGCTTCCGCCCCGCGCATCCGAAGGACATCGAGTACGTGGTGCTGGATGGGTATGTGCCTCCATCCGAGTTTGTGGCACCGCGTCCGATCGGCAGCCCGCCTTCGCCGCGCGGCACGCTGTCGCCCGCGTACACCGAGACCCTGGGGGAATGGCTGCAGCGGCTGCTGGGCGGGCTTCGAGGCGAGCGATGACGGTAAGCACGGCGGAGCGTCCCGGCGCCGCGCGTGTCGTCGTCTTGATGGCCATGATGGGCCTGTTGGGCGCCGGAATGGTCGTGCAGCTCGTGCGGGTGCAGTTCGGCCCGTATGCGCCGGTGTTCGATGCCCGTGATCGGGCCGGCCTGGGCCTGGAGGAACGTCTCATCCCCGAACGCGGCCTGATCTACGACCGCGACGGGGTGCTGCTGGCGACGAACGGGACGATGTACTTCCTGGAAGTCGAGCTCCGTCAGCTGACCGACGAGAGCCGCAAGCAGATCGCGTCGGTCTTGTCGAAGGTGCTGGTGCTGCCGATCGAGGATCTCTACGCCCAATTGACCTTCGACTGGCCTTCAAAGGGCCAGTATCGGATTCGGCTGACTCGCCTCGATCCCGATGCCGGGCGACTTCCGATCGTCGTCGATCCGACGGTGGCCGGCGTCCTGGGCGGATTCTTGGCCGACCCGCAGGCGCCGGACCTCAGCGGCCTCCAACTCGTGCCGACTCCGCGGCGCCATTACCCCAATGGAACTCTGGCCGGGCACCTGCTCGGTTTCGTCAACCAGGAGGGGAAGGGGTATTTCGGCGTCGAGGGCTACTACGACGAGTGGCTCTCCGGGAAAGCCATCACCGTCCGACGCAGCTTCATCCCGCCGGATGCCCAGCGCGACGCCGATCCGCCGGCCGGAGTCAACCTGGTCCTGACGATCGACGCCGATATTCAGCAGACGGCCGAGATCGCCCTCGAGGAAGCCGTCCACGACAGCAAGGCCGAGGGCGGCCAGGTGTTGGTCATGGACCCGCAGACCGGCGAGATCCTGGCGATGGCCGCCTGGCCGGCGCTGGACCCGAACAACTACGAGCCCTGGCTGAAGAAGGCCGAGGAAGACGAGAGTGCCATCACCCCGGCCGTGGCGGCGCAGTACGAACCCGGCTCCACCTTCAAAGTCCTGACGATGGCGGCCGCGCTCGACGCCGGAGTCGTGCAGCCGAACGACATCTTCATCGACACCGGCAGCATCGAGGTGGGCGGCCACACCATCCGCAACTGGGATTACAGCGCGTGGGGCGCGCAGACGATGATCGGCTGCCTGCGCTACTCGCTGAACGTCTGCCTGGCCTACGTCGCCTCCGACAAGCTCAAAGCGGCGCCCTTCTACAACTACCTGACGGAGTTCGGCGTCGGGCAGTTGACCGGCATCGACCTGGCCGGTGAGGTGGCCGGTCAATTGCGAACGCCGCGCCATCCGGAATGGACGGAATCGGACCTGGGCACCAATTCGTTCGGCCAAGGTGTTTCCGTCACACCGATCCAGCTCTTGACGGCTGTAGCCGCCGTGGCCAACGGCGGAGTCATGGTGCAGCCGCATGTCGTGCGCGAGGTCGTCAGCGCCGAAGGCGCCTTCTACCCGCGGACGACTGTGCTCGGGCAGCCCATCTCGGCCGCCGCCGCCCAGACCCTGACGTCGATGCTGGTCGAGTCGCTGCAAGGTGAGACGCGGCGGGCCACCGTCACGGGCTACGTCCTGGCCGGCAAGACCGGCACGGCGCAGATCCCCACCGACAAGGGCTACGACCCCAAGTGGACCATCGCCTCGTTCATCGGCTGGGGTCCCGTCAACGACCCACGTTTCGTCGTGCTGGTGCGACTGGATAAGCCCGAGACGTCACCGTGGGGCTCGGTTGTCGCCGCCCCGGTGTTCCAGGAGATCGTCGAGCGCCTCGTCGTCCTGCTGCAGATCCCGCCCGCCGACGTTCAAGCACTGGCGGCGGGGGGCTGAGGCGGGGCCATGCGCTTGCTCACCCTCGGCACCGCCGTCGAAGCTCTGACCGGGAAGCTCCCCGAAGCGGGCGCGCTCGTCCTGACGGACGCGGTTCTGGACTCGCGCACCGCCATTCCGGGTTCGCTGTTCGTCGCCATGGCGGGGGAGCACACCGATGGCCACGATCACGTGGCCGAAGCCTTCCAGCACGGGGCCTCGGTGGCGCTGATTGAACGCGAAGTTGGCGGTAACCTGACGGTCGTCGATCTGCGGGCCGGGGCACCGGCCCGGCTTCCGGACCCGCCGCTGTGCCTGCGGGTCGAGAAGAGCCTGGCGGCTCTGCAGCAGATCGCCCGGGTGTGGCGGGCCCAGCTTCCCGTCCGCGTGATTGGAATCACCGGCAGCATCGGCAAGTCGACCACCAAGGAAATCACCGCCGACCTGCTCGACCGGCGTTACCGAACGCTGCGCAACGCAGGAAACCTCAACAACGAGATCGGGCTTCCGCTGAGCCTGCTGCGCCTCACCGAGGCGCACGAGCGGGCCGTGCTCGAGATGGGATTCTACGTCCCGGGTGAGATCAGCCTGCTGTGCGACATCGCCCGGCCGGCCGTCGGCGTGATCACCAACATCGGCCCCGTCCACCTGGAACGCGCCGGGACGATGGAAGCCATCATCGCCGGGAAGGCTGAGCTGGTCGAGGCCCTGCCGTCGGCGCCCGAAGGCGTCGCCATCCTCAACCATGACGATCCCAACGTGCTTCCGATGGCCAAGCGGACCTCGGCACGCGTGTTCACCTACGGCCTGACCGGCGATGCCGACCTGTGGGCCGATCAGATCGAGGGCCTGGGTCTTGAAGGCGTCCGCTTCGTGCTGCATCACGGACGAGAGCGTTTTCATCTCCGCGTACCCATGCTCGGGCAGCATTCGGTGCATACGGCCCTGCGCGCCGCCGCCGTCGGCCTGGCCGAAGGCATGGGCTGGGACGACATCCTGAGCGGGCTTCAAACTTCGCAAACCCAACTGCGGCTGGTGGCCGTCCGCGGCCCCCACGGGGCTCTCCTTCTGGACGACACCTACAACGCCGCCCCTGCTTCCGTTCTGGCGGCGCTCAATCTGCTGGGGGAGTTGGATGGCCGCCGCATCGCCGTCCTGGGGGACATGCTGGAGCTAGGCGCCCAGGAAGAGACCGGCCACCGAATGGTCGGCGCTCGCGCGGCCGAGATCGCCGACGACTTGATCGTGCTCGGTACACGGGCGCGTTGGATTGCCCAGGAGGCGGAGAAGGCGGGGCTTTCGGCACAGCACATTTCAGCACTGGCGACGAACCAGGAGGTCATCGACTGGCTCAACGGTCGCATCGGCGCGGGAGACGTCGTGCTGATCAAGGGCTCGCGCGGGATGCACATGGATGAGATCGTCGCCGCTCTGGGGGAGCCGAGCTCATGACCGGCGAATCGGCCATCGCCCTCTCCCTGGGAGGCATCACCTTCCTGCTGGCCGTCATCTGGGGCGGCCCGCTGATCCAGGTGCTGCGCCTGCTCGGCATCGGCAAGAAGATCCGAATCGAGGGCCCCGAACGCCACATCACGAAACTGGGTACGCCGACGATGGGCGGCTGGCTGATCGTCATCTCGGTCCTGGCCGTGACCGTCGTGTTGAACCTGGTGTCGGTGGTGAGCGACCTCAACGTCCAGGGTCCCTCGGTCCTGCTGCCGACGCTGGTCATGCTGGCCTACGCCACGCTGGGTGCGATCGACGACTGGCTGGGGGTGAAGGGTGTCCGGCGTGGTGAGGGACTGCGCGCCCGGACGCAACTCTTCTGGCAGATCCTGCTGGCCCTCGGCGCTTCCGTTGGGTTGAAGTACGTGCTGCAGGCCCCCGAGCTCTACCTGCCCAACTATCCGCAGGGGATCAGCCTCGGCCTGTGGTACATCCCCATCGCCGCTTTCGTCATCGTCGCCTCGACCAACGCCGTCAATTTCACCGACGGGCTGGACGGACTGGCCGGCCTGATCGCCGCCACCGCCTTCGCCGCCTACGGCGCCATCGCCGTGCTGCAGGGCCAAGTCTTTCTGATGCGCTTCTGTTTCACGGTGGTCGGGGCCACCTTCGCCTTCCTTTGGTACAACGCCCACCCGGCCGAGATGTTCATGGGCGGCACCGGCTCGCTGTCGTTGGGCGCGACGCTCGGCGTCGTTTCCCTGATGACCGGCCAATGGATCCTGCTCCCGATCATCGCCATCATCCCCGTCAGCGCCGTCCTGAGCGTCATCCTGCAAGTTGTCTACTTCCGCCTGACCAAGGGCAAGCGGCTCTTCAAGATGGCGCCGCTGCACCACCACTTCGAATTGATCGGATGGAGCGAGACGCAGGTCGTGCAGCGATTCTGGCTGGTGGCGCTGCTGACCGCGATGATCGGAGTCTCACTGGCCTTGCTGAGAGGGAGTTGACATGGACACAGGGATGCTCTGGTTCGATGACGGCCCACAGGCGTTGAAGGACAAGGTCGAGCGCGCCGTGTCCTTCTACGGGAACAAGTACGGCCGCACGCCGACGCTGTGCCTGGTGCATCCGGCGACGCTGGCCGACGGCAAGGAAGGCGTGGTGGCCGGCGTGACGTTGCGCTCGAGCCGCTCCGTCCTGCCCAACCATTTCTTCGTGGGGATCGAAGAGCGCGCCGTCTCGGCCCGCAAAGAGGCCCGGCCACGTGCCAGCCGGATGGCGATGTCGGATGCCAAGGCGGCCTGAGACGGAGATGGGCGTTGACGGACTGGCGCGGGAAACGGGTGGTGGTCGTGGGCCTGGCCCGGCAAGGTAAGGTGCTGACGCGCCACTTCGCCGCCGCGGGGGCGCGCGTGGTGGTGACCGACCTTCAGCCGGCGACCGCGCTGGGTCCGGCGATGGACGAATTGGAGGGTCTGCCGGTGACGTACGTGCTGGGCGGGCATCCGCCGGCGCTGCTCGAGGAGACCGACTTGCTGTGCCTTTCCGGCGGGGTTCCCGCCGATCTGCCGCTGGCACAGCAGGCGCGCGAGCTGGGAATCGCCGTCACCAACGATTCCCAGCTCCTCCTCGAGGACTGCCCGGCGCCCGTCGTGGGGATCACCGGTTCGGCCGGCAAATCGACGACCACGGCCTTGCTTGGTGCGATGGCCGAGGCCGACGAACACGCCAGCGGTCGACGCGCCTGGGTGGGGGGCAACATCGGGCGGCCGCTGCTGCTCGATCTGCCCAACATCCTCCCGGACGACCGCGTCGTCATCGAGCTCTCGTCCTTCCAGCTGGAGATCATGACGGCCTCGCCGGCCGTCGCCGTGGTGCTCAACATCACCCCCAACCATCTCGACCGCCATCGCACCATGGAGGCCTACACCTCGGCCAAAGCCCGCATCCTCGCCTTCCAGTCCTCGGAGGACACCGCCGTCCTCGGCTGGGAAGATGAAGGCGCCTGGAACCTGCGCTATTCCGTCCACGGCCGCCTGGTTGGTTTCGGCCGCAAGCCCCGGCCGCCCGTGCCGGGAGCCTATTTCGATGACGGTCACATCGTCGTGGACGTGAGCGGCACGCCCGAGCCGGTCTGCCGGGCCGAGGACGTACCCTTGCGCGGCGAACACAACCTGCTCAACGCGCTGGCGGCCTGTGCTGCAGCGGCCTCCGTCGGCCTGGGCACGGCCGCCATGGCGGAAGGCCTGCGCGTCTTCCACGGTCTGCCGCACCGCCTCGAGTTCATCCGGCGGGTTGGTGGGGCCGAGTGGTACGACGATTCGATCGCCACCACGCCCGAACGCTCCCTGGCGGGCCTGCGTTCCTTCACCGAGCCGATCGTTCTCCTGGCCGGCGGCCGCGACAAGGATTTGCCCTGGGGCGAGTTCGCCGAAGCCATCCGGTCCCGAGTCGACCACCTGGTGCTCTTCGGGGAAGCCGTCCCCAAGATACAGGCAGCCCTTGCCGCTACCAAGGGCGAGCGGCCCTATTCGATCGACGTCGTGCCCGACCTCGAGTCGGCCGTCGAGGCGGCCGCCCGGCGCGTTCAGCCCGGCGATGTCGTCCTGCTCTCGCCTGGAGGCACCAGCTTCGACGCCTTCATGGATTTCGCCGCGCGCGGGGATCGCTTCCGCGAGTTGGTCGAGGGCCTGTGACCGGCGCCGCCGCTCCCCTCACCGCCGCTCGACCCGCCAGCCGCCTGCGGACCTTCGGCTTCGATCCGTGGCTGCTGACGCTTGTCGGCGTCATGATCGCCTTCGGGCTGGTGATGATGTACTCCGCCAGCTGGGATGTGTCCTGGCGGCTCTACGGGAATCCGAGCGCGCTGTTCTTCCGCCAACTCGCCAACCTGGGCGTCGGCCTGGTGGCGATGGCGGTGGCCTCGCGCTTTCCGATTCGCTGGCTGCGGCGGCTCGCCCTGCCGCTGATCCTGTTCACCATTCTGAGCCTGATCGTTCTGCTCCTGGTCAGCGCAGGCAGCGGACCGCGGCGATCGTTCCTGGGCGGCTCGGTGCAACCGTCGGAGCTGGCCAAGCTGGTGGTCATCATCTACCTCGCCGTGTGGATGGAGTCCAAAGGCGAGCGCCTGTCGGAGTGGGGCTACGGGTTCATGCCGCTGATGGCCATCATCGGAATCCTCGGCGGCCTCATTCTTCTTCAACCCGACCTGAGCGCGGTGCTGACGGTCGCCATCGTCGCCCTGGTGATGTTCTACCTGGCCGGCGCCCGAGTCTCGCAATCGATCCTGATCACCCTGGGCAGCGGGACGGTCGGTTACATCCTCGTCCGGCTGACCAACACCGGACGGCAGCGCTGGGCCGACTACATGGCCGGGCTGGTCAACATCGAGCAGGCCTCCTACCACGTGCAGCAGTCCCTGCAGGCGTTCTACTCCGGCGGCCTGCTCGGGCGCGGCCTGGGTGCCAGCCGCGAGAAGTTCGGATTGCTGCCGGCGCCGCACACCGACAGCATCTACGCCATCATCGGCGAGGAGTTGGGCCTGATCGGGGCGCTGCTGATCCTGGCACTGTTCGCGTTGCTCCTGTGGCGAGGCTTCCGCATCGCCATCGAATCGCCCGACCGGCTGGCGATGCTGCTGGCCGGCGGCGTGACGTTCTGGATCGGGGCCGAGGCCCTGATCAACATGTCGGTCCTGCTGGGGTTGCTGCCCTTCGCCGGGAACGCGCTGCCGTTCTTCAGCTACGGCGGGTCGAACCTGGTGACGACGCTCACGGGCGTCGGATTCCTCTTAAACATATCGAGGCGACAACCCTTGGAGACAGGCGCAGAGGGTCATGTTTCGACTATTGGTATCGGCTGGCGGTACCGGCGGCGGCGTGTATCCCGCCTTAGCCATCGCCGCCGCCCTCAGGCCGAAGGCTGAGATGCGCTGGATCGGCGGAGAAGGCCGGCTGGAGGCCTCGCTGGTTCAGCGCGCCGGGATTCCACTGGATCCCGTTCCCGCCGCCGGCGTCCACGGCGTCGGCCTGCGGGCTCTGCCGGGGAACGTCGTCCGGCTGGCTCGCGGCGCGGCGGCGGCGCGGCGCGTCATCCAGCGCTTCCGCCCGGATGCCATGCTCTTCACCGGCGGCTACGTCGGTGTGCCGGCGGCGGTCGCCGGCTCGAGGATCCCGAAGGTGCTGTACGTGCCCGACATCGAGCCGGGACTGGCCTCGCGGCTCCTGGCGCGCATGGCCGATGTGGTTGCGGTGACGGCCGAAGAGTCGCGCCGCTTCTATTCGCCTCGCCGGAGAGTCGTCGTCACCGGCTATCCCACGCGGCCGGACCTTCAGCCGATGGACAAGCCAACGGCGCGCCGCGCTTTGGGCCTCGACCCCGATGAGCCGGTGCTGCTCGTCTACGGCGGGAGCCTGGGCGCCCGGTCGATCAACGAGGCGGTCTGGGCGCGACTGGAGGACTTCCTGGGACTGGCCCAGATCCTTCACGTCACGGGAGATCTGGATTGGCCGCGCGTCGATGCGGTCATGGGGTCTCTGCCGACTGAACTCGCTACGCGCTACCAGCCGTACTCGTACTTGCACGAAGGCATGACGCGGGCTCTGTCGGCCGCAGACCTGTCGGTGTCGAGAGCGGGCGCATCGACTCTCGGTGAGCTGCCTCTGTTCGGGCTGCCGGCGGTGCTGGTGCCCTATCCGCATGCCTGGCGCTATCAGAAGGTCAATGCCGATTTCTTGGTGCAGCGTGACGCGGCCGTGATGCTCGAGGATTCCCGGTTGCCGGGCGAGCTGCTGCCGCTCGTCCGCGCCTTGCTGCACGACCCGGAACGCCTGGCGGCGATGTCTGCTGCCGCCCGCCGCCAGGCGGTTCCGGGAGCCGCGGGACGAATCGCAGCCGAGATCGAACGCGTCGCCGGAGGCCCGCGTGGTTAGCCTGGTGGTCGTCTTCGGGATGTTCGTCATCCTGTTCGGCCTCATCGGCGGTATGCGCGGCTGGGCCAAGGAACTCCTGGTCACCAGCGCCGTCGTGCTCGGGCTGTTCCTCAACGCCATCCTGGAAAGCTACATCTCGCCGTACAAAGCCGCCATGGAGTCGCAGCCGGGAATCAACCAGTTCGCCATCCGGGCCGGGCTGCTCGTCCTGTTGGCATTCTTCGGTTACCAGTCTCCCAACATCCGGGCGCTGCAGCAGAAGCTGGCCCGTGAGCGGCTGGAGGAGATCCTGCTCGGGTTGTGCCTGGGCTTGCTCAATGGATATCTGCTGATCGGGTCGATCTGGTTCTACCTGCACAAAGCCGGCTACCCGACGGCGCTGATCACGGCGCCGGCCGAGGGTTCGGACCTGGCGCAGGAGATCGCCAACATCATCGCCTACATGCCGCCGCAACTGCTGCCGATCCCGCAGGTCTACTTCGCCGTCGGCATCGTGTTCGTGTTCATCATCGTCGTGTTCGTATGAGGCGTCGCGTGCATATCGTGGGAATCGGGGGCTCCGGGTTGTCGGCCATCGCGCGAGTGCTCAAGGAGCGCGGCGACATCGTCACCGGCTCGGATCAGGCCGTGACGCCCTACGCCCGCGCCCTCGAGGCGGAAGGGATCCCGGTCGCCTACGGCCACGACGCGGCGCACGTCGCCGGGGCGGACATCGTCCTGGTGTCGTCGGCCGTGCCTGAGACGAACGTCGAGGTCGCCGCGGCGCGGGCCCGCGGCCTGCCGGTCATGCACCGAAAAGAATTCCTGGGCGAGTTGACCGCCGGGCTGCGCGTGGCAGCCGTTGCCGGGACGCACGGCAAGACGACGACCAGCAGCCTGCTGGCGTGGACCTTGACGCGCGCCGGTCGAGAGCCGGGATTCATCCTCGGAGGGTTGCCGGCAGATCTCGGGACCAATGCCCACGCAGGTTCTGGAGTGGACTTCGTCATCGAGGCCGACGAGTACGACCGCGCCTTCCTGGGCCTTTCGCCAAACCTGGCGGTGGTGACGAACGTCGAGCACGACCATCCGGACCTGTTTCCTACGCCGGCCGACCATCTGGCCGCGTTCGAAGAATTCGTCGCCAAGGTTCGAGACCGCCTCGTCGTGTGCGCCGAAGATCCCGCGGCCAGCCGTCTCGGGAAGGCCGGCTTGGCGCGCGAAACCTACGGGTTCGCCGAGGCGGCGGATTGGCGGGCCGAGGACCTACGGACGAACAGCGCCGGTGGGAGCGACTTCCTCGCCGCCCATCGCGCCACCTCCATCGGGCTGTTCCGGACGCGGTTGCCCGGGAGGCACAACGTCCTCAATGCCCTGGCAGCGATTGCCGCCTCCGACTGGTTCGGGGTTTCCATGGCCGATGTCCGCGAAGGACTGTCCACGTTCCACGGAGTGGGGAGGCGTTTCGAGATTCTTGGCGAAACGGGCAACGTCGTGGTCATCGACGACTATGCGCACCATCCCAGCGAAATCCGGGCGACGCTCCAGGCCGTGCGGGAGAGATACCCGGGGCACAGCGTTTGGGCCGTCTTCCAGCCGCACACCTATTCGAGAGCACGTGCCCTGCTGGACGGCTTCGCCCATTCCTTCTCGGACGCCAACCACGTGGTCGTGACGGAGGTCTACGCCGCCCGGGAAGCCCCCGATCCTTCCATGGGAGGGGCCGTTCTGGCGGAACGAATCCTGCATCCGGACGTGTACTTCGCTCCGGACCTGGAGGCGGCGGCCGCGCATCTCTTGGCGCGGCTCGAACCACCGGCGGTCGTCGTGACGCTCAGCGCCGGTGATGCCAATGAGGTCGGCCGAAGCGTGCTGGACACCCTTTCGGCCGGAGGGAAGGGAGACAAGGGGAGATGAACGAGAAACAGCGTCGGATCTTCGAGGTCGACCGCCGCATGGAGCTGCGGATGCGCCTGGTCGCCAAGCAGGCGGAATTGGGCGAAGGAGTCAGCGGGACATCGCCTCTGAACCCCGAACTGCCTGAGCGCGAGGTCGTCTCGCGGCTGATCGCGAGGGTTCGCCGGCTGTGAGTCCCTCCCGCCCGACGGCGGAGGTGCTGCGGGAGGCCTTCGGCTCCCGCCTGCGGGAAGGGGTTTCGCTGGCCCGCTACACCTCCGCCCGAACTGGCGGACCGGCGGACTTCCTGATGGAGGTCCGCCGCGGGGACGAACTGGCGTCTGCGGCGACGAAGCTGTGGGAACTGGGTGTGCCGTTTCGCGTGTTGGGCAGCGGATCGAACGTCCTGGTGGCCGATGAGGGTGTGCGCGAGGTGGTGCTCTTGAACGAAGCGAAGGCGACGCGATTGGACGAGACGTCCGAGGGCCCGCGAGTCTGGGCCGAATCGGGCGCGTCGCTCGGCGGTGTGGCGCGGCGCGCCGTGGAGCGCGGCTGGGCCGGCCTCGAATGGGCCGCCACCGTTCCGGGCACCGTCGGCGGCGCCGTGGTCGGCAACGCCGGGGCGCACGGCGGCGACACGGCCGGCTGCCTCGAACGCGCCGCGCTGGTCCAGCGCGGGGCGGGTGAAGCGGATTGGCCGGTGGAACGACTCGAGTACGGCTATCGCTCATCGTGGCTCAAGCGCCATCCCGGCGAGGCCGTCGTCGTTTCGGCGACATTCCGGCTGACCGCGGCGAGCGATGTGGAAACCCGGCAACGCATGCAAGAGAACATCACCTACCGTCAGCGCACGCAGCCGCCCGGGGCGAGCTGGGGCTCGATGTTCAAGAACCCGCCCGGTGATCATGCCGGCCGGCTGCTGGACCAGGCGGGATTGAAGGGCCATCGCGTCGGCCAGGCGGAGATCAGCCCCGTGCACGCGAACTTCTTTGTCAACCTCGGCGGGGCCCGCGCCGCGGACGTCGCTGAGCTGTTGCGCCAGGCGCGAGCCCGCGTCCAGGAACAGTCCGGGGTGCGCCTGGATCTCGAGATCGAGCTGTTGGGTGATTGGCCGGACGACGTCCGGAGGAATCTGTCGTGACGGATCGATTGCGCGTCGGCGTGTTGTTTGGCGGCCGCTCGGGCGAGCACGAAATCTCGCTCCTCTCGGCGCGCTCGGTATTGACGGCGCTGGATCCGGCACGCTTCGAACCGGTCCAGATCGGCATCACCCACGACGGCCGCTGGTACACCGGGCCGAAGACGCTCGAAATGATGGAGCGGGGAAAACTGGATGGCTTGTCCTCGGCGGCCATCCTGGCGGACGCCGGTCTGCACTGCCTGTTCTCGTGGGGCGAAGGCTCGCCGATGGACGTTGTCAGCCAGCTGGACGTCGTCTTTCCCGTGCTGCACGGCTCGTTTGGCGAGGACGGCACAATCCAGGGATTGCTCGAGCTGGCCGACGTCCCCTATGTGGGCGCCGGCGTCCTGGCGTCGTCGGTGGCGATGGACAAGGCCCTGTTCAAGGAACTGATGCGGGCGCGCGGATTGCCGGTGCTCGATTGGGTTCTGTTGCTCTCGAGCGAGATCGCCGCCGATCCGGTTGCGGCCGCAGCGCGTGGCGAACAAGCAGGGCCATACCCGTTGTTCACCAAGCCGGCCAATCTCGGGTCGTCGGTAGGCGTGAGCAAGGTGCGCAGCCGTTCGGATTTGATCGAAGGGCTGATGGACGCCACCCGCTATGACCGGCGCGTAATCGTCGAACGCGGCCTGGAGGCGCGCGAAATCGAGGTCAGCGTCCTGGGGAACGAGACGCCGCAGGCTTCCATTCCGGGCGAGATCGTCCCCAGCGATGAGTTCTACAGCTACCGCGCCAAGTATCTGGACAACGCCTCCGAGCTGCGCATCCCGGCGCCCATCGACGAACGCATCGCCGCCCAGGCCCGCCGCCTGGCGGTCGAGGCCTTCGTCGCCATTGACGGCGCCGGCATGGCGCGGGCCGACTTCTTGCTCGACAAACGAGCCGGGGATCTCTATCTCAACGAACTCAACACCATCCCGGGTTTCACCAAGATCAGCATGTACCCGAAGCTGTGGGACGCCACCGGCCTTCCGTACCCGGCACTGATGGAGCGCCTGATCGAGCTGGCGCTCGAGCGCCAGGCCCAGAAGGACCGGCTGGTGCGGCGTTACGGGGAGGCGGCGTGAGCCTGGCTGAGCCCACCTACGACTCGCCTCGCACGCGTGCCGAATCCGTTCGCTCGCGGCGTGCGCAGCTGCGGCGGCCGGTGGAGCCGACGGCACGGCGCCGGACGCGCGACGGCGGACGGCATTCGCGCCCGCGCAAGGTGCGCGAGCTGGTGTGGCCGACCGAGATCGGCGCGCGGCTCAGGCTCCCGGCGCTGCCGGCCTTCCGCACCGGCGCTCGCCTGCTTTCCCTGGGGATGGCCTCCGTGCTCATTTGGACCCTGGCCTCAGCCTTTCGCAGCGCCGAGTATCGAGTCGGTGAGGCCTCGGTGACGGGCAGCGACATGCTCGGCGAGGAGCGCATTCGCTCGATCGCCGGGATCGGCGGCCAAACGGTGTTCACCGTCGATCCGGTCGAGGTCCAGGCACGCCTGCTGGCGCAGCCCGAGATCCAGTCGGCGACGGTGAAGGTGCGCTGGCCGAACCGCGTCTCGATCGACGTCGTCGAGCGCACGCCGATGGTGGAGTGGAACGACGACGGGCGGACGTGGTGGCTGAGCGAAGACGGGATCGCCTTCCTGCCCCACGGCGAGCGCGACGACCTGGTGCGGATCGACTCGGAAGACACGGTGCTCGACATTCAGCGAGATGCGCTGGCTCCAGTGGTCGAGCCCGAGGTGTTGTGGGCGGCGGCCGCCCTCCGGCTTCAGGTGCCCGAGGTGACCGTCCTGCGGTACGACCCCGTACACGGGTTGGGATTCGAGGATGCGATGGGTTGGAAGGCTTACTTCGGTGCCTCCGGCGACATGGTGGTGAAGGTCCAACTCTACCGGAAGATCGCCGCGGCGTTGCAGGCTCGAGGGGTGCAGGCTGAGTGGGTCAGCGTGGAAGACCCGGCCGCTCCCTATTACCGTGTCAAGAGGGATTGACGTGTCGGCTACGCTGCTAGGCCCGGACGAGGTGATCTTCGTGGGGATCGACGTGGGCACGACGAAAGTCTGTGCCCTGGTCGGTCATCTCGACGAAGAAAGGCGGGTGCGAGTCATCGGCGTGGGCATCGCCCCGTCCCAGGGCATGCGCAAGGGAGGGGTGGTCAGCCTGGAAGGCGTGGCCCGGGCCGTCGAGGCAGCCAAGGACAAGGCCGAACGGTCGTCGGGCTACGAGATCACGTCAGCGCTGGTCAGCCTGTCGGGGGCGCAAATCGCCTCGCTCAACAGCAAGGGCATGGCCGGCGTGTCCGGCCGCATCATCGGCGCCGACGATGTCGCCCGGGCGCTCGACGCGGCCCGCTCGATCGCCCTGCCGTACAACCGGCAGGTGATCCACGTCATCCCGCGCGGCTACGTCGTCGACGGTCAGGACGGGATCAAGTCGCCGATTGGCATGCACGGATACCGCCTGGAGGTCGAGGCGCACATCGTCACGGCCGCCACGACGGCCCTGCGCAACATGGAGAAGGCCTTCGAGGCGGTCAACCTGGGCGTGGACGGCTGGGTGCTGGCTCCTCTGGCGTCGGCCGAGGTCGTGCTCACCGAGACCGAGCGCGAGATGGGCGTCGTGGTGTGCGATGTCGGCGGCGGCACGTGCGACCTGGCCGTCTACATCGAGGGGGCGGTGTGGCACACTGCGGTGATCCCCGTCGGCGGTGACCATCTGACCTCCGACATCGCCCAGGGGCTGCACCTGCCGCCCGAGACGTCGGAGACCGTCAAGCAACGTCACGGGCACGCCCGCGTGGCGGCGCTCGATCCCAGCGAGATGTTCGCCGTCCGACCGTTCGGCCAGGACAAGTCGATGCAATTCCGGCGCACGGACCTGGCGGCGGTGATCGAACCGCGGGTGGAGGAGTTGTTCAGCCTGGTGCGACAGGAGATCAAACGATCGGGCTACGACGGGCTGTTGCCGGCCGGTATGGTCCTGACCGGCGGGACGAGCCTGCTGCCCGGCATTCGCGACGTGGCCAGCGACGTCCTGCGGCTTCCGGTTCGTGTGGGGGAGGCCGACGAGCCGCACGGATTGGTCGACCAGTTGCGGTCGCCGTCCTTCAGCGCCAGCCTCGGCCTGCTCGAGTGGGCGCGGCTGCAAGACGAGCAGTCCCACCTGAACGGCCGCGGCCTGGCGGGATTCACGTTGCCCAAGTTCGATCTGGCCCGTGCCGCCGATTTCTTCAAGCGGCTGCTGCCCGGTTAGCGGCGGCCCGAGATGTGCACCGGGAAGGACGGAGAGCCATGACCCTGCCGACGAGCGGAACCCAGCGATCGAAGACCCCACGGCCGGCCCCGGACTCGTTTCCGGGAGCTGAGCCGGCGGTAGCCAACCCATCTGCAGCCAGGAGGAGGAGCGAGATGTATCCGAACACGAAGACGGAATCGTTTGCCCGCATCATGGTCATCGGGGTGGGCGGCGGAGGCAGCAACGCCGTCAACCGGATGATCGAGGAGAGCATGGGAGGCATCGAGTTCACGGCCGTGAATACCGACGCCCAGGCGCTCCTGTTGTCGAACGCGCCTTCGCGCGTTCGCATCGGCGACAAGCTGACCCGCGGGCTGGGGGCGGGCGGCAATCCCGACATCGGTCAGAAGGCGGCCGAGGAATCGGCAGAGGATCTGTACGAAACCCTCAAGGGCGCCGACATGGTGTTCATCGCCGCCGGCATCGGCGGCGGGACGGGCACCGGCGCGGCGCCGGTGATCGCCCAGATCGCCAAGGAGGTCGGCGCGCTGACGATCGGCGTCGTCACGCGCCCCTTCACGTTCGAGGGCGCCAAGCGCGCCGCGGCGGCCGAGGCGGGGATCGGCAAGCTCAAAGAGCACGTCGACACGCTGATCGTGATCCCCAACGACCGGCTGCTGCAGATCGCCGACAAGCGCGCCAGCCTGCAGGACGCCTTCCGGATGGCTGACGACGTGCTGCGCCAGGGCATTCAGGGCATCAGCGAACTGATCACCGTCCCCGGCCTGATCAACCTGGACTTTGCCGACGTGCGCACGATCATGTCGGAGGGCGGGGCGGCGCTGATGGCCGTCGGTCGCGGCACCGGTGAGGATCGCGCCCGAGCCGCCGCCGAACAGGCGATCTCGAGCCAACTGCTCGACATCACCATCGACGGCGCCCGCGGCATCCTGTTCAACGTCACCGGCGGCCCGGGCCTGAGCCTGTTCGAGGTCAACCAGGCGGCGGCGATCATCAAGGAGACGGCCCATCCCGACGTCAACCTGATCTTCGGCGCCGTCATCGACCCGAACATCGGCGACGAGCTGCGCATCACCGTCATCGCCACCGGCTTCGAACGGACGACCACCGCCCGGCGGCCCATCGCGCGCCGGCCGACCAGCCGCAGCGAGGCCCAGGCGGGCCAGCGGCCGATCGAAGTGCCGGCGGAGGAGTTCCAACCGCGCGCCTTCGACGTCAACGATCTCGACATCCCGTCGTTCCTGCGCCGCCGGTAGGTCAGCGCGCCTGCGGCGCGGCTCGCGGCGAAGACCACGGGGGCCGGAGGCTGCCCGGCCCCGATTGTCGGCCGGCGTCGGCCGCCTCCTCCCGACGCCGGCCGCACCGCGTGTGGCGCCCTCATACGGAGGAACAAGATCTCCGCCGAGACACCTTCCTGAGCCTGTCGAAGGATGTGGCGAGATGTCAGGCGATTGCCGGCCACGCGCTTCGACAGGCTCAGCGTGTGGCCGAATGATGCGGTCGATGCCCTCTGCAGGAGCGGAGGCGGCCATTTCCCTTCGGTCGCGGAGAACACACCTGCCGCCGCAGTCGAAGGGCGTTGGCGCAAGCGCACTTCACTACGCTCAGTGAGCTCGAGAGCTATGGAACGCCGAAAGCTGACAACTGGAAACTGGAAACCGGCAACCGGGGACTGCCACAGGCAGGACCACGGTACCACCGCTTCCGCCGTTTGTTTTAAGGTTTCGGCTTGCGGCCCCCTGGAGGGGTGTGCTATGATTTGGCCCCCTGACCCTAAGATATCGGGGATCCGAAGCCGCCGCCGCGCA
>DATIFK010000168.1:0-2103 GCA_035455265.1 Anaerolineales bacterium
AACTTCTCCATCTGGACGACGATCGAGGAATGCCTCAATCCGCCGGTGATCTGGGAACGCGGCCGCGGCTGGTTCACGACAGAGCCCTTCTCGGAACCGGAAACGTTCGACTTCCCGGAAGGCATCGGGCCGGTGGAGTGCGTCAACGTCGAGCACGAGGAAGTCCTGCTCGTCCCGCGCTGGGTCAAGTGCCGGCGGGTGACGTTCAAGTACGGTCTGGGCAACGATTTCATCGCCGTGCTGCAAACGCTGCATCGGCTCGGCCTGGACCGCAAGGACCCGATTCCGGTCGGAGAGGCGCGCGTGGCGCCGCGCGACGTCGTGGCGGCGTGCCTGCCGAACCCGGCCACGCTGGGCGACAAGATGTCCGGCAAGACCTGCGCCGGGACGTGGGTGCGCGGCAAGAAGGATGGACGACCGCGCCAGGTCTACCTCTACCAGGTCGCCGACAACGAGACCACGATGAAACGCTACGGGGTCCAGGCGGTGGTGTGGCAGACGGCCGTGAATCCCGTCATTGCTCTCGAGCTGCTGGCAACGGGCGTATGGCAAGGGGCCGGAGTCCTTGGCCCGGAAGCGTTCGACCCGGACCCGTTCGTCGAACGGATGCCCGCCTACGATTTCCCGTTCGGGCTCCAGGAGATGCGGCGGCCGCCCCAGCTGGAGGGAATCGATGCTGCCTGACCTTGACGCCGCGCGGGCCCACGCTGAGCGCTGGGTGGATCTGATCCACCGTCCGTCGCTGTCCGAGAGCGAGGCCAAGGCCGTCATCGAAGAATCGAAGCACAACTTCGCCGATCACTTCAATGAGGGCTGGCTCGAGTATCGCAAATCCGTGACCGAGGCCGGCGATTGGGCGGCGACCGAGTGGTCCGGATCGGGCGCCGTCTTCAGGGACGTGCTCGGACGCGAGTACATCGACTGCCTGGGCGGCTACGGCCTGCTGGCCCTGGGCTGGTCGCACCCGGATGTGGTTGAGGCGGTACGGGATCAGCTGACGTTCCGCAGCGCCATGCCGAGCCAGGAGCTGATCGATCCGCTGCGCGGCGGGTTGGCTCGGCTGATGGCCCTGATCACCCCGGGCGATCTGCAGTACTCCTTCTTCTGCGCCAGCGGCACCGAGGCCATCGAAGGCGCCCTCAAGCTGGCCAAGATGTACACGAAGAAGGACGCCTTCATCGCCGCGGTGCGCGGGTTCCATGGCAAGACGATGGGATCGCTGAGCCTGATCGGCAAAGCCGAGTTCCGTCAGCCGGCGGGAATCCTGTACGGCGGCCCTGTCTATCACGTCCCCTTCGGGGACGCCGCGGCCGTCGAGCGCCAGCTGGAGATCTGCGCGCAGACGGGCGTCGGCGTGGCCGGGGTGGTGATGGAGCCGATTCAGGGCGAAGCCGGCGCCATCGTTCCCCCCGACGATTTCTGGCCGCGCCTGCGCGACCTCACGCGGCAACACGGCGCGCTCCTGATCGCCGACGAGGTTCAGACGGGGCTGGGCCGGACGGGGAAACTGTGGGGCGTCGACCATTGGGGAGTCGTGCCGGATATCCTGGCGGTCGCTAAGGCGCTGGGGGGCGGGGTGATGCCGGTGAGCGCGTTCTGCTCGACGGCGGAGATCTGGCAGGTGATGATGCACCCCAATCCGTTCATCCACACGACGACGACCGGCGGAGGCGCGCTGGCGTGCAGCGCCGCCATCGCCGCCATTCACGTCGTCCTGCGGGACCGCCTATGGGAGCAGGCGGCCGCCAAGGGCGAGTACCTGCTGCCGCGGCTGAAGACCCTGGCAAGGCAATACCCACTCTTGTACGACCCGAGCTTCGGCGGAGAGGGCATCACCGGCCGCGGCCTGTTGCTCGGCATGCACTTCCGCCGGCCGGAGGACGGCTACCGTGTCGCCGCCGGGCTCTTCCACCGCGGCGTGCTCGTCGCCGGCACGCTGACCAGTGCCCACACGATCCGCATCGAGCCGCCCCTGGTGGTCGCGTATCCCCAGCTGGACGAAGTGCTCCACCGGCTGGACGATACCCTCAAGGAAGTGTCGGCGGGTTGACGGGACGGTGAACCGCGCGCTCGAGGAGGCCTCATGAGCGAAGATTCGTTCGG
>DATIFK010000169.1:0-24347 GCA_035455265.1 Anaerolineales bacterium
CGCGCGACGACGGCACCATGGTCGGGACGGTGGCGCTGCGGACCCGCGGCCCGCATCTCGCCGTCGGCGCGTTATCCGGCGTTCTTCTGGCGGTGATCCTGGGCTACGGCTTCACCGAGAACTTCCGCATCGTGCAAAGGACCAGCGAGTTCGTGCCGTCGTCTTCTTCGGCCGGCGCCCGGATCGAGGCCAGGGCCTCCTCGGAGACAGCCCTCGCCCCGTGCTCCGAGGAGCCGCTGGTGTACGTGCTCCTTTCGAGCACCGATGGGGATCCGGTCGACTCATATCCCCCCTCGACTGGCCAACTCCTTCCCGGGCAAGTGCGAGTCTTGACCCTCCAGCCTGATTGCGAGATCAACGCTTCGCCCTGATCTACTTCACAACATGGGTCGCGGGCCGCGGCAGCTCGCTCTCACCGCTCCCGGCTCCCTGTCCTGGAGGGAGAGGGGAAGGGGTGAGGGCGAGCTCCTGACAAGGCCGGCCATGCCTGTGATGCGCCTGCTTGCCTCCTTCGAGACCCGGCGGCAGGCTGGGGGCCCGGCTGTGGGTGATGATGTGGACGTCAATCATTACATCCGGGCTTACCGGGTCGCCGCGGTTGTAGGCTGCCGGATACCGCCTCACGACTTCCTTGTTGCCTTCGATCGAGATTTCCCACGTCCTGTGACGCCTGCCGACGGGCCAGACCCTCGCATCACCTTGTCCTGATTGAGTCTATAATGCGCGGCATGGGGCACCATGTCTACCTTTCGCCCCACCTGGATGACGCCGTCTTTTCCTGCGGCGGCCTGATCGCGCAGCAGGTGTCGGCCGGCGACACCGTCACGGTGTTCACGGTGTGCGCCGGGGACTCGCCCGTGGGAGAACTGACGCCCTTCGCGTACGAGCTCCACCGCCGTTGGGGCGGCGCCGGCTCTCCCATGGCGGCGCGGCGGGCGGAGGATCTGGTGGCCTGCGGCCGGCTGGGGGCCTCCGTCGTCCACTACGGCCTGGTCGACGCCATCTATCGTCGTGGCCCGGACGGTCTGGCGCTGTACGAATCCGAGGCGTCGATCTTCGGCGGGCTGCATCCGGCCGACGCGCCCCGCATCCACGAGGTCGCGGCGGCGGTGCAGGCGACGCTGCCGGCTCAGGCCGAGGTCTACTCACCGCTCGGCCTGGGTGGGCACGTCGATCACCGCCTGACCCGCCGCGCCGCCGAGGCGTTGGGGCGAGCCTTGTGGTACTACCGCGACCTTCCGTACGGCTTGCGCGACGAGCCGTTGCCCACGGATATTACGCTGCCGACGCAGCCGGAGGCTCGCATCGGCCTGGCGTCGGAAGAAATCGACGCGTGGGCGGCCGCCGCCGGCGAGTACCATTCCCAGGTCCACACCTTCTGGGCGAATTTCGACGTGATGGCCGCGGAACTGCGGGACTACCACGACGATCACGGCGGCCTGCGCATCTTCCCGCCGCCTGCGATCACCCCCGCGCAAGCCGCCTAGGCCCCCACGGACTTCCCCCCGGCACCGAATCCTTTGCTGAGATGTCGTGGGTCGACCTCCGCGTCCCATCACGGACCTCGGAGTCTCGCCTTCCGACCGCATTCCGCTTCGCCACGCGGCTCACCATCACCAACGACGGCCCGCCGCGGCTCGGCGGACGATGGTACGCGGCATCGGAAAGGGCGCGGGCGCGTCGCGCGACCGATGGCGCGGCTGACTCGAGGGGGCGAAGGGCCGCGCGCGGCCTTGCGAAGGGCTCGCGAACACTTGACTCCATTCACGGGCATGATACACTCGCAGATGGTTGCTCCGATTCGCAGCCTCGGTCACGAGGTGGACGGGTAAGCGCGTTGGGGTGGCCGAGGAAAACAAGAATCGGATGACTAAGGATCGCTGGCCCAGGGAACGACAGCAACCGCAGCCAAGCCTCCTGGGCGAAAACGAAAACGGAACGGAGATACCTCCGGCAAAACGCGGGCGCGCCGCCTCCGGCGCGAGTGTGGCGCCGGCGCGCGTCGCGCTCGATCGGCGGGATCGGCTCCAGTTCGTCTTCCCGGGTTTCCTCAACGAGACGCAGGTTCAGGCACGACCGCGGCCGCGGCGCGCCGTCCGTCCGCGCGAGCTGTCCGAGCTCAACGTGGTCATCCTGTACAACCTGGCGCTCGGGCTCGAACGCGGCCGGCCGGACGACCTCGTCGCCGACGAAGCCTGCGGCCGCGTGGCCGAGACGATCGCTTCGGCGCTGCAGGGAAATGTCAAGTCGGTCGAGCTGGCACCGGTCTGGGATGATCTCCCCGACGTCGTGCGGCGCTATCACCCGCGCGAGCACGTCATCTTCAACCTGTGCGAGAGTCTCGGGGGCCGGCCGATGTCGGAGCCCGAGGTGCCGCGCTTGCTGCGCGCCGCCGGGTTCATCCACACCGGCGCCTCGTATCTGGCGATGCGCCGCACCGGCAACAAACTGATCACCAAGCGCACGCTGCTGGCGGCCGGGGTCGAGACGCCGGTGTTCGATGTCATCCGGCGCGCCGGGCAACGCCCGACGCACATTCGCCTGCCGGCGATCGTCAAGCCGGTGGCCGAAGGTGGCAGCTTCGGCGTTTCGCTGGCCTCGGTCGTCACGACGAGCAAGGCGCTCGGTGAGCAGATCGACGACTGCATCCGCACCTACCAGCAGCCGGCGCTGGTGGAGGAGTTCATCGAGGGGCGGGAGCTCAACGTCGCCCTGTGGGGCAACGGGTTCCCCGAGGTCCTGCCGATCTCGGAGATCCTCTTCACCTTCACCGAGGACCCGTTGCAGAAGATCGTCACCTTCGCCGGCAAGTGGCACTCGCACTCGCCCGAATGCATCGGCACACCCGGAGTCTGCCCCGCCGACCTGTCGGAGGCGGACCAGGATCACGTCGAGGCGGCGGCCGTCACCGCTTTCCAGAAGCTGGGTGTGCGCGGCTTCGCCCGCGTCGACATGCGCCTGCGCGACGGGCGGCCGTACGTGCTCGAAGTCAACGTCAACCCCGACCTATCGCCGTCGGCCGGGTTCTTCCGATCGGCGCGCGCCGGCGGACACTCCTACACCTCGATGGTGTTGAACATTCTTCGACTGGCACTTGCCAACGCGTCATGACTCGGGTCCGACCATCTGCAAAGGGCGACACGCCCGCCATCCTGGCCCTCTCGCGGGCCGAACCGCTGTTCTCCAAGGAAGACGTCGAGGTCGTCGAGGAACTTCTCGAGGACTACTTCGACGACCCCGAGGAGTACGAGTACTACTTCCTGACAGCGGACGGCTCAGGCGGGGTGGACGGCTTTGCCTGCTACGGACCGACTCCCCTGACGCGGGGTACCTACGATCTGTACTGGATCTGTGTGGCTCCGGGCCACCGCCGCAACGGCGTCGGCATGCAGCTCCTGGCTGCGGTCGAGGACGCCGTCCGCGAACGCGGCGGTTCCCTGCTCGTCATCGACACCTCCGGCATCCAGGCCTTCGCCGGCACCCGCGCCTTCTATGAACGCTCCGGCTACCTGGCCTCGGGCCGGGTCCCGGACTTCTATGGCCCGGGCGACGACCTGGTGAAGTACTACCGGAGCCTGACGAACGGCAAGGGTCCGAACAACAACGGCCACAAGCCTGGGGGGGATCACCCTCAAAGCTAGGGGAAGCCACCGGCCGGCGTCCATGGGTGGCTGCTCCAACGGTTAAGGGTTTCTGGGAGCGTGGTCGGCTAGACAGGCTCCAGCACCTATGCTAGAGTCAGGAAAACGGGTACGCTGAGGGCTGAGAGCCACCTCTCAGTCTTTTGTTCTATCTGAAGGAATGGACATGGCCAACACGGCGGTATACGTCACGCAAGAGGGTTTGAAGAAGCTCGAAGAAGAGCTGGAATACCTGCGCACCGTCAAGCGCCAGGAAGTCGCCCAGCGCCTCCACGAAGCGATGGAGGACGGCGAGCTGATCGAGAACGCCGAATACGAGGCGGCCAAGAACGAGCAGGCCTTCGTGGAGGGGCGCATCCTAGAGCTGGAGCACATGCTGGCTCAGGCCCAGGTCATCGAGCCGGCCAAGGCCACCGGCGTCGTTCGCATTGGCAGCACGGTGGTCATCCAGGAGGACGGCCAGGCGGCGGAGACGTACACCATCGTCGGGGCGGCTGAGGCCAACCCGCGCGAGGGACTGATCTCCAACGAATCGCCCCTCGGACAGTCGCTGCTCGACCGCAAGGTCGGCGACGAGATCGACGTCCGCGCGCCGGCCGGCGTCCTGCGCTTCCGCGTCGTCAAGATCAAGTGATCCTCAGCTTCGACCGCTCACGCCCCGTGCGGAGGGTCGCACGGGGCGTTTTCGTGTACACTACGCGACGGACGGCATCATGACCGAGCTCAACGATTTGGAACGCGTGCGTTGGCAGAAAGCCGAACGTTTGCGCCAGGCGGGCGTCGACCCGTATCCGCCGCGAGCGCACCGGACGCACACCACGGCTGAGGCCATCGCGGCATTCGAGTCGGCGCCGCAAGGGCAAGCCGTCGAACCCATCGTTGTCGGTCGCCTGCGATCCATCCGCAAGATGGGCAAGGCAACCTTCGCCCACATCGAAGACGGTTCCGGCCAACTTCAACTCTACTTGCGGAGCGACGACCTCGGGCAGGAGACCTACGATCTCTTCCACGACGCCTTCGACCTGGGGGACTTCGTCGAAGCCAGGGGCGCCATGTTCCGCACCAAGACGGGTGAGGTCAGCCTGCACGTGCGTGAGCTGACCATGCTGGCCAAGGCGATCTCGCCTCTGCCGGCTGCCAAAGAAGAGACCGTCGACGGGCAGCGGGTCGTCCATCACGCCTTCGACAATCCGGAAGCACGCTATCGGGAGCGCTACGCCGATCTGGCGGTGAACCCGGAGGTGCGCCTTGTCTTTGCCCAGCGGGCGCGTCTCCTGGCCTCGCTGCGTGGGTTCCTCGACGGCCACGGATTCATCGAGGTCGAGACGCCCATCCTGCAGGCGCTCTATGGCGGCGCGGCGGCCCGGCCGTTCGTCACCCACCATCAGCAACTGAAGCAGGACCTCTATCTGCGGATCTCCTTCGAGCTCTATTTGAAGCGACTGCTCGTCGGCGGGGTCGAGCGGGTCTATGAGATCGGGCGCGATTTCCGCAACGAGGGCGTTTCTTTCAAACACAATCCTGAGTTCACGCAGCTGGAGTTCTACATGGCGTACGCCGACTACCGCGACGTCATGGCTCTGACGGAACAGATGGTCTCACAAGCGGCGCGCGACTTGCTCGGTACGACGACGATCCGTTTCCAGGGAGAGACGGTGGAGCTGGCGCCTCCGTGGAAGCGCATCGAACTGCGCCAGGCGGTGCGCGAGCTGGCCGGGATCGACGTGGCCGAGCATCCGACGGCCGACTCGCTGAGGGCGGCCATGGCCCAACGCGGCCTGGAGCCTTCGCCGACATCCACCCGCGGCAAGCTGATCGAATCGCTGCTGAGTCACTTCGTCGAGCCGGCGTGCCTCCAGCCAACGATCGTCTTCAACTACCCGCGCGACATCTCACCGCTGGCCAAGAGCCTCCCCGGCGACCCGACGACGGTCGAGCGCTTCGAGGCGTTCGCCGGCGGCATGGAGTTGTGCAACGCCTTCACCGAGCTGAACGATCCGCTGGATCAGGAAGCCCGCTTTCGAGAGATGGGGCGCGACTATGCCGCCGACGACGAGGAGCGCCACCCCATGGACGAGGACTACCTGCGGGCGATGCGCTACGGCATGCCGCCCAACGGCGGCTTCGGCATGGGGATCGACCGGTTGACGATGCTACTGACCGACCGGGCGACCATCCGCGAAGTCATCCTCTTCCCGCACCTGCGCAGTCGGGAGTAAGGCCGTCCTCCGGATCGGAGAGCGGAACAGGATCCAGGCGCCGCTGAGACCGCCGGCAGCGCCGAGGGCGAGGGCCCCCCGCGGGCCGAGCGCCTGGCCGATGAAGCCTCCCGCCAGCAGACCCAGCGGCGCCACACATTGCTCGAGGAAGGCCATCGTCGCATTCACCCGGCCCAGCCGGGCAGGCGGCGCGATCGCCTGGCGCAGGGTGAGCGCGGCAATGAAGTACATCGACAAGGCGAAATCCCCGAAGAGCTGCGCGGTCAGCAACAACACGACCGCCGTCACGCCGGGGCCTGCGGCCAGGGGAATGAGCAGGCCGGCCAGACTCTTCGCCGCAAACGTCACGATCAGAATTCGGCCGTATCCCCAGCGAGCCACCGCGGGTCGGGTCGCTGCCGCGCCCAACAAGGCTCCCACGCCTCCGGAGGCCACCAGCAACCCGAGCAGTGCCGGTGTGATGGCCAAGTAGCGCAACGCGTACAGATCATAGAGCGCGCCGAAGAAGCCCCCGAACAAGGTACCCGACGCGGAGGCTCCCGCCAGGGCGAGGAGCGAACCGTCGCGCCTCACGGTCTCGACGCCCGCCCGCGCCTGCTTCAGCCATGAGCCGCCTTCACTCGCTGAAGGCACAGGCTCCGGGGTCCGAATCCACGCCAGCGAGAAAGCCGACAGGACGAACGAAGCGGCGTCGACAAGAATCGCCATGGGCGCTGTGATAGCCTGGACCAGCACGCCGCCCAGGGCTGATCCGCCGATCTCGGCGATCGAGTCGCTGACTCCGATCTTGCTGTTCGCCTCGGCCAGCTGATCCGACCGCACCAGGCTGGGGACATAGGCTTGATAGGCGACGTCGAAGATCACCGTCAGCCCGCCGGCCAAGAAAGCGACCACGAACAGCCACCCGATTCGAAGGACGCCGGCGACGGCCGCCAGAGGAATCGTGAGCAGGAGAATCGAGCGACCGAGGTCGGCGGCCATCATCAAAGGCCGGCGGCGGACACGATCCACCCACACGCCGGCAGCTAGGCCGACCAGAAGCGCGGGCAGAGCGCCCGCAGCTGCCAGCAATCCGAGTTCAGCCGGTTGCGATTGAAGGACGAGCACCGCCGTGAGGGGGAGGGCGGTGCGGGTGACGACCGATCCGACGCTCGAGACGGTCTGCCCGGCCCAGAGCCGCAGGAAGTCGGGGTGGTGCCAGAGGCCTCTGAGCTTCACGAGCGCGGGCGTCCCCTTCGTCCCAGGGCTTTGCTCCACGAGGCGTAGCGCGAGACGAAGTGGACCCACAGAGGCGAACGACGCCCCTCGACGCGGGCTCCCCGAAGCGCGCGACGGAAGGAGTCCGCGTTGGTGAAAGGTTCCAAGAGGGTCCGCGCTGCGCCGACCTCGAACGGGGCGTGGGCGTCGGAGCCGGCGACTCCCGGTAGACCGGCGCGTGCCGCCCATTCGGCCGCCTGCCGGTTCGCGGCAGCGCTCCAGACGCGGGCATTGAAGACCTCCAGCGCGTCGACGGATCCGAGGATGGCGCGCAGGTCGGCTTCCTCCCAGGCGCCCTTGCGCATGGTGTCGAACGGGTGCGAAACACTGATGACGGCACCCTGGTCCCGCAACCGGGCGATGGTCTCCTCGGGAGAGAGGCCCTGCGGCACTTCATCACGAAGGAAGTAGGCCAGGAGCTCGCCTTTGGTCGTCAGGATTTCTTCGCCGACGATGATGGTCTCGGGGTCCAGCGCGGCGGCTTCGAGCGCGCCCGAGATCGTGTTGTGGTCGGTGATGGCCAGACGATCGATCCCCTTGCGCCGCGCCGCCGCCAGCAGACGTCTGGGGTCCGCCAGGCTGTCGCTGGAGGCGTGGGTGTGGCAATGAAGCTCGACGCGCCAGAGTTCGGGCCGGGTCATGACGGACCTTGGGGCGAAGGCTGCGAGGTCGCCGACCGCTCGGCGTGTGCCAGACCGAGGAGATCCGGCGATCGGCTCCAGACCAGCAGGCCGAGCGAGACTCCGAACCACAGCGTGGCGAACCGAATCAACAGCGTCGCCGCCGCCGCGGTGCTCACCGGCAGCCCGACAAGAATAGTCAACATGCCGGCAATGGTCGCTTCGGAGGCGCCCAGTCCGCCGGGCAGGGTCGACGCGCCGCCCACGGCCGTCGCGAAGGCGAGGATGAAGACGGCCGAGGCGAAGAGAGGCAGGCCGGGAGGCTGCCCGAGCCCGAGCAAGATCAGGTAGAAGGCCACACCCTCGCCGAGCCACGCCACCGCGCCCAGTCCCACGGCGGCGAGCGTTGGCAGGGGACGCAGGACCTGATGCGCGCCTTCATAGACTTCCCGGAGTGCCGGGACCCAGCGCCCGACGACGGGGACTCTCTGGATCGCTCGCAGGATGGCCAAGGATGGTCGGCGCGCTTGGGAGAGGAGAACGATCGCCAGGAGCAGCCCCACGAAAGTGGCGAAGGCCGGCCAGTAGCGCGGGTAGGTCACCACGCCGACGGTCGAGAGCAACAGCACGGCCAGGCCGTCACTGATGCGCTCGGCGGCGACGATCGGCAGGCCGCGCGCCACGGGCAGCCCTGATCGCTGCTGCAGCCAGACCGCCTTGAGGGCCTCGGCCACTTTGCCGGGGCTCAACGCCAGTGGGAATCCGCCGACGAAGATTCGGGCGCTTTCCCGGACGGGAAAGTCCGGCGCGCCGAGCAGTCGAACGTAGAAGTGCCACTTGACGAAGCGTAGGATGTAGTTGAACAGGGTGCCGCACAGGATCACAGGCGCCAATGGCCACGAGAACCGCTCGAGCAGCCCCGCGACCTGGCGGATGTCCCCCGCCAGGGCCACCGCCACAACGACGACGAACCCGACGGCGAGGCCGGCGAGGATGCGGCGGTCGAAGCGCCTCATCCGCCGCGCAGCAGAAGCGTCAACCCGCCGATCACCAGCCCGGCCAGGACGACCAGGCCGGCTAAGGCCTGCAGGACGGTCTTGCGCTCCATCCCGGGCATGACGACCTTGCCATCTCCGTACTTCTGGAAGAGGCGGCCCCAGCGCGTCCGGAGCGCCGCTTCGACTCGACGACGGCCGACGAACGGATACCAGTAGACGTTGTGGTAGAAGTTGCTGGCGAAGTAGGACCACGGGACGAGCGGGCTTTGGAGCAGCAGCTTCTCGAACGGCTTGAGGGGGCCGTGATAAATCATCTTCTGCCCGCGGCTGGCGAAGGTGTCCTCCTGCACGAAGCCCCAGCCGGGTTCCTGGGCAATGTCGTACCCAACGATGCGGATGTGTGCGGGATCGGCCACACCCAGGTCGAGCTCGTGTGCCCGCCGCAGGAAGCGAATCTTCATCGGGTCGAATCCCTGGAGGCGAGCGGACGTGGCGTCGATGGCCACCTGATCGGCGGAAGCCAGCAGGATGTCCTTCTCGTGCCAGCGCATGGCGCGAGGCCCCGGGCCGTCCCCGGCGAACGTGCCGTCCATGACGGCGAAAATCCCCGGATGGATGTCCTGCTGGATCGTCAGCAGGTCGACCAGCGTGTCATGGATGACGGCGTGGGTCCAATGGCGGTTGCGGTGGAGCAGTCCGCCGAAGGCGTTCTTCATCGCCCCGGTAATGGTGGTAAAGACGTGCGTCTTGACCGTCGGGAGGTGGACGATGTTGATGCCGACGAGCGCCTTGGGGATGAAGATCCCTTCCGGGTAGACGCGGTCCAGGACGAGCAGGGGTCGCTTGGGCCGGTACTCGAACCACTCGAACTTCTGCTCATACAGGTACAGGCACGGGATGCCGTATTGATCGGTGACGAAGCGGTGCTTGTTGTTGACCTCGCCGTCGTACGTGTTGACCACCACGGTGTCGTTGTGGATCCCGATGAGGTCCTGGTAACCGGAGGTCTGCAGCGAACGGATGACCCCTTCGAGTTGCCAGGGGGCTGTCGAGCAGGCCGGATACCAGGTCTGCCAGGAGATGTTGATCTTGAGCCCGGTGCTGACGTTCTTGGGCAGAGACGCCTCTGCCCCGGCGAGGTGCATCAACCGGTCGATGTCCTCGAGGATGGTTTCGGGTGTGGTCTTGAGGACGGCAACGACGCCTTTGCCGGGAAAGGTGGCCATGGCAATCTCCGGTGCGATTCTATCTCATGCGAAGAGTCGATCCGGCGTGCTAGAATACCGCGGCATGACACCCGAAATGCACGGGCCCTGGGACTTGGAGCGCGCTCTTCCGCCGGCGGCGTCGCGCCGATCGGTGGCGTGGTGGGTCGAGATCCCGCTGGGAGTCGGCCTGGTGATCCTGATCGTGGCTGCCGCCTTGCTGATTCGCAACGGGATCGGGTCGGCCAGCGCCTGGGCTGATGTGGTCCTGACCTGGCTGCTTCTCCCAATGATGCTGGTCGGCTTGCTGGGATTGGCAGCCTTGGCCGGCCTAGTCTACGGGATGGCCCGGCTGCTGGGATGGCTTCCCGGACGGGCGGCCCCGGCGGCGGCGTGGTTGGTTCGTCTTTCCGGCGCTGCCCGGCGCGCCAGCAACCGCCTGGCGGCACTGTTGATACGCCCCCTGGCGGCCGGGGCAGCTATCGAGGCCGGCCTCCGGGGCAGGCGTCGTGGATGAGGGTTACCGAACCATGGGTGAAGAAACCGGTCGGAATGGGAACTGGAAGGTGAGGATCCTGCTGCTGGGTGGCCTGGCTGGGGCACTCACCGGGCTGGCGGCGGCGTATCTTCTGGTTCGGCGCGCAGAGGACCGTGGGGTAGAACCGCGGCTTCAGACGGGGGAGGGGATTCGCCTGGGGTTGTTGGTGTTGGGATTGTTGCGCCAGGTAGCTGCACTGACCGAGGGAGAGAAGTAGCCTGGCGTGTGAAGGGCTGCAGCGGGCGCCTCTCCGGCGCCCGCTTTCGTTTCCTTGACTTGAACGCTCGAGCTGTGCTACTCTGGGGCAGCTGAACGAACGTTCGTTCATAACTGAATTGGTCCACGATGGGGCTTCCGGTGCGTCCGCTGCGGACACCCCACGGAAGTCTCCTCTGCCAAAGTCGACGCGAGGCCAGACGTGCCTGCCAGGCGGCGAGCCGATACCCCACAACGAATCCTGGAAGCTGCGGTCGAGCTGTTCATCGCCAAGGGATACCACGCCACCTCGATGCGGCAGATCGCCCGACGCGCCGGAGTGACCCCGGCCGCCATCTACAACCACTTCCGATCGAAGGAGCGCATCTTCCTGGAGGTCTTCCGAGAGAACGTGCCCCTGCGGGTGCTGGTAGAGGTCGTGGATTCCGCGCAGGGCGAGACCGTGGAGGACCTGTTGCAGGACGTCGTCCACCGCTGGAGCGGAGCGATGGTCGGCAAGGTGGACCGCCTGCGCCTGGTCTTTGTCGAACTGCTGGAATTCCAGGGCCGTCACGTGCCAACTCTGGCGCCGGAGTTCGTCCCGCGCGCGATGGGCTTCGCCGCACGCCTGAGCCGGGCCGGGGGTCGGCTCAGGCCGGTCCGGCCCACGATCATCGTGCGGGCCATCGGCGGCCTGCTGATGTCCTACGCCATCACCCAGCAGTTCTTTTCCCGCGTGCCGGAGTTCGGGGACGACCCGCAGGCCCTGGACGGACTCGGCGACATCCTGCTCCATGGCCTCGTG
This sequence comes from Anaerolineales bacterium, assembly GCA_035455265.1. Lineage (GTDB taxonomy): Bacteria > Chloroflexota > Anaerolineae > Anaerolineales > E44-bin32 > MGOM01. Next base: position 11,479 of record DATIFK010000169.1, read on the forward strand.
GACACCTCGAGCACAGGCCTGCAGCCATGAGCCTCACCCGGCTGGCGTCGCTGATCCGCAAAGAGTTCATCCAGATCGCCCGCGATCCCCGCACGCTCTACATCGTCATCGCCATCCCCGTGGTGCAACTGTTCCTGCTGGGCTACACCGCCACCACCGACGTCCGCAACGTGCCCCTGGCCGTCTTCGACCAAAGCCGAAGCTCGGACTCGCGCCGGATCCTCGATGCCTTTCGGGCGGCCGACTACTTCCGCCTGGCCTTCGACGTCGACAGCGAGGAGCAGCTGCGCCACCTGATCGACGACGGCGAGGCCAGGGCCGGCCTGGTCATCCCGCCGGACTTCAGCGCCAGCCTGCTCGCCGGCGATACGGCCCACCTGGCGTTCGTCCTCGACGGCTCCGATCCCAACGTGGCCTCGACGTCGTTGGCCGCGGCCCAGCTCATCGGCCAGTCCTACTCGACCGCCATCACCTTCGACCGCATCGAGCGGCGAGGGTTGAGCGGCGCCATTCAGCCGGCGCTCGAGGTTCGCCCCCAGGTCTGGTACAACCCCGATCTGGTCAGCGCCTACTTCATGGTGCCGGCGCTGATCGGCATGATCCTCCAGCTCACGACCTCGATGCTGACGGCCACCGCCATCGTCCGGGAGCGGGAACGCGGGACGATCGAGCAGCTGATTGTGACGCCCATCCGGCCGTCCGAACTCATCGTCGGCAAGATCACCCCCTACGTGCTGATCGCCTTCTTCGACACCATCGAGATTCTGGTCGTCGGAACGCTGTGGTTCCACGTCCCGATCCGAGGCAGCCTCGGCCTCCTGTTGGCCCTATCGGGCCTGTTCCTCGTCAGCAGCCTGGGCATCGGCCTGGTGGTCTCGACCGTTGCCCGAACCCAGCAGGAAGCCATGATGCTGACCTGGTTCACGCTGCTGCCCACGATCTTTCTCTCCGGATTCTTCTTTCCGCTGGCGGCCATGCCGCCATTCCTGCGCGGACTGTCCTACTTCATCCCGCTTCGATACTACCTGACCGTCATCCGCTCGGTGCTGCTCAAGGGCGTCGGCATGTCCAGCCTCGGCATGGAGATCGCCGCGCTAGCCGCGTTCGGTGTGGTCACGATGACGGCCGCCGCGCTTCGGTTCCGCAAGCGGCTCGACTGAACGAAGGAGGTGGGTCATGCGCCATGTCTCCGTTCCCAGGTTTGTTCCGCCTCTGGCGGTCGTCGGGTTGGTCGGCGCCGGGCTGATCTACCTGGTCTCGGTCTCCGGGGCCGCCAACGGCCCCCTCCAGGCATCGGGGACGATCGAGTCGGTCGAAGTGGGCGTGGCCTCCGAGGTCTCCGGGCGTGTCTCCGACGTGTTGGTGGACGAAGGACAGACGGTGGCGGCGGGAGATCCCCTGCTCCGTCTGGATGCGCGGTTGTTGGAGGCGCAGCGTCGCAGCGCGCAGGCAGCCGGCGAGGCGGCCGTGGCGGCGGCGCAGCTGGCCAAGATCGAAGCGCAGCAAGCGCTGGACGACCTCTACGACAACGCGCCGGTGGCGGCGGCGCAGGCCGAGCTGTCCCTGGCCAACGCACGCGATGCGTTGCACGACGCCGACTACACCTGGACTGTCCAGCAGCAAGGGAACCGGGCCAGCGACGACACCATCAAAGGGGCGCGGGCCCGCCTCTTGCTCGCGCAAGAGGAAATGGACCGGGCCAAGCGCGTCCTGGACAGAACCCATGGCGACGCGGGTGAAGATGCCAACAAGGCTCAAGCCCTGGCGCAGTACATTCAGGCCAAGGCGGCACGCGACGCCGCTCAGCGAGCCCTCAACTGGTACACCGGCAAGCCCAGCGACATCGACCAGGGGATCCTCGACGCCGAGGTCGCGTTGGCCAAGGCGCAAGTTGCCGACGCCGAACGCCGCTTGTCCGATCTGCAGCCGGGCCCGGACCCGGACGCCCTGGCCCTGGCGCAGGCGAGCCTGGCCCTCGCCAGTGCGCAGCTGGCAGCCGCCCAGGCCAAGGCCGAGGTCGATCTACAGACATTCGACCTCCAGCTGGAGAAGCTCCTCATCCGGGCCCCGCTGGGAGGGGTCGTGACGGCGCGCCACATCGAGCCGGGCGAAGTGCTGGCGGCCGGCGCCGAAGCCCTGTCCATCGGCCAGCTGGATCGGTTGACGATCACGGTCTACCTGGCCGAGGACCGCTACGGGCAAGTCTCACTGGGCGATGAGGCGGTCGTCACGGTCGACGCCTTCCCGGGCGTGACGTTCCATGCCTCGGTCGTGCGCATCGCCGACAAAGCCGAATACACGCCGCGCAATGTCCAGACGGATGAGGGCCGCCGGACGACGGTCTTCGCCGTGGAGCTCTCGGTCGACGATCCGTCCGGCCGTCTCAAGCCGGGGATGCCGGCCGATGTCGTCTTCGAGGTCCGCTGAGGTGCCGTGGAGCCGTTGATCGAAGCCACCGACCTGCGGCGCCGCTTTGGCGAGGTGACCGCCGTGGACGGCCTGTCGCTCCGCGTGGAACGGGGCGAGATCGTGGCGTTGGTCGGGCCGGACGGGGCGGGCAAGACCACGACGATGCGCCTTTTGTGTGGGGCTCTGCAAGCCGACGAAGGAAGTGTGCGATTGGGCGGCCTCGATTTGCGGTCGAACCTGGAAGCGGCGCGCGGCCTCATCGGCTACTTGCCTCAACGCTTCAGCCTGTACGGCGAAATGACCGTGGCCGAGAATCTGCGCTTCCTGGCCGAAGTGCGCGGCCTGCCGCGAGCTGAATGGACGGAGCGTTCCCATGAGATCCTGACCTTCGTCGATCTGGCCGACGTGGCCGACCGGCGGGCCGAGGCGCTCTCGGGAGGTATGCGGCAGAAGCTGGGACTGGCGGCGGCGCTCATCCATCGCCCGCCGATCCTCATCCTCGACGAGCCGACCGGCGGCGTCGACCCGGTCACGCGTCAGCTGTTCTGGCAGCTGATCATCCGGTTGCTGCGAGACGGTGTCGCCGTCCTGGTGTCGACGCCATACATGGACGAAGCCTCCCGCTGCAACCGGATTGCGTTCATGAATCGGGGGCGGATTCTTCTCGAGGGTACACCCTCAGAGCTGCGTCGGAGGCTCGAAGGGCAGATCCTCGAACTTGCCGGCGGGCCGCTGCCCGCGCTGAGGTCCCTGGCCGGGCGTGACAAGCGCGTGCGAGACCTGCAGCGCTTCGGTGACCGCATCCACCTTCGCGTCGAGCGCGTAGATGAGGCCGGGGTCAAGGAGGATCTGCGCCAAGCCGCCGTGCGCGAGGGCATGGGGCAGGTCGAAGTCCGGAGCGCCTCGCCCGGATTGGAGGACGTGTTCCTGGCGATGCTCCAGGCGGAGGGCGAGACGGCGTGAGCGACCTCATCGCCCGGGCCGAGCACCTCAGCAAGCGCTTCGGTGACTTCTTGGCGGTCGATGACGTCTCGTTCGAAGTCAGGCCGGGTGACATCGTCGGCTATCTCGGGCCGAATGGCTCGGGCAAGACGACCACCATCCGTCTGCTCCTGGGGCTGCTGCGGCCGAGCGGCGGCCGGGCCGAGTTGATGGGCATCGACACGGAGCGAGATCCCGAGGCGGTCCGGCATCGTGTCGGCTACATGTCGCAGCGATTCGCCCTCTACGACGAGTTGACGGCGGGGGAGAATCTGGCGTTCTACGCCGGGGTCTACGGCCTGCGCGACACGGCGCGGCAGCAGGCCGTCCTCGAGCAGCTCGGCCTCCGGCACCTCGAGGCGGCCCGGGCCGGAGAGCTCCCTCTCGGCTTCCGGCAGCGCCTGGCGCTGGCGACGGCCATCGTCCACCAGCCGCCCCTCCTGATTCTGGATGAGCCGACCAGCGGCGTCGACCCGCTGGCGCGGCGCGCCTTCTGGGATCTGATCTATAGCCTGTCCGAATCCGGGGTCACAGCCTTCGTCACGACGCACTACATGGACGAGGCCGAGTACTGCCAGCGGGTTGGAATCATGAGGCGTGGGCGGCTGCTGGCGATGGACACGCCCTCCAATCTCAGGCGAGCACTCCCAGGCCTGGTCTGGGACGTCTTCGGCGAGCCTTTGCTCGAAACGCTCGGCGCCCTGGGCAGCCAACCCGGCGTCGAGCGAGCCGGCCTGGCCGGGGACCATCTTCGGGCGCTGACGAGGCCGGACATCACGCGCCCGGCCTTGGAAGCGGGACTGAAGCGCGCCGGCCTCCGTGGTGTGCGCGCCGCTCCCGCCGAGCCCAGCCTCGAGGACGTCTTTCTGGCGCTGGCGACAGATTGACAGGCGCATCGCAAACCGTCGGCGAGTCGCGGCCAATGCGACCGTGCCAACATGAGGATCGGTCGCCCACACGATACCAGCGCGGCGCGCTTCCATCGGACCCACAAGGAGGTGACTGTACACTCCGCCTGATGAAGATGCGTTCTCCTCACTGGCTGAATCGCCTCCTGCCGTCCGAGTCCACTATGCCACGTGGGGCCGCGATGGCCGTGGGCCCGAGTGCAGCGCGGAGGCATGGCTGTTCGAACGCATGTTGCGCAAGCATTGGGGTAAGATAGAAGACGTATGTCTAATAACGATGACGATCGCCTCCCCGAAGAAGCAACAGCCACAACAACTTCTCCAGCGGCCGCGATTTCCGAGATCCAAGAATACATTGAGATCAGCGAACAGCGCAGGCGCGTCTTTCCTCGTGCCGCGCTTGTTGGCTTGGGTGCTGGCTTGATCGCCGCCGTCTTCAGGACGACGCTTGCCGGCATGGACGCCCTTCGCAACAGCCTCATCGCACGGGCTCACGATTTCCCTGCCTGGGCATGGATACTGCCGGTGCTGTTCAGCGCCGCGGGGGCCACTGCGTCGGTGGTGCTGGTCCGACGCTTTGCGCCGGAAACAGCAGGAAGTGGTGTCCCGCACCTCAAAGCTGTCCTCCATCGGTTTCGCACGCTCACCTGGAAAAGGGTTCTCCCCGTCAAGTTCCTCGCGGGCGCATCCGCAATCGGCGGAGGGCTGGCTTTGGGCCGTGAGGGGCCAACAGTGCAGATGGGAGGGGCCATCGGCGACGCTATTGCGGGCTGGCTCAAAGGGTCGCCCCGAGAGCGACGCACCCTCATCGCAGCTGGCGCCGGTGCGGGCCTGGCAGCAGCATTTAATGCGCCTCTGTCAGGGCTCATCTTCGTCCTTGAGGAAGTGCGCCGCGATTTCCACCCGATGGTGTTTGGAGCGGCTTTCATCGCCGCCGTAGTCGCCGATATCCCATCGAGGCTCATCTCCGGCGCGTTCCCTGTGTTCACCGTGCCAAACTACCCCACCCCGCCTCTCTCCTCTTTGCCAGGGTTTGCCGTCTTGGGCATCGGCGCCGGCCTGCTTGGGATCGCATTCAACAAGAGTCTGCTCGGGACGCTGGACCTGTTTGCGAGGCTGCGAGGATCTTGGGCTATCGCCATCCCAGCTGGAGTTGGAGGACTGGTCGGGCTCGTGGCATGGTTCAACCCCCTCCTAGTAGGAAGCGGCCACAGCCTTGCCGAGCAAGTCCTCGCGGGGAAACTGATGCTTTCGGCTCTTCCGGTCCTCTTCGTCATGCGCTTTGGGCTGACGACTTCGAGCTATGGTACCGGCGCCTCGGGGGGGATATTCGCACCATTGCTGGTCCTCGGCGCATTGCTTGGGCTCACCATGGGGCAGATCCTTCAAGCCATCGCCCCCGCATGGGTGCCACAGCCAGCCGTCTTTGCCGTGGTCGGCATGGCCGCCTATTTCGCCGCCATAGTCCGAGCGCCTCTCACCGGGATCATGCTGATCGTCGAGATGACGGGCAGCTACCAACAGATGCTTCCACTCCTCGTCAGCTGTTTCTTCGCCTATGCGGTCGCAGAACTCCTGAAGGATCTGCCAATCTACGAGGCGCTCCTGGAGCGCGACCTGGTCCAGGACGGTCTCGCAATCCATCTAAGAGAACCGGTCGTGGCTGACTTCGAAGTTCACCAAGGAGCCGCCTTCGAAGGAATGGAGGTTTGGCAACTGGGATTGCCCCAGGGATGCGTCCTCGTGCGTTGCGTGGAAGCGGGCCGCGAACAGATCCCTACCGCACACACTCGCCTGGAGGCTCACATGCGCATCACGGCGGTCGTTGCGCCTGAGGCGGAAGAGGCAATACGCATCCTGCGAGAAGGGTGCAAAGCGCCAAGTACGGAGAAGCAATGACTTGCCTTTTTGGCGGCCACAACTCGATGGAGCCGACCGGCCAGCTTCGACCTAGGCTCATCGCTCGGGCACCCTGGCGACGGCCACCGACCTGCTGATGCGCCGCCGGTATCACGGGCTGCCCGTGGTCGATGTGGGGGGAGACTTGGTGGGCATCCTCACTGTGCAGGATCTGGAACGGGCACAGGATGGAAACCCCGCACACATGACCGTGGGCGAAATCTGCACGCGTGAGGTGCAGACGGCCAATCCGGATGAGACCATTGGCGCGGCGCTGCGCCGCATGAGTGTGCGCGATCTGGGTCGGCGTCCGGTGGTCACACCTGAGGATCCGCGCCGTTTGGTGGGGGTGTTGCGCCGCACGAACGTGGTCCGTTCCTACAACGTGCTCTCACGCGGCGCGCCGCTATGCGCCATCTGGGCGAGCGGTTCTTGCTTCTCAAGCACCGGGGCCGGTCGACGGGAGAGGAACACGAAACCGTCCTTGAGGTTGTCCACTATGACACCCGGACGCGAACTCCGGTGGTTGCCTCAGGCTGGGGGAAGCGCTCCGACTGGGTACGCAACCTCGAAGTCCACCCCGACGTCCGCGTCACCCTTGGTGGGCGGCGTTTCGAGGCGAGGGCCGTCCGCTTGCCGGAAGCGGCGGCGGCGGAGATCCTTCTCCAGTATTCGCGTACACATCCGCTGGCCTTTCGCCAGATCACGCATCTGATGACGGGGGAGAAGGCGGAGCCTTGCGCGGTGGCTTGCCAGAGAATGGCCAAGGTCATTCCCTTGGTCCGTCTCGAGGCCGCCGTGGGCGCGGAGGTGGCCCCACCGATCCATGGCTGAAGAGTGGCAAGAGGCCGGCCAAGGAGGATCAAAGGCGGGCGGTTTGAACCGAGGGCTCCGGTTCTGGAACGAGATCATCTACCGCCGGTCGGCGCCGCTCTACAACGCGATCGATGTACTGACGCTTGGGGTCTGGTGGCGACTGGTACGGCGCGCGCTGGCTCAGGTCCCTTCCGGTGGCCGTGTCCTGGAGGTGGGTTTCGGTCCGGGAAAACTCCATGCCGCTCTGTCCGCCCAATCGGGCCTGTGCGTCGGTCTGGATCTCGCCCGGGGGATGTGCCATTTCACCTGGCAAAGACTGCTCCGGTTGGGGCTCCGCCCTCGAATTGTTCAGGGAGACGCCTGCCATGCGCCACTCCGAGACGCGACGTTTGACAGCGTCGTGAGCACGTTCGCCGTCTCAGGAATTCCCGAGGGCGAATTGGCAGTGCGCGAGATGGCGCGTCTTGCCCGGCACGCGGGATCGGTGGTGGTGGTGGACATCGGGCTCCCCACAGACGGGAACCAGACAGGACGCTTTTGGGCGCATCTTTGGGAGAGGATGGGCGACTATCTCTACGATCAGCCGGCCCTGATGGCTTCAGTAGGATTGAGGATCGTTCACTTCGAGGAATTCGGTCCCGGACGGCACATCCGCACCGTGGTCGGCTGGAAGCCTTGAGGTCAGCTCGCGATGCCCTCCTCCCAGAAAGGCATGGCAAGTCGCGGACGTGCACGGTGGGCCGATTGTGCCGCGGGAGGCTCACAAGGGAAACATGGGTGGGGATCGGGGCCAATGAAGTGGCAGTCCATCTCCATCCGCCGGTGTGCTAGACTCAGATCTGCGACACCAATGATCTGGTCTGCGGAAGGACGTCTGGGCCGCGGTCGAAATTCGCGCCCCATGAGGGGCTCGGAATAGCGCGCCACGCCTGTCGGTCCGCCATCCAAGCCCCAGCCCCCGGCTGGGGCTTCTTGTAGGTACGCCTGGCAGAGGTCATCGCATGTCCGATGATGTTGATGCCCCCGTTCCCGCGGTAGCCGAGACGGCCTGGATCCCGCGCACGCCCTACCTGCGCGACCTGGCGCCGATACCTCCCTCGCGCATGTTCCTGATCAACAAGGGACTGGCGACGTACCGCGCGCGCAACCCCGAGTCCGACGTCTTCGATGCTTCCCAGGGCGATGGCGGCGCCAGTCTTCCAGGAGTCCCGCCCGAGGTCCTCGAGCGGGCGTTCGCCCTGCAGAGCGAGCACGGCTCTGCGTATGACATGCCCTACGGGACCGACGCCTTCCGACGCACGGTCATCGAGTCCTATTGGCGCCTCGACCCCTCGAGTGGATGGGGCCCGGAGAACGTCGTGGCGACCGCGGGCGGTCGCGATGCCCTGGTGAAAGCCTACGCTGCCATGCTGGCCCTCGGCCACGGGAGTCTGGGAGATTGGATTCTCGTCAGCCGTGTGCCGTGGATTTCCTACACCTGGGGGCCGTACGGCGTCGGGGCCAACGTCCTGCTGGCGCCCGGGGGCGCCGCGGACGGGTGGGAAATCACCCCCGAAGCCGTGGCCGAGAGCGCGGCCTTTGCCGCCCGATCCGGCCGGAAGCTGGCCGGCCTGATCATCACATCTCCCGACAACCCCACCGGCCGCACGATGAGCGCCGACCGCCAAGCCAAGTTGGCCCGCGCCGCCCTGCGAGCCGGCGCGGCCTTCGTCCTCTTCGATTGGATGTACCACTACGTTACCGATGACGAGCCGATGGACCTGGGCGCTTTTCTCTCGCGCTTCGATCCCTCCGAACGAGCCCGCCTGATCTTCATGGACGGGATCACCAAATCCCTTGGCGCCTCCAACGTCCGCAACGCGCACTTGATCGCCGACGCCGAGGTGGCCCGTTTCATTACGGCTCGGGCGTCGCACTCGGTGCTGCCTTCGTTCTTCTCGATGGCCGTGGCTATGTCCGCTTACGAGATGGGTTTCTCGACCGCGACCAGGAGCATCCGCGAGCCGACGAGTCGCAGCCGCCGTGCGCTGGCGGAATTCATCGCCGGGCGCGGCTGGCGGGCGATCCTCGGCCAGGGTTACTACGCCTTCATCGACGTCGGTGACTGGCTGGCGAAGATCGGCTGGAGAGACAGTGAGCCTCTCGGCCGTGCGCTGGCGGAGGAGCACGGAGTCACCGTCGTTCCGGGTGCGTTCTTTTCAGCCTACGGCGGATCGTGGATACGTTTCTCGTACGCCACGCCGCTCGAGCGAACGATCGGTGCCGCCCGCCGGCTGGAGGAGGGCCTGGATGCCCTGGCCGCCGGCTGAACTCAGCCGCTTCGTCGAGCGATATCAGCTGGCGCACGAGACCGCTCGCCGCGACCAGCCGAAGCGCGGCACGAGCGGGTTGGAGCTCGAATGGAACCTGCTCGATGCCTCGTTCCGCCCGCTCCAGCGCATCGGCTCCGGACCGGAAGCGCGTTCCTTCATCGACGTCCTGAGACAGGATGTGCTCCCCGGCTGGCTTGCCCCCTACCACCAGCTGGAGGTCTTCCACTGGATGACGGAGTGGGCGACCCGCCCTCACGACACGCCGCGCGCCACAATCTACGAGGCCAGGCTGCTCGAGGCCTGCTTGTGGAACGCACTTGCCAGGGCTGGGCGCTCGTACGGTGAATCCCTGGTCGCATGGCACGGCAATCTCCTGACTCCGGTCCAGGTCGACCACGCCTCCATCCCCGGCGGATGGGGCCTGGCCAAGCGGCGCTATCTGGAACGCTGCGTCGACCTGTACGGGGCCGATCTGGCGACGGCCGGCCTGCACACCAACCTTTCGCTGCCGGAGCCGCTGCTCTCTTGGGACTTCCTTCATCTTCCGCCGAGCCGGCGAAGCGACCGCCACCTGGACGATTACAAGAACCAGGTCTACATCGACGGCACGCGCAAGATGCGGGCGTTCTGTGCCTTGTTCGTGGCGGTCTCGGCCAGCACGCCGCTCCAGGCTGACCCGCATGGCGACGGGCGCACCGTCCTTCTGACCGACTTCGACTCCGTTCGCCATCTGACGTTCCCTAATCCGCCGACGCTGGATGTGCCGGGCCTGTATCGTAGTCATGCCGACTACCTGCGCATCTCGTACAGCCTGGTGCGGAGCGGGGCGCGCTTCGGAAACAACAACTGGACTCCTGTCCGGGCCCGGTCGTTCGCCGAGCCGGTGGAGCGACTGATCGACGTCACCGGCGAGCAGCTTCAAGCGCTGTATCGACGCGGGCTGTATGCCCACGGGGAGTCGCCCAGCCTCGAGCGACTGGCGGCGGACATCGAGATTCAGAACCTTCTGGCGCGCATCGATCTGCCCATGGCCCGCGTCGAGGTGCGCACGGACGAAGGCGGGCACTCCCTCGACGTCGACGTCGCCCTGGTGGCGCTGAAGGAGCTTCTGCTGATCCGAGGTTACGCAGATCCTGCTTTCGCTGACGGCTTCGCCTATGACGAGGCGGCTCTCACCCGCGCCCGCCGCAACGAGACGGCAGCTGCGCGCGACGGACTGCGCTCGAGCATCGAGGACCCGTTCTCGGGCGCTCGCGTGGGCATGCGCGCCTTCCTGCGATGGACGCTGGATGAACTGAAGCCGCTGGCCGAGGCCTTGGGGCGCGCCGGCGAACTGGACCCGCTGGAGGCGATGGCTACCGGCGCGCCCAACACGGCCGAGAAGCTGCGGCAGGGACTGCGGTCGTCGGCCGACGCGCACGGCCGGGTGCCTGTGGAAACGCTGTTGGAGATGGCGGAGCAGCGACGCCGGCAGGTGGAGCTCGACGTGGAGCGCATCGCCGGCGACGTCCTAACCGGCGCGCCGGAGTACGCCAAGCTGGAGGAGTTGTTCTGGAAAGCGCGTGATGAAGCTCGCCATGACCCCTCGGCTCCCATCCGCTTCCGCCCCGCCGCAGGCTCGCGCACCGAGAGCGCCTATCCGGACAAGACCGCCGAGATCATCGACCTCGCCAAGCACCTGATCCGCATTCCATCGGTCAGCGAGGTCGTCCCGGAACTCGAACGATTGCAGGACATCCGCCGCGCGGCGACCTTTGTCCACGACTACCTGCGGCAGGCAGGCCTCGAGGTCCATGCGGATGAGCGCGGGCGGTATCCCGCCGTGCTGGCCATGTTCCCGGAGTCAGGCACTCCGCAAGTGCTGTTGTGCGGCCACGTCGACGTCGTCGCACCGGACCCGGATGAGGGCCAGTTCGAGCCGCATGTGGAAGGGGACTATCTGTGGGGACGCGGCGCCGCGGATATGAAGACGGTCGTCGCCACCTTCCTCACGTGGATGAAGGATGTCCGACTCGCTGCCGGTCCGTTCCCGCCCGTCGGATTGCTGCTGGTGGGCAACGAGGAGATCGGCGAAGGGGAGCCGGTGGGCACGCCGCATGTTCTGGCGGACATGCTCGCAGGCACGGGGCGCGGCCCAGACTTGCTGATCGCCGGAGAGCGCACCGGGGAGGGCGGTGACGAACGTTTCGGCGAAGTATGTCTCGAGAACCGCGGCCTGGTGCGCGTTGAGCTCGTCGCCCGCGGTCGACGTGCGCATACCGGCATCGGCGCCGCGCCGATCGACATGAGCGCGCGCATCCTCGAAGTCCAGGCCCAGATCTCGGCGGCACTGGGAGGAAGTCTGACTCTCGACGGCCCGGCCGGGTGGTCCAGCCAGATCCGCTTCCCCTACATCGAGGTCGGGCGCCCAGGGCGATACAATGTCAGCCCCGACACCGGTCGGCTTGGCATCGAGATTCGTCTCATCCCTGAGGACTCGGTGGATACGATCCTGGCGATCGTACAAGACACGGCGCGCTCGGCCGACATGGAATTCCATCGGGTGACGGCGGAGCCCGGTGTGAGCTGTGATCCGGATCACCCGCTCGTTCGTTCGCTGATGGCCGCCATCGAGGACATCAGCGGCCGCCCGCCGAGGCGCGGCCGCAAGCTGCCCGCCACGAGCGCCCGCTTCGCGCCGGGCGGCCGCGGCCTGGTGTGGGGGCAATCGGGCATCGGCCCGCACGCGCCCGACGAGAGGCACTACGTGCCCAGCATCGATCCCTACTACCGAACCCTGGCTGCTTTCGGCCGACGGTTGACGGCCATCGATGCCGAGCATGGCCCCACCGGGGATCCTCTCCAGGATGCGGAGCGCGATCGCGGTGAGCATCCCGCAACGGACTTGGAGCCGACGCCGCAGCCGAAGGATCGTTGGGCGCCAGGTCGCGTACCTCCGCCTGAAGCGGGCACGGAGGGTTCACGCGCTTTGACTCCTCCCATCCCGCGCGTTGCGCCTGGATCGAGGAGAGCGAGAGCTTGAAGGCGCCTCGATCGGCGCGGCCCCGCCTCCTGCCGAGGACGGTCATCGTTGCCGTCATGGTCCTGCTGTCGGCATGCCAGGCCGGCATGGCCGTGCCCTTTGTCGCGCCAACGCTGGCGGCGAGCCGAACGCCGTTTCAACCGGCCACGGCGACGGCGACGCCGAAGACAATTCCGGTGTGGGTCTCGCCTTCTGTTCCGCCCGCGCTGCGCACGGCCTTCGAGGAGGACATCGCCGCCACCGGGATTTCCGCCGATTGGGTCGGCCTGCCCGAGGCGGCTCTCGTGCAACTTCGCCCTTCGGCGTCGAACGTCTATGCCGTCTGGACGTACGCCCTGGCCGCGGCCTTCCCGACGATTGAAGACTCGATCGATTGGGCGGCTTTCAGCTCGCGCTGGAAGGTTGCCGATGCCGCGGAGCCTCCGATTCTGGCATCGCCGGATGTGCGCTTGCTCATGGAGGAGCGCCTCGGACCCCCGGGATCGAGTGCCGTCCAGGAAGCCGTGCCCGGCGATCTGGTCA
>DATIFK010000170.1:0-2526 GCA_035455265.1 Anaerolineales bacterium
CGGTCTCGCCTCGGGAGGGTCAGGTCATCCGCCTTGGCCTGGCCGCCCGGGAGCGGTCCGCTCTCCTATATTGTCTTTCCCCTGAGAAGGGAGCAGCCCGCCGGCGCGCAGAAGGCGACGCCTTCCCCACCCCCAGGGCTGCCGAACAACTCGCTGGAGCCGACCCGCATGGCTGGGCTCGCCTGTGCCGTTGAAGCTCCTTGACTCTCCGGCTCAAGTGCAGGATAGTCTTCAATGAAGTAGGTCAGCCTAAGCTGACTCGACATTGGGCGGCGAGGCCCAGGCGCCGAGGGGAAATCGCCCTTGCAGCCGCGCTCCGCCGGAATCAAGCCTTGCCCGGGGCCTGCGGGCGGCTCAGCTCGAAGCCGTTGGGCGGCCATAGTGGTGTCCGCACTCCAAGCGGCAAAGAGGAAGGACCACCAAAGTGAGCGTCGCCCGTACAGACCCTCTTCCTGACCCCCCGCTGACTCAGCAAGAGGACGGCCAAGTCGTCCCCTACGCTCCAAGCTTCATTGACCGGCTTACGGACTTCATCCAACGCCTGCCGATTCCCTATGCGCTCACCTACTTGTTGCTCTTCCTGCTCGAGAGCGCGGCGATCCTCGCCGTCTCATGGATCGACGGGTCGCTCACCCTGAGTCGGCTCGACCCGATTGTGTTCTTGTTCCCTCTGTGGCTTTGGGGCCCCCTCGCATTCGTTACCTATCTCGACTCCCTCTCGCTCAGGAGTCTCTCCGAATTTGGGCCGCTGCTGGATATGCCGCCCGCGACGAAGGGGCGATTGGAGTACGAGTTCACCACGATGCCGAGCAGGGGCGTGCTCATCAGCGCCGTCGGCTGGTCGGGCGTCTATCTCCTCTTCTGGGTCGTCGCCTTTGCCCCTAGCGCTGCCGCCTATGGCAACCGGGCTCTGGCAACGTGGTTTTGGTTCCTGGTGGGCTTCGTTTCGTTCGCTGTCGGCGGCGTGATCTACTATCACACCGTTCGACAGCTTCGGCTCGTGAGCCGCACGGTGCGCATGGTCAGGCAATTCGATCTGTTCGCGCTCGACCCCGTTTACGCCTTTTCGGTGTTGACCGCCCGCACCGGCATGGCCTGGGTCGCCCTAATCACGCTGACGCTGCTGATTTCCCCTTTGGCCGTCGGAGGCATCGCCGAGTGGTCGACGTTGATTCTGCAGATCGCTCTGGCGATGGCCGCCTTCCTCCTGCCTTTGCGGATCGTCAACCGGCGTCTGGTGTCGGAGAAACGAGGGCAGTTGGCAGAGTTGGACCAGCGCGTGAAGGCTACTCTGGCGCGCGTGAACAAGGCTGTCGACGACAACTCCCTTGAGCAGGTCTCCAAACTCAACGACGCCCTAAAGGCACTAACCAGCCAGCGTGAGATCCTCGCGAGGATACCCACCTGGCCCTGGCGCCCAGGTCTCTTCGCCGGCTTTGTCTCTATCATCGTCCTCCCAGTCGTTCTCTTTCTACTTCAATTCGCTCTTGGACGGTGGCTGGACCCCTAGCACCCGAGTCAGACGTGCTTCCTTGCGAGTTCGCCGCTCGGCCGCCCAACAACTCGATGGAGCCGACCCGGCCAGCTGCGGCGGAGGCTCATCCAGGAGTATCCTAGAGCTGGCCGGGCGGCTCATCTCGAGGCCGTTAGGCGCCGCGCTGGGATCCGCATTCGTCCGCGGTGGAACCGCCCGAGGAGTTGGTGTGTTCCCAACTTGGGGAACCAGTCGCCAAGAGGTGTTACATATGGCCACGATCAGCACGGTGTTCTTCGACATTGGTGGCGTGGTCCTTAGCAATGGGTGGGATCATGACCAACGGCGGAAGACAGCCGAAGAGCTGGGTTTCGATTACGCCGCTTTCGACAGTCGCCATCTGCAAGTCGTCGATTCCCTCGAGCGTGGCCAACTGTCCCTTCATGACTATCTCCAATGGACCCTGTTCTATGAGCCGCGCCCCTTCAGCGAAGCTGACGCCGTCCGCGCGATTGAGGGCTTGTCAATGCCCAATGCGGCTACGCTTGACCTGGTTCGGGGTCTGCGCCAGAGCACACCACTTGCTCTGATGACGATCAACAACGAATCTCGAGAACTGAATGAGTACAGGATTGGGAGGTTTGGATTGCGTGCGCTATTCAGTGCGTTCTTCAGTTCATGCTACCTAGGGTTAGTCAAGCCGCAGCCGGAGCTCTATGAACGAGCCCTTGACATAGCCCAGCGTGCGCCTGGCGAATGTCTGCACATAGATGACCGCCCGATGAACGTGGAGGTCGCTGCGACTCTGGGCATGCATTCGATCCTGTTCAAAGATGCGGTCCATTTGGAGGCGGATCTCCGCTCGGCGGGGATCGCGTTCAAGTGAAGGGTGCATTGGGGGGCGGCGCCTAACAACTCGATGGAGCCGACCCGGCCAGCCGCGGCGACTCGGGTCTAAGATAGGATCCAAGAGCTGGCCGGGCGGCTCATCTCGAGGCCGTTAGGCAGCCGAGGAGTGGTTTCTTGGACACGTGGAAGTTCTACGACATCAC
>DATIFK010000171.1:0-15573 GCA_035455265.1 Anaerolineales bacterium
CGATCCCAACCCCGACCCCAACCCGGCCGCCCCCGGGGAGGTGGTCTACCGAGCCGAGATTCCCACCGAGTTGGCCGACCTGCTCCAGAGGCTGGACAGCGTGGCCAGCGGTCAGTCGGTCACCGAGGCGATTACCGCCGGCGCTGCGAGCCAGGCCAAGAGCTTCGACAGCCACAAGGGTTTCTCGATCGACGACCTCGGCCGCGGCAATCTCGTAGGCGCGCGGCAGCACGCCGAGCACACGATCAACATCGCCGTCGGCGAGGGCTCACCAAACTTCGGCGACTGGGATGGGAACGGCAATGCCCAGAACCCGGGCGACGGCTTCGGCCTGATGCGCTACCTGCAAGCCTGGCAGGCAATGGCCCGCGCGGAAGCCGGCAGCCCTCTGGTCTCCCCCGAGCGGAAGGCGAGCCTGACGGCATTCGCAGACCAGGTGGGCGCTGCCATCGACCAGGTGCAGAACGGCGTATCCCTGGCGACTCGTCTCGCCTCGAGCGATACGGCCGATGAGATGGCCCCGCTGGCGCAGCAATGGGCCGCCATCACCCTCCAGGGCACCGTGGCCCAGCTCGCCGATCAAGCGGCGCAGTTGTCGGTCAGCGTCTGGCTCGACATCTACCGCATCGGGTAGACTTCTCCACAGCCCGCCTTCGCCCGCGGACGGTCTTGACGGACAAGAGCGTTGGCCCATTCCGTCCCGTGGGCATGCCTGCGGCGGTTGGAGGCCGGGTCCCCTTCGGCCCGGGGAAGACCATGACCCCCACAGACACCGACACCATCTTCCTCGACGGCGCACACCTCACCCTCGACAACATCCGATCCGTCGCTCGCGCCGCGCCCCACATCCGGCTTCGACCGGAGGCGCGCGCACGCGTCGAGGACTCGGCGCGACTCGTGGCCCGGCTGGTGGCCAACCCAACTCCGGTCTATGGCGTCAACACCGGGTTTGGCATCTTCGCCAACCGTCGCATCGAGGGCGATGCCCTGACCGAGCTCTCGCGGAATCTGATCCTCAGCCATGCTGTCGGCTTTGGCGAGCCGTTCTCCATTCCAGTCGTCCGCGCGGCGATGTTGATTCGCGCCAATACCCTGGCGCTTGGCCTCTCGGGCGTCCGGCCGGAGATTATCGATTGCCTGATGCAGATGCTCGAGCGGGGCGTCACACCGGTCATCCCCTCGCAGGGTTCCCTCGGTTCCTCGGGGGATCTGGCGCCACTGGCCCACCTCGGTCTGGTGATGACCGGAGGTGACGACCCTGAGCGAAGCGGGCAAGCCTGGTTCGACTTCAACCGCCTGTCAGGGCATGAGGCCATGCGTGCCGCCGGCATCGGGACGGTACAGCTCGGCCCCAAGGAGGGATTGGCGCTGACGAATGGTGCCACCTTCGCCGCCGCCTTGCTTTCCTTGGCCTGCCTGGAGGCTCGCGACTGCCTCCACGGCGCCGTTTCAGCCGCCGCTCTGTCGATGGAGGCACTTCTCGGATGTTCGGCCGCGCTCGATGAGGCGCTCCACACTGCTCGGCCCCATCCTGGACAGTCACGCGTCGCCGCGGAAATGCGCGCCCTGACCCGAGGCAGCACTCTCCTCGACTCCGGTGACCAGGTCCAGGACGCCTACAGCCTGCGCTGCACGCCCCAGGTCGTCGGCCCGGCGTGGGACATCCTCGAGTTCTGCGAACGGGTCGTCCAGCGCGAGATCAACAGCGCCACCGACAATCCGCTCCTCCTCGGCGACACCGCCATTTCAGGCGGCAACTTCCACGGCGAGCCCGTCGGCCAAGCGGCCGATTTCCTGAAGATCGCCCTGGCCGAGGTCGGCGCCATTTCGGAACGAAGGTGCTTTCGCCTGCTGTCCAGCCATACCAACGCCGCCCTCCCGGCGATGCTCGTGGCGAGACCGGAAGCCGCCGGTCTCCAATCCGGCTTCATGATGTTGCAGTACACCGCGGCCTCCCTGGTTCTCGAGAATCAGAACCTGGCCTCCCCGGCGTCCGTGCTCTCGCTGCCAACGTCGGCCGACCAGGAAGATCACAACGCCAACGCGACGACCGCGGCACGCCAGCTGCTCTCCCTCACGGCCAACTTGAGGCGCATCCTGGCGATCGAGCTCCTCGTCGCTGCCCAGGCCCTCGACCTCCGTCTGCGGGCCGCCCCCGATCGGCACCCGGGAAGCGCGACAGCCGCCCTCCACGCCACGATCCGCGGCGAAGCCTCCTTCGCCGAGGGCGACGATCTACGCCTGCCCGAACTGGAGCGCATCGACGCGCTCATCGCCCAGGGCGAGATCGGCGGCAGCCCTGAGTGAGATCGGCAAACGCACCGTTGCCTCGCTCGCGGGCCCGTGCTATGATGCGGCCATGCGACAGATCCACGCTCACGCCGGCCGAAGGTCCCGCCGCCGCACTCGTGCGGAGGCCGACTGCGCCCGGGCTTGACCGGGCGGTTCGGCCCGGTCACGTGAGCGACGGCGGTGTCGATGACCCGCCGTCGTTTTCGTTCTATCTGGAGGCAGGCATGCCCGTCATCCCGCCCGTGAAGGGAACGCGCGATTTCTACCCGGAGGCGATGGCCCTGCGCAACTGGCTCTACGCCAACGTGCGCCAGGCGTCGCAGGCCTACGGATATCAGGAATACGAGACGCCGTTCCTCGAGCGGCTCGACCTCTACGCTTCGAAGTCGGGCGAAGAGCTCGTCCGCGAGCAGGCCTATGTCTTCCCCGACCGAGGCGGCGACATGATCGCCCTGCGCCCGGAACTGACCCCGTCGCTGGCGCGCATGGTGGCGGCGCGCGGCCGCGAGCTGCCACGCCCGATCCGCTGGTGGTCCTTCGGCCCCATCTGGCGCTACGAACGGCCGCAGAAGGGCCGTACGCGCGAGTTCTTTCAGTGGAACATCGATCTCTTGGGCGTCGATTCGCCCGAGGCCGACGCCGAAATCGCCTCGATCGCAGCGCAGTTCTTCCGCGCCGTCGGTCTCACGCCTTCGGAGATCCGCCTCCTGGTCAACGACCGTCGCTTGGTGGAGCGACAGTACGACCGCCTCGGCATTCCCCCGGCGCGCCGCGTCGATGTCTTCCGGTTGGTGGATCGTCGCGACCGGATGGGCGTCGACGACTGGCGCGCCTACGCCTCGGAGACGGGGCTCACGGCGCAGCAAATCGCAGATCTGGAGGCCGTGCTCAGGGATGATTCCGCGTGGCGGTCGTCCGCGGAGCTGACGGCGTTCTTCGCCGCCGCGGAGGCGTTGGGCGCGTCTGAGTTCCTGGCCTACGATCCCAACATCATCCGCGGCCTGGACTACTACACCGGTATCGTCTTCGAGGCGCGCGACACTACCGGAAAGTACCGCGCCATCTTGGGCGGCGGCCGCTACGACAACCTGGTGGCGGCGGTGGGCGGCGAACCGATCCCGAGCACGGGATTCGCCATGGGCGACGTCGTCATCGGCCTCCTGCTCGAAGAACTGGGCAAGATCCCGACTCTGGACCAGCCCCCGGCCGACGTCCTCGTTTGCGCGTTCGCGCCAGAAGCCAACGAGTCGGCCCTGGCCCTCTCGACGTCCCTACGGTCGGCCGGCTTGCGGGTCGAGTGGTATCCGCAGATCGACCGCCTGCCGAAACAGCTCAAGTACGCCGACCGCAAGTCCATCCCTCTGGCGGCAATTCTCGGCCCGGAAGAACTCGCTTCGGGCGAGGTGTCCTTGAAGAACCTGCGCACGGGGGAACAGCGCCGCCTGCCGCGGGCGGACGTTTCCGCCGCGGCCATGGTCTGGCTTGGCCGGCCTTGACCCGTCGTGCTACAATCCGGCACGACGACGTGGTGGCAGTAGCTCAACGGCAGAGCGCCACACTGTGGATGTGGATGTTGCGGGTTCGAAACCCGTCTGCCACCCCTGCGAGACGCCCGACAGCGGGCGTCTCGTGCGTTGTACCGATGGGTGATCGCATCGAGCGCGCCCCTGGTGTACACTAACGCACTGGTCGGCCGGCAACCCGAGAGGGTTCTCGACTTCGGACATGGGCTCCAAGCGTTGAAGACCATCGCGATCGCCAATCCCCGCTCCGGCTCCGGCAAGACGGCCACGACTCATGCCCTGGGCGTGGTCATGGCCGAACGCGGATGGCGCGTGCTGCTGATCGACCTCGACCCTCAGGCAAGCCTGACATCGTTTTGCGGCATCGAAAGCACTGCCGGCGCCAGCCTGGCGGAGGTTCTTGGGGGAGCCCTGCCTGGTCCGGTGGCCATGTGGGATGTCCTGCGCGAGGTCATCCCCGGCATGTACCTGTTCCTGGCGCCCGCCGATCTGGCGATGGCGTCCACCGAGCTCGGACTGAGCTCGCGCATCGGCCGAGAAATCGTCCTGCGCAAGACGCTCGCCAGCGTCTCCACCAACTTCGACGTGGCGCTGATCGACTGCCCCTCCAGCCTGAGCCTGCTGACGGTGAACGCCCTTTCGGCCGCCCAGGCCGTGCTCGTGCCCTCACAACCCGATGTGACCCACGTCCGGGGGCTGTGGCTCTTTCTGGCGACGTTGGCCCAGATCCGCCAGGAGATGAACGCCGACCTCGAGGTCCTGGGCATCCTGCTGACGCCTTTCGACGGTCGCATGAACCATCACCGCACGGCCCTCCAGGCTATGCGGGCGGCGCGTTTGCCTCTCCTGCCCGTCGGCACCGAGCGCCAGATGGCCGTGCCGGCTGGAGAGGGCGAAGAGGCCCCCGACGCCTCCTACTTCCCGACAGATCCGCAAGCGCAGGTGGAGCTGGCAACGGTCGTTGAGAAGTGGCTGACCGATCAGCACACTTGAGCCAGCGAACGCCTCTTCCACCGTCGGCAACGTGAACCGTCCAGGCCGCGCCACCGCGGTCGCTCACCCGAACATCGCGCTGATCAAGTACTGGGGAAACCTCGACCCCGTCCAGCGCATCCCTTCGAACGGATCCATCTCGATGACGCTCTCGGGCCTCGAGACCCGCACCTCGGTCGCCTTCCGCGCCGACCTTCCCTCCGACCGCGTGACCATCGGAGGCCAGCCGGCCGATCCGGACACTTCTGCCCGAGTCGCGTTCGTGCTGGATCGAGTCCGCTCCCTCGCCCGAAGTTCCAGCCGCGCCGAGGTCGAGAGCGCCAACTCCTTCCCGACGTCGAGTGGAATCGCCTCCTCCGCTTCAGGGTTCGCGGCCCTGGCGCGCGCCGCGGCTGCCGCCGCGGGCCTGGACCTCGACGCAACCGTGCTGTCGCGCCTGGCTCGGCTGGGCTCCGGCTCGGCTTGCCGATCGGTGTACGGAGGCTTTGTCGAGTGGATCGCCGGCTCCGACGATGAAACCTCGTACGCCGTTCCGATTGCGCCGCCGGATCACTGGGATCTGCGCGACGTCGTCGCCATCGTCAGCCGCACGACGAAGGAGGTCGGTTCCAGCGAGGGACACCGCCGCGCCGACACCAGCCCGCTTCAGGCCGCCCGGGTCCGCCAGGCTCCTCTCCGCCTGGAGGCTTGCCGCCGGGCACTCCTCCATAGGGACTTCCCGCGTTTGGCTGAGGTCATCGAACAAGATTCGGACCTCATGCACGCGGTGATGCGCAGCTCCACTCCTGCGCTCGACTACTCTACGCCCACCACGGCCGCTCTCCGCAACGCCGTTCCGTCGTGGCGCGACCAGGGAGTGGCTGCGGCGTACACTCAGGATGCCGGCCCGCATCTACACGTGATCTGCACTGAGGAACACGCCGCAGAAGTGATCCGGCGTGTCACGGCTTTCCCCGGGGTGATCGACGTCCTCGTCGCCGGCCCGGGTGGGGCTCCTCAAATCGTCGAAGGCGACAAGTCCGGGTGATATAATGCGCGGTCACACGAATGAACGACATCTTGCTCTTCATCCTGATCCTTGGGGGCCTGATCCTCGGTCATGAGTTCGGGCACTTCCTCGTTGCCCGCGCCCGCGGCGTGCGCATCGAGGAGTTCGGCATCGGCTTCCCTCCGCGCCTGACGACCCTGTTTCACGCCTGGGGTACGCGCTTTACGCTCAACCTGATCCCGCTGGGCGGCTTCGTCCGCCCCGCCGGCGAAGATGACCCGACCGTCCCCGGCGGCCTGGCGGGGGCCTCCAAGCGGACACGCACCCTGGTGCTGCTGGCGGGGCCGGCCGCCAACATCATCCTGGGTTTCCTGGCGTTCACGGCCGCATTCAAGTTCGCCTCTCCCGATCCAAACCGCGTCGTAATCACGCAGGTCGCCGCCGGTTCGCCTGGGGAAACGGCGGGCCTACAGTCCGGCGACCTCATCCTCTCGCTCAACGGCGAGCCCGTCACGGGCTTCGATTCGCTTCAGCAGGGCGTCTCCGCGAGCCTCGACCAGCCGGTCGACCTCGAGATCCAGCGCAACCGCGCGCTTCTCCACGTGACCCTGACCCCGCGCTCGAGCCACCCCGAGAACGAGGGCCCCATTGGAATCCTCCTCGGGAATCCGACGCGCCGGGTGACGTGGGTCACCGCCATGGGGTCCGGGATCCAAGCCATCTACCTCCAGATCGACAACCTGATCCACCTGCCGGCTCGACTGATGCAGGGCCAGGTTCGTCCGGAGGACGCCCGCGTGAGCGGACTGAAGGGCATGTACGACATGCTGGTTTGGGCGGGCGAGATCGATCGCAACGCCCAGCGACCGTTCGTGACGCTGACTCTGATCGGTGTCATCAGCGTCGGTCTGGCCATCGCCAACCTCCTGCCGTTCCCCGCCCTCGACGGAGGGCGCCTGGTGTTCGTTGCCTACGAAACCGTCTTCCGACGGCGCATCGCCCCTCGCTACGAAGGCCTGGCCCACGCCATCGGCTTCCTGCTTCTGTTGATTCTC
Source organism: Anaerolineales bacterium (assembly GCA_035455265.1). Taxonomy (GTDB): domain Bacteria; phylum Chloroflexota; class Anaerolineae; order Anaerolineales; family E44-bin32; genus MGOM01. The sequence continues at coordinate 6,852 of DATIFK010000171.1, forward strand.
ATGGCGTACGTGAACATCCAGGACTTCACCCACCCGATCAGCTTGCCTCGCTAGCCGACTCCCATGAGCTCGTCGTTCGAGCAATTGCTCGACACCCTTGGCCAATCCGGCATCGAGCTTCCCCGCGCCGACCTGACGTTCCTGTCCGACCTCGACGCAGCTCAACTCGAACGCTTCCGTCAGGTTTGGGCCTCGTTCCCGGACGAACGCCGTCGCGAGCTCCTGACGGAGCTGGGCCGTTTGGCCCAGGAGCACATCGAACTCAACTTCGACCGAGTCGACCGTATGGCGTTGACGGACCCAGACGCCGGCGTCCGCCGACAGGCGATCGAGAACTTGTGGGAAGCCGAAGATCCGTCGCTCGTACCGGCTCTGACCAGCGCCGCCCGGGGGGATCCGGATGCCGCGGTTCGCGCCGCCGCCGCTTGTACCCTGGGAGCCTTCGTCTATCTCGGCGAGCTCGGTCGCCTGCCTCCCGGCTTGCTTCCACAGATCGAGGAAGCCCTCCTCGAGGCCGAACGCGACTCGGACGAGACGGTCCGCTTGAAGGCCCTCGAGTCACTCGGCTATTCCTCGCGGACCGAAGTCCCGCGGCTGATCCAGGCTGCTTACGACACCGGCGCGGAGAAGGGCCGCCGCGCCGCGCTGTTGGCCATGGGACGCTCGGCGGACGACTCCTGGAGCGCCCAGGTCTTGGCCGAGCTGCGCAGCCCGTCGGCCGCGCTTCGACTCGAATCGGTCAAGGCTGCCGGCGAGCTCGAGCTCAAGGACGCTGTCCCCGATCTGATCGATCTGCTCGACGACGCGGCTCCCGGCATTCGGGCTGCCTCCATCTGGTCCCTCGGCCAGATCGGCGGCCGCAGGTCGGCCGAAGCGCTCTCGCGCCTGCTCGACGCCGCCGAAGATGAGGATGAGGCCAGTCTCCTGGAAGACGCCCTCGACCAGCTGGCATTCGTCGAGGGGACACGGGACTTCACCCTCCTGGATCTCGACGGCGAAGCCGACGACGACTACGAGTCCGACGAAGCCGACGAATCGGCGGATGCCGACGACGAGGCAGGGTGACCCCAACGCCTAGCCTTCTGCCCACCAAGGTGGCGTTGGCGTGACCCCAGCGCCTGCCATACTCCGCACCAAGGTGGCGTTGGGGTGACCCCAACGCCTGCCTTTCTCCTCACGAAGGTGGCGTTGGGGTGAGCGACCTTCTCCACCTCTTCGCCGACAACCTGCTTCCGGTCATCGCCGTCGCCTCGGTCGGGTTCCTCGCCCGCCGCGTTCTGCACATCGAGCCGCGGCCGCTCTCCAGCGTCACCTTCTACGTCTTTCTCCCGGCCCTTTCGTTCTCGCTGATCCATCGGGCCGATATCGAACTAGGCGAATTGGGTCGCATGGTGGCCTTCACAGTGACGGTGGTGGTCGGCATGATCTTGCTGGCCCTGGCCATCGCGCGCATTCTCAGACTGAGTCCCGTCACCACCTCGGCGTTCTTGCTCGCTGTGGCGTTCATGAACTCGGGCAATTTCGGCCTGGCGGTCAACCGCTTCGCCTTCGGCGAGCCGGGCCTGGCCTGGGCGACCGTGTTCTACCTGACGACCAGCCTGCTCAACAACTCGGTTGGTGCCTATATCGCCGCGGTGGGAAAACAGCCGGCCCGGGTGGCCCTGGCCGGGCTTCTTCGCATCCCGGCGGTGTACGCGATCCCGCTGGCGTTGCTGGCGCGTGCCGCTCCTTGGGAGCTGCCCCAGGCCGTTGTCCGCCCCATCGACCTCGTCGCCGGGGCGGCGATCCCGTCCATGCTCATTCTGCTCGGCATGCAGACGGCGGAAATTCGCTGGGATGGGCGACGCGGCCTGTTGGCCCTGGCGGCCGGGCTGCGTCTGCTGGTCGCCCCGGCGCTGGGTTGGGCTCTGGCCGCCATCCTGCCCCTGACCGGAGTCGCCCGCCAAGCGGGGATCCTCGAGTCGGGCATGCCGACCGCGGTGCTGTCCACGATCCTGGCGACCCAGTTCGACACTGAGCCTGAATTCGTCTCGGCCGCCGTTCTGTTGAGCACCATCCTCAGCCCGCTCACCTTGACGCCCTTGCTCTCCCTCCTGTAGCCGGGCCATGGAGTCTTCGCGTCTGCACGCCATCGTCACCGGCCGCGTCCAGGGCGTCGGATTCCGCTACTTCGTGCTGGACCTCGGCCACAGGCTCGGCCTCACTGGCTGGGTTCGGAATCTCAGGGATGGGAGGGTCGAAGTCGTCGCCGAGGGTGAACCGACCCGGCTGCAGGAGCTCCTGGTGGAGCTTCGCCGGGGGCCGCGCGGCGCCTACGTCGATGACTTGTCGGTGGAAATGCTTCCGGCTACGGGCGAGTTCGACGCCTTCCGCATCTCGCACTAGAGCGCGAGAGCCGGTGCCCCGTCCGGCCTAGAACGTTCTCCGCCCCAGAACTCGCGCCAACTCTGTGGCCGCCCCATCGCCGTCCCGCCAAAGCAAGGGTTCATACTCGGCGCCGGCCGCGACCGTCCCGACAAAGGCGGCGACGAGGCCGGGCACATCTCGCGCTCGCTCGAGGAACTGAGAGGTCTGGCGCGCGGCCTCCTCGTGGGAGAGGTTCGGGTCCAGGGGGCCCAGGCCCGTCAGCCACAGCAGCTTGTTCGGGAACAGAGCTCGATAGGTGTCGTACGCGCGCCCTTCTCCCGGCAGATCCAGGCCGCCGGAGGTATTCCAGTAGCACGCCACGCCGACCCAATCGGATTCCGTGACGGCCTCATCGCATCCGGATAGGAACTCTTCGGCCGACTCGCGAAGGCCCGGAATGCCGTCGCCCGGCGAAAGCATGGGGAACCCCAGCCTCGCGTCGGGGAAGGCCGCCTTCAACAGGCCGGCCGCTTTCGAGAACCAACGGCCGAAATCAGCTCCCTTCGTCCAACCTCGCCCCATGCCCCGCACAGTCAGATTCGGCTCGCTGTGGACCTCGAAGTCGAGAACGCCGACGGAGACCAGCCGACGCACATCGGCTTCGACTGCTCGCGCGAAGGTTTCGGGGCTCCAATCGTCTCCTTCCGGCTCGATGTCTATCCGGGCGGCGATGAGCAGGCCCGGCTGCTGGGCGCGCAACTCACGCACCGCCTCGAGACGGACTTTCTGCGGAAGCAGGACCGCTTCGGCCCTCCCGCTCCGGAGAATCTCCATGTCGGGTGCCTCGACATCCCGACCGCGAGCCACACGCGCCCCGACCAGACAGCGCCCGCCGGCCCACTGGGCCGGTGCCACGGACTTGGCATGCGCCGTGCCTTGGGCCGGCCAGGCCAGAAATGGGGTGGGATCGATGATGTCCTTCGGATAGGTCGTCTCTCGCCGCACCGTGGCGCCATCGCGCTTGAGGGAGAGATGCAGATGCGCGGCGCTCGAGTTGCCGGTCGAGTCGGCCAGTCCGATCCGGGCCCCCGCCTGCACAACGTCGCCCTTGTTCACGAGCGCCCGCGCCAGATGCGCGTAGACGGTCTTGTATCCGTCCCGATGCTGGATGCGGACGTGAATCCCATAGGCGTGGTCTCTCGGGTTGGTGTGCACTTCGTAGACCTCGCCATCCGCGCCCGCGTAGATGTTCGAGTTGGTCAGGGCCCGCAGGTCCACCCCCTCGTGGCCAGGCATGCCATAACGGCGGTAGATCTGCGGGTTCGCCCCAAAGGGTTGCGTGACCACGGGGTAGTCGGTCGGCCAGAGCAGGTAGAACGGGCGGCGTTTGGCGCCGTAGCGATCGTTGTCCTGAACGCGACGCTTCAATTCCTTTCGGAGACCTTCCGGTTTTTGGACCTCGACGGCGTCGATGCGAACGCCCGGATGGTGAGTCTGCAGCCAGCGGACGGGCTCGCCGATGTCGGGGTAGCCGTCGCGAACCATGGGCAGCGTGATCACTTGCCGGGGCGCCATGTAGCGACCGGCAGTCGCCGGATCATCGGTCAGGTTGGCGCCAAAAGTCAGCACGTACTGGCGGCAGGCGTTGAGCCAGACCCAGTAGTCGCGGCGGGGCAGCAGAAGGATCTGGTATTCCATGCAGCCCTCAGTCGAACCCCAACCCCTTGGCCTTGAGCGAGGTGAACCCGTTTCGGCCGACGATCACGTGGTCGAGCACTTCGATGTCCAGCAACCGGCCGGCCTGCACCATGGCGCGAGTCACGGCGATGTCCTCGGGACTGGGCGTCGGGTCGCCGGAGGGATGGTTGTGGACGACAATCATCGAGGCCGCCCCACGCTGAATCGCATCCCGGAAGATCTCGCCCACGCGCACCAGAGACGTGTTGAGCGACCCAACGTACACCTCGAGCTCGCGCAGAATCCGGTTGCGTGTGTCGAGAAGAAGAACACGCAGGTGCTCCTGATCCAGCGCCTGCATCTCATACTTCAGACGACGAAAGACGTCCTCGGGTGAATGAATCGCCTCGCGTTCGACGGAGCCCGCGCTCGCCAGGCGCCGCCCGATCTCAACGGCCGCCATTAACTGCGCCGCCTTCGCCGGCCCAATGCCGCGACGCCGGCAGAGAGTCTCGTAGGGTAGCTGCTGGAGCCCCGGGAGCCCATTGGTTTCGTTCAGCAAGGTGTCCGCCACCTGGATCGCGCTGGCTCCTTCGATTCCCGACCGCAGCACGATGGCCAGCAGCTCGGCGTCTCGCAGGGCCTTCGGTCCGTCCCGGGCTAGACGTTCCCGGGGTCGTTCGCTCTGCAACAAATCTGCGATCCGGTGCCGGCCGGCGCGGTCGGACATGTCCCCCTCCGGATGCAAGCTCCCTGCCAGGAATGACGGCGGCCTACTCTACCCCGCCGCAACGCCCAGGTCAACCGCGACCGCATGCTATAATCCCGCCCTGCGGCCCATGAACCCTGGCGACCTTTTCAACGCCCTCGGCCCCCTCGCGCTCTACCTGACGGCCGCTTTCGGCGCCTTCCTCGCGGCTCTGTGGCTGAGCCTGGTCTTCTGGACCTGGCGCGACATCCGCGGTCGCACACACGACCGCGTCATCCGAATCGTCGCTCCACTGCTCGTCCTGCTGCTGAGCCTGCCGGGCCTTGTCATCTACTGGATTCTCCGACCCAACCAGACCATCGAAGAGGAATACCAGCACACCCTCGAAGAAGAAGCCTTGCTCACCGGGATCGAGGAGCAACCTTTCTGCCCCGGCTGCGGCCGGCGTGTCATGGCTGATTGGCAGCTCTGCCCCCACTGCCACACACGCCTTCGCAAGCCCTGCTCGCGCTGTGGGCGCCTGCTCGAGTTACCCTGGAACGTCTGCCCCTATTGCGGCCAGGCGGCTCAGGGTTCACAAGAGCGCACCGAAGCCGCTCCCGGCTGACCCTTCCGGCAGCGTGACCAAACGAAGAGGCGTCCCGTTGGGACGCCTCTTCATTTGGTTTCGTGGATCTGTCCGTAACGACGGCCAAGTCAAGCGAAGCCGGACCACAATCGGGGAGCGCTTGCGCATGCGCCTTCTACTGCGCTCGCAGGAGCATTCCTCTTCGACCGCGAGGCGACCCCCGCCCTAAGGCTACGTGATCCGGCGGTAGCTCCGCGCATCACAGCGGGAGGTCGCCCCGCTCATACGTCGGGCGAGCGGATGGCCTTCCTCGAGGCAGCTCGCCCCTGGCATTGCCCCTGCCTCGCCTCACTTCACGAATCGTTGGCGAACCCCCGCTGGAAAGGCCGACCAACCCGCGTACGTGGCCGAGTCGCCCAGGTCATCCTCGATGCGCAATAGCTGGTTGAACTTCGCTACCCTGTCGGATCGCGCCGGCGCACCGGTCTTGATTTGCCCCAAATCGAGGGCGACAGCGAGATCGGCGATCGTGGTGTCTTCCGTCTCGCCCGATCGATGGGAGACGATGGCGTTCCATCCGCCCTGCCGGCACAAAGCCACGGCGTCGAGCGTCTCCGACAGCGTACCGATCTGGTTGACCTTCACCAACAAAGCATTGCAGGCTTTCTGTTCGATCGCTCTCCGCACCCGCTCTGGGTTGGTCACCAGCAAGTCGTCGCCGACGATCTGCAGCCGGTCCCCCAGGGCTTCCGTGAGCAACTTCCAAGTCGCCCAATCATCTTGGGCCAGGCCGTCCTCAAGCGACGCGATCGGGTAGCTGTCGACCCACGTCGTCCAGAAGCGGACCATCTCCTCGCCGGTCAGCTCCCGCCCCTCCCGGCGCAGGCGGTACTTGCCGGAGGCTTCGTCGAACAGCTCCGAGGCGGCAGGATCGAGCGCCAACACGACCTGGTTGCCGGCGTGGTAGCCGGCTTTATCGATGGCCTCCAGGATCAAGTCGAGCGCTTCCTGGTTCGCCTTGAGGTTCGGAGCGAAGCCGCCCTCGTCCCCCACCAGGGTCGAGTAGCCGCGGCTCTTGAGCACGCCTTTGAGGGCCTGGTAGATCTCGACGCCCCAGCGTAATCCCTCGGCGAAGCTCGGCGCGCCAACCGGCATCACCATGAACTCCTGAGCGTCGGTCGATTGCCAGGCCGTGTGCGCCCCGCCGTTGAGGATGTTCATCATGGGCACAGGAAGCCGACAGGCTCCGGCACCACCGAGGTAGCGGTACAGGGGTAGAGCGCGCGACACCGCGGCAGCGTGAGCGGTCGCCAGGCTGGCACCCAGGATGGCATTGGCGCCCAACCGGCTCTTGTTCGCCGTGCCATCCAGATCGATCATGGCGCTGTCGATGGCCCGCTGATCGAGCGCGTCCATCCCGACCAAGGCCTCGGCGATCGACGTCCGAACGTTCTCCACGGCCTTGCGCACCCCCTTTCCGCCGTAGCGGGAAGGGTCCCCATCGCGCAACTCGAGAGCCTCGTGGACGCCCGTGGAGGCGCCGGACGGGACTCGGGCGCTGCCCAGGCTTCCGTCGAACAGATAGACCTCGACCTCGACCGTCGGATTGCCACGTGAGTCCAAGACCTCGCGCGCGTGGACTCGCTCGATCCGCGTATCCATGATGACCGGCCTCCTCCCGACCGCGAGGCGATTATACCCAGCCCGTCGCCGACGGAAGGCGCGCACAAGTCGCATGCTACAATGGCCGGCATGTCGCCTGAGAAATACGTGTACCTCGACTACGCTGCCACGACGCCCCTCGACGCGCGCGTCCTGGCAGCGATGCAGCCGTTCTGGTCGGATAGGTTCGGCAATCCCTCCTCGCTCCACCAGGCCGGACAGGTAGCGGAGGCCGCCGTCGAGGCCTCGCGCCGAACGATCGCAGGCCTTCTCGGCTGCGCCCCCGAGGAGGTCGTCTTCACCAGCGGAGGCACAGAGAGCGACAACCTGGCCGTTCGCGGGGCCGCCCTCGCCGAAGCCCAGTCGCGCGGCGCCGACCACATTCTCATCTCGCCCGTCGAACATCATGCCGTCCTGCGGACGGCTGAAGATCTAGCCGCGCACCATGGCTTCCAACTCGAGCTTCTCCCCGTGGACGCCTTTGGCCGTGTCGACCCGAATGAGGTGCGGCGGCGCCTTCGACCCACGACGGCCGTCGTCTCGGTGATCTACGGCAACAACGAGATCGGCACGCTCAATCCCATCGATGCCATTGGCGCGGTCTGTCATGACGCCGGAATCCCATTCCATAGCGACGCCGTCCAGGCCGCCGCCCACTTGCGGCTTGACGTTCAGCGCCTCAACGTCGACCTGCTGTCCATCGGGGGCCACAAGTTCTACGGCCCCAAGGGAGTCGGCGCGCTCTACTGTCGCGAGGGCCTTCCCATCCAGCCGACCGCGACCGGCGGCGGACAGGAGCACGGCCTGCGGCCTGGAACCCACAATGTCCCGCTGATAGTCGGCCTGGCCGAAGCCTTCCGCATCGCCCAGGAGGCAGCGGCCGCATCGGCGAACGGCACCTCCTTGCGCGACCGCTTGCTGGCTCACGTTCCCGAAGCCGCGGAGGACGTTCGCATCACCGGCCACCCCACCGAACGATTGCCCAACCATGCCTCATTCGCCGTCCGAAACGTGGACGGCAACCACCTCATCGCCGCCCTGGACCGCGCCGGATTCGCCTGCTCGACGGGTTCCGCATGCAAAACGGGCGACCCTGAGCCTTCCGACGTCCTCACGGCCCTGGGCCTCAGCCGCGAATGGGCGCTCGGATCCCTCCGACTGACCGTCGGCCGACCCACGCGCCCAGAGGACATCGAAGCCTTCCTCGACGTGTTCCCTCGCCTCGTCGAGAATGTCCGCGCCATCGGCGCCGGAGCCGGATGACTTCGGACGGACCTATCGCCGTCGCCATGAGCGGTGGCGTAGACAGTTCGGTCGCGGCCGCGATGTTGGCCGATACCGGACGCCCAGTGTTCGGGCTGATGCTTCGCCTCTGGGCGGCGCCAGGCGTGGCCAACCGCTGTTGCTCGCCCGCCGACGTCGAAAGGGCACGCCGCGTAGCGGGAGACCTTGGCATCCCTTTCTACGTTCTCGACGCGCAGGAGTCGTTCCGTGCGAGCGTCGTGCGCGTCTTTGTTGATGGCTACACGCACGGCCTCACTCCCAACCCGTGCATCGAATGCAACCGGCAAGTCCGCTGGTCGTACCTGTTGAGGTCCGCACTGGCGCTTGGCGCTGTACAGATGGCCACCGGTCACTACGCGCGGCTCGAGGTTTCGCTGGAAGGGCCCGTCCTTCGCCGCGCTGCCGACCAAGACAAGGACCAGTCGTACGTGCTTGGGATGCTTTCTGCCGAAGAACTGTCTCGCTCGCTCTTCCCC
>DATIFK010000172.1:0-8386 GCA_035455265.1 Anaerolineales bacterium
GCAACTGACGATCGGTGAGCCAGCCCAGCCGGGTGACGAAGTCGGCGCGCAGGAAGGCCAGTAAGACGTAGCCGCTCCCATACATGATGGCCCCGATCTTGAGACACGTGAGGAAGAGGACGCCCAGGCTGGGAAGGGCCGCGGCGAATCCGGAGCCGGCACCCAGGAGGGCCGCCGGCACGGCGGCGCCCGGGGGAGGGGCGACCCGTCGCCTGAGGCTGTCGGCCAGCAGGGCGATGAGCCCTCCGGCGAACAGCAGCGCGATTTCGTTGCCGCCGGCCAGCGAAAGGACGAGGACGCCTGCGCCGATAGCGGCGGCCAGCAGACCTCGAACGGCGCGCCGGCCCAACCCCCACAAGGCATTGGCGATCAAAGCCAGCACGACGGGCTTGATTCCGTACAAGAGCCAATCGGCCTGGGGAAGCTGGCCGTAGCGTGTGTACGCCCACGCCAGCCCCATCACCATGAGCATCGCCGGCAGGATGAAGCTGGCGCCCCCGGCGATGAGCCCCGGCCACCCGGCGCGCAGGAAGCCCAGGTGGATCGCCATTTCTGTGGAGTTGGGTCCCGGGATGAGGTTGGTGGCGCCCAGCAGATCCAGAAACGCGTCGTCGTCGAGCCAGCGGCGGCGGCGCACGACGTCGTCGCGCATCATAGCGACGTGCGCCGCCGGACCGCCGAATCCGATCAACCCCAGGCGCAGGAAGACCTGAATGACCTCGCGCAGCCTGCTCCGACGGTCGACGGCTTCCGGCGTCATGGATGGATGCGATTCACCTGCAGCCGGCACCACGCGTACAGGGCATCGTACACGACAAACTGGTTCTCGAGGTTGGTCTCGTCTTCCGGGAAGAGCAGGCTGTAGCCCGTGGCGATGGCCTCCAGCCCGCGCGCCAGCGGGTCCTTGTCGATATCCTCGGCCACATCGGCGGCGTGAACGACCTCCGCCAGGCGCTCCAAGGCGGGATCCCTCAGATCGTATTTCAGCAGGATCGATTCGAACGAACATCGCCCTTCATGGTGTCCGAGTTCCACCCCTGGCGCGTCGAAGGGAATGGCGCCCGTCTCTTTCGCCACCCTATCGATCTGACTCTTGGGGACGAACAGGAATTCGGCTTCGTTGTCCACAAAACGCGTGATCAGCCAGGGGCAGGCGACCCGATCGACATGCACGTGGGAACGAGTAACCCATCTCATGAGATCTCCTCTCTCCGCGAAATCCGGGGCCTAGGCCTTCTCCTCCGGCGCCTTCAACGCCCGGAAGCTGAAGAAGAGCAGAAGGTCATACGCGATCTTCAGCCCGCCGGAGATGAAGAACGGCAGGTTGATCAGAAGAGCGTGGCCCAAGAGTGGACCAGCCACCACAGGGGCGAGCGAGGCGCCCATCGTCCGGGCCATGCCTGTGATCCCCGCCGCCGCCGACCGCTCGTCCGGCGAAACCACCGCCATGGTGTACGACTGCCGGGTGGGCACATCCATCTGCGAGATGCTGAAGCGCAGCAACAGGACGGCGATGGCCAACGGAAGCGTGGGCATCAGCGGCACGAGAACGAGCAGGATATTCGACGGGATGTGCGTGAACACCATGGTGTGGATCAGGCCGATCCGTTCGGCCAGCCACGCGGCGCTGAGGGCCGAGAGGCCGGCCAGGATGTTCGCCCCGAAGAAAATGCTGCCCAATACAGCCGGCGGCACACCGAAGCGGAGGTGAAACCAGTAGGCCACCAGGCTCTGGATGACGAACCCGCCGGCGAAGGCGTCGAGGGAGAAGAGCGCCGCGAGTTTCAGGACCATCGGGCGCGAACGATGGAGGCCGAGACGCACGGTCGTGGAGGGACGCGAAGTCACCGAAGGGATCTCAACGGCCCCCGATAGGTTCGCAAACAGGGCCGCCAGCAGCAATCCCATCGCGGCATAGCCGAGCACGACAAAACGATAACTGCTCAGGGGACCCACCCCGGCCCACTGCAGCCCCTGGGCCAATGCTCCGCCGCACAGGGCGCCGAGCGCCGTGGCAAACGAACCGACCAGGTTGTACCAGGCGAACGCCCGCGTTCTCTGTTCGTCGGGGAGCAGTCGAGTCAGCGCCGCCTGCTCAATCGACAGAAACGGGCCGACCTCATTCCCACTCGGGCTGATGACGCCCACGGTGGCGGTCAGGAGCAGCAGGGTGAAGTTCCGCGTGATCGCGAACAGAAGGCCGGCGAGAACCATCAATCCGGCGCCCAGGAGCAGCATCCGGCGGCGTCCGATGCGGTCGGCGTTGGTCGTGATCCACAAGGAAACGGCCGTGTCCCCGACAAGGGTGAGCGTCAGGAGGAGGCCGATCTGCGCTTCGGTGAGTCCGACTTCGATCAGATAGAGCGCCAGCACCACCGACAGGAAGCCGTAGGCAAACAGGCGCGCCATGCGAGTGCTGAAGAGCAGACGCCCGTCCGACGTCAGCCCACTCGCGATTCGGACGTCGGGCAACAGCCTAGGAGCACCCACGAGGCACCAAGCCGATGGCAGAAGGGATCTTCTTGTGGCCCACGTTCATCAAGGAAAGGCAACCGTGAGACTGACCTGAGAACCTACTACAACCTGGACCTGCAAACTGGAAACTGGAGACTGGAAACCGGAGACTGGAAACGCGCGGCTGGCAGTTGGCGGCCGGCGGTTATTCTTGCCTCACCACTTGCCCAAACTCATCGCTCCGCATGACATACGTGGCATCCTCGAACCGCAGCAAGATGCGCCAGCCGGGCGTGACGACCTGCGCGCACGACTCGTTCGGCTGACCCAGCCCCAGACAGGAATCAGGCCATTCGGCCGGGTCGTACTCAAGTACGGTGATTCGCCGAGGCTCCGCCCCCAGATCCTGCGCCAGGAAACCGATCGCCTCCGCCACAGCGGGAGGATAGGGTTCATCGACCGCATCCTGGGCAAGGGTTAACGGGTCACCCAGCAAGCCGCTCAGCAGCGCGGTTAACCCTCCGTCGGAACCACGGTAGACGACGAGAATCTGGCCGCGCGCCCAGACGGTCAGGAAGGGGTCGGTCGAGCCCACTGCCGGAGCTTCGTCCGCGAGCCAGGATGCCGTCTGCGTTGCGCGTGCCTCCTCGGATTCGTACTCGAAGATCAGGATTCGATTCCCGTCGACAGTCACCTCGCGGCCGCCGCCCAGGGATCCCAGAGTCACCGAGGCGCCGGTGGATCCCACCTGCATGCCCGCGTCCTGCAACGCGGCCTGAAGGTCGTCGGCCGTCGCGATCTGAGGTCCTTCCGGCTCGGGGGGAACCGCGCAACCCGCCAACGTCATCAGCGAGAGGACGACCAGGCCGGTGATCACCGACCACCGGTCGAGGGGCACGCCGCGCCGCACCAGGTCTTCAGCGATGGGCCGATCGTTCTCGTTGACTCGGTCGGTTCGAGGGCGTATCCTGAACTTGCGCATCGGTCCCACAACACGAGGAGGGTGACGCATGGCCGAAGTGTACCTCATCGAGGCCCTCCGCAGCCCGATCGGCGTCGGCAAACCCGAAACCGGCACCCTGCATTCGCTCCTGCCCGTCGACCTGGCCGCCCGCATTCTGCGCGCCGTGGTCGAGCGCGCCGCGCTCGATCCCGCTCGGATCGACGACGTCATCCTCGGGTGTGTCACACCCATGGGTGACCAGGGCGCCAACATTGCCCGGTTGTCCGCCCTCCAGGCCGGCTTCCCGGTCGAGGTTCCCGGCGTGCAACTCAACCGCATGTGCGGCTCGGGCCAACAGGCGATCCATTTCGCCGCGCAGGCGATCCTGGCCGGCGACCAGGACCTTGTTCTGGCCGGCGGGGTCGAGATGATGTCGCGCGTTCCGCTGGGCAGCGATTACCCGGAGAGCTGGCCGCAGGATTTCCCTTACCCGCTGGTCCATCAGGGGGTCAGCGCCGAGATGATGGCCCAGCGCTGGCATCTCACCCGCGACGCCCTCGACGATTTCGCCTATCGCAGCCACCTGCGCGCGGCCCAGGCCCGCAACGACGGTGCGCAAGCCGGCCAGATTCTGCCGCTCGACGTCGTCCAGGGCGACGGATCGATGGCCCACGTCGAACACGACCAGGGTGTCCGCCTCTCGCCGGATCGCGCCCGCATGGGTCAGCTCAAGCCTGTCTTCCAGGCCGATGGAGTCGTCACCGCCGGCAACAGCAGCCAGGTGAGCGACGGCGCCTCGGCGGTGCTGCTCGCCTCCGAGCGCGCCGTGCGAACACATCATCTCAAGCCGCGTGCTCGTCTGGCGGCGCGCGTCGTCGTCGGCTCCGACCCGACCCTGATGCTCGACGGCCCCATTCCGGCTACGCGCGAAGTTCTGCGCAGGGCGGGATTGTCCATCGGCGACGTGGATTGGATCGAGATCAACGAGGCCTTCGCCTGCGTGCCGCTGGCCTGGCAGGCGGAGATCGGCGCCGACCCCGAACGGATCAACCCCCAGGGCGGCGCCATCGCGCATGGTCACCCGCTGGGTGCCACCGGGGGCGTTCTGATGACCAAGCTGGTCCACGGCCTCCACGCGACCGGCGGCCGCTACGGCCTGCAGACGATGTGCATCGGCCACGGCATGGCCACGGCAACGGTCATAGAAAGGCAGTGATCAGTGGTAAGTGGTCAGTGGTCATTGAGCCCAGATTCGCCATGCCCGGTACTTCAAGGTTAGAGATTGGCGAGAGGGACCTGGAGACGGGCCACTGGGAACCGTTCTGGAGGTTGACGGCTGGAAGCTGGAAGCCCTCCAGTCGTATAATCACAGCGGAATCGTCGGAGGTGGGAGATGACGACAAACGACAGCCAAGGACATGAGGCCTGGAAGGCCTGGATCCCGGACGACGCCCGCCAACACCTGCGCGCCGCACGCCAGGCCATGCGCGAAGGCGTGGAGGCGATGTTTCCGCCGGAGTTCATCCAGAGCCGCCGCGCCGCCCGGCGTGAAATGCTCCTGGCCGCCCGCAGCCTGATCGACCACGCGCTCCAGCGCATGGACGAAACCTCCAAGGCCTGAGCTCGCCGGCTTCCATCAGCGAACCAGAGCCAGGGCCGTCCTCAAAACCAAGGACGGCCCTGGCTCTTCGATTCAGCTTCGGCCGTCCACCAGGGCCCACCGACGCGGGTCGCCCACAGGCTATACTCGCGCGGCGATTTGCCTCCGCGGAGGGTACGCATGCTTCATCTTGCCGCCGTTCAGATGCGCCCGGCCCCTATGGAGCCGGAAGAGAATCTGCTTCGCATCCAGCGCTGGATGGAGCGCTGCGCCGAGGCGGGAGTACAGCTGGCTGTGTTCCCCGAGTGCGCCGTGCCGGGTTACTTCCTCACCCGGGAAGAGGCGGAGCGAGTGGCCGAACCGGTTCCCGGTCCTCGCAGCCGCGCTTTGTCCGAGGCGTGTGCGCGCTGTGGCTTGTCGGCCGTCGTCGGAACGATCGAGCGCGGAACCGACGGCTCCCTGTACAACGCGGCCATGCTCCTGACCGCCGATCGTCAGGTCACCCTCTACCGTAAGACGCATCTGCTGTGTCTGGGCGTCGATCGATACCTGCGGCGCGGCGAGCACCTGGCCCCCGTGGTCTCCGCGGCCGGGGCGCGGCTCGGCCTCCTCATCTGCTACGATCTGCGCTTCCCCGAGCCGATGCGCTCGCTGGCCCTCGACGGTGCTCAGGTCGTCCTGCTGCCGACGGCCTGGCCGGCGTCGGCCGCTTTCTACGCGGACTACCTCGCTCGAGCGCGCGCGCTCGAGAACGGTGTCTACCTGGTCGCCGCCAACCGCGCCGCTGAGGAGCGCGGTCACGCCTTTCTGGGCCGCAGCCTCATCGTCGGGCCCGACGGGGAGATTCTGAGCCGCGCTGACGGCGACGAAGAGGCGATGCTCGTAGCCGAGATCGATCCATCCCGCAGTGACGTCAAGCACCGGGTCTTCGAACCCGGCGAATACGAGGTCGACCTGACGGCCGACCGCCGTCCCGAACTCTACGGACGCCTGACGGAACGCTAGGGCGGCGGCTCGGTCTCCGTTCGCCACGAGCAGCCGCCCCAGCTGGTCTTTCGTTCAGAAGGCTGTCAGCTGCCCGCGGCCGTGCCCGCTCCGAGGGACGCCATCCCGGCGGCGCTCGGAACCGCCGGGTAACCTGGCTGCGTGGGAAGGATAGGCGGAAGGATCGGAGCGGGAGTGGGTTCAGCACCCCCTCGGCTGGCATTGATCACGGCAATCGCCACTCCGGCGATCACCGCGATCACCAGGATCGCCACCAGTACCACCATCACAAACTGAGGTCCCGAATTACCAGGTGACTCCATCCTTAGATCTCCTTTTCGTCATTAGAGTTGAAACGCATCAATAGGCCAGTCTCCGGCGAAGTCGCCCTTGGAGAAGCCAGCCGGCGAGCAGCCCGAAGGCGAAGCCTCCCACGTGCGCCCAGACGGCCACCCCTCCGGTTTCCGCCGTCGGCACACCCAGGCTGGCGACTCCGGTGAAGAGCTGCATCACGGCCCACAGGCCCAGGAAGGCCAGGGCAGTGACTCGCGTCACGCCGACATTCACCCCGGTGAAGATCAACAGGCGGACCTGCGACCTCGGGAAGAGAACGATGTAGGCCCCCAGGATGGCGGCGATGGCGCCGCTCGCTCCGACGCTCGGAATGGGGCTGCTCGGATCGCTGGCCAGATGAGCCAGTGACGCCGCCAGGCCGCCCGCCAGATAGAAGATCAGGTGCGGCCCCGATCCGAGGACGGCCTCGATGTTGTTGCTGAAGACCCACAGGAAGAGCATGTTGCCGATCAGGTGCAGCCAGCCTCCATGTAGGAACATCGACGTCAGCAAGGTGTACAGATCGGTGCCGCCGGCGATCTCGCGCGGGATCATCCCGTACCGGGTGATGAATGCCTCCAGCGCTCCGGTGGGCATGGTGGCCTCGAAGAGGAAGACCACCACGTTGAGGATGAGCAGGCCCCAGGTCGTCGCCGCCGGGCCGGCGCCGACGACATCATCATCGCCGATCGGGAACATGGTCTGGCCTCCGTAGCTCCGATCGTCCCGGGCGGGTCGTGTGCAGGGGCGAGGTCCGGGCGCCTGTCGCGCCCCGGCAAGGAAAGCATAGGGTACGGCCCCCTCGGCGGCGGTGTGCCCCGGGTACGAATGGGGGCATAAGGCTTCCCCTGCCGCCCGGCGTCGACCCGGCCCGGCCCGGCGGACCGGTCCGGCCTATGCCCCGCCTGTACCTCGCGTGTGTCCCGGCGGATGGAGCACCGTCCAGCCGTGGGCTAGGCTGGCGTTGGTTTGCTCAAGCATGGAGGTGCATGATGACGCTTGTAGAGTTTCTGGTCGTCCTGCTCGTCGCCGGGATCATCGGCGTCCTTGGCCAGGCGATCGCTGGCTACTCGTTGGGCGGCTGTCTGGTGTCGATCGTCGTCGGCTTCATCGGCGCGCTGCTCGGGGTTTGGCTGGCCCGAACGCTCGGCCTGCCCGAGTTTTTCGACGTCCGGGTGGGAGGCGTGAGCTTCCCCATGATCTGGTCGATCATCGGGTCGGCTCTGTTCGTGTTCGCTATCGCGCTCGTCAATCGAAGGCGCCTCGTGTGAAGCTCCCGGCGGAAGGCAAAGCACGCATTCCGCGGCACAGCCCGCGCCGGGGACCTCCGGCGCGGGCCGCATGAAAGGCAAGGTGGAGACGATGATCTTCGAGTTGCCTTCTGGGCTCCCAGCCGCAAGCGAGACCACCCGCGCACAACCCCGCTGGATGCGGACGCCCTCCGGCGACGGCGCATCGTCTCGCCAACGGCGCAGGCCATCCTGCGCTGAGGCGAGAAGGGATCTGCGGTGATCCATCACGTATCTCTCCGCCGGGATATCGACCGCCTCCTCCAGCAACACCGCGGGGAGAGACATATCGTCGTTCTCCAGGACTATCCGGACCCCGACGCCCTGGGGTCCGCCCTGGCCCACCAGCTCCTGAGCGAGTCGTTCGGCATTCACACCGACATCGCCTTCGCCGGGGAGATCAGCCATCACCAGAACCGCAGGCTCGTCGAATGGTTGAACCTCCGTCTGCACCACCCCCGCGACGGCTTTCGCGTCGAGGGCGCGCACGGCGCGGTCTTCGTCGACAACCAGGGAACGACCTGCCCTTACATCGTCCGTCTGCTCGAGCGTGCCGAGATCCCGCCGGTCCTGATCATGGACCATCACGACGCCGAATCCCGGCTGGAACCAGAGCTGGAAGTCCTCGAGACCGTCGGCGCCACCTCGACCCTGTATGCCGAGCTCTTCCGGCAGGGCGCTCCGTCTCTCGCCCCCGAGACCGACGCCGGGCGGCGCCTGGCCAGCGGCCTGCTCGTCGGCATTCGGACGGACACGCAGGAGCTGGCCTCCGCCACGCCGCGG
>DATIFK010000173.1:0-2942 GCA_035455265.1 Anaerolineales bacterium
GCCAGCGGTCGGTGGGCGGTAGTCGGCGGTCAACGGCAATCACTCGTCGGTGCGCCGACGTCGGATAAGAGAATTGCCTTGCGTGATGGCTGGTGGCTGACAGCGGACGGCGGACGGCGGAGCAGCCGAAGCAGCCGATTACGAGGATCGCGGAGGCTTGTTCGGCCGATCCTCGTCCCCCATCTTGCGCAGGAAGTCCTCGAATACCTTCAGCCGGTCCGACTCATGGCCGGTCTTCTCGGGAAGCTGGTCCTTGGGTGGGCGTGGTCGGCGGCCGGCTGCCGGTTCGAACAGGCCGGACTTCCGCAGGACGAAGAAGATGGCGGCAGCCAGGATGACGATCCAGGGTAGGGTCATGGTGGCCGGGCGCGGGTCAAGCCGAGGACTCGCGCAGTCGTCGGAGTATACCCTCACAGAAACGTGACGGTCCCGGAAACGATCCGATTCCTGTCTTGGCCAGGGGCCCGCTACGAAAGTGCAGGGCCCGCAATCGGCGGGCCCGGTTGATGGAACGCTGCCGGTGACCGAGAGCCTTCAGGAACGAATGCTCTCCAGCGAAAGCGTCGGATGCGCCAAGATCGCCCGCACGACGCGCTCGGCCGCGCCGGCGGGTGCGCCCTCCGGCCATAGGAACGCCAGAGCCGATCCGATCAAAGTCAGCTGCGATGCATGCTTCGACGAGTTGCGGATCAGAAAGGCCTCGATCTCGCTGTCGCTGATCTGCCTCTGCATTCCCGCCATCAATCCTCCCGATCGCCCCCATTTTCTCTTGACCCATCGAATCTGGTCCTTACAACTCCTTTTCAGGCCTGACCTTGGTCATCCTGGACCTCATGAGCCTCTGGTGATACCATACCGACCAGTCGGTATCTAGCTCTACCACTTGAGGTCCCAGGCCATGTCTACCCAAGAACGCAGCGAGGCGACCCGTCAGGCCATCCTCAAGGCCGCCAGGGCCGTTTTCCTCGAGCAGGGCTACCAGGCAGCCTCTGTCGCCGAGATTTGCGCCAGGGCCGATGTCAGCAAGGGCGCTTTCTACCACCACTTCGAAACCAAGCAGGGACTCTTTCTGACGTTGATGGAGGATTGGCTGGCCGGGATCGACCGCCAGCTTCAAGCCCTGCGGGCCGAAGCGCCCGACATGGCTTCCGCCCTGCTCCATATCGCCGACCTGGCGGGTGAGATCTTCGACACGGCCAACGAACAGGTGCCGATGTTCCTGGAGTTCTGGTCCGAGGCCCGCCACGACCGGGCCGTGTGGCAGGCGCTCGTGGAGCCCTACCGGCGCTACGAAGCCATGTTCACGGAATGGATGAAAGAAGGCATGGCCCAAGGAGCCATGCGCAAAACCGAACCTCGCGACGCGGCGCGCACGCTCGTCGCCCTCAGCGTCGGTCTCCTGCTCCAGGGCCTGCTCGATCCCGAGCCATCCCGCCGGGTGGAGACCCCTCGCCACGCGCTGCACCTCCTGATGGACGGGTTGCGCGAGGCGCCCCGATGATCCTGATCACCGGTGCAACGGGTCACATCGGCAACGTACTGGCACGTCGCCTCGCTCGCTTGGGCCGAAGCCTGCGGGCCCTGGTCCTTCCCGGCGAAGGACTGGAGGCGTTGCAGGGTGTCCCCCTCGAGATCGTCCGCGGCGATGTCACACGCGAGGACGATGTGGCCCGGGCGGTCGAGGGCGTTGACACCGTCTTCCATCTGGCCGGTCTGATCTCGACCCTTCCCGATCCGCAGCCCGAGGTGGAGCGCGTCAACGTCGAAGGGACGGCGACCGTAGTCGCGGCCTGCCGCCGGGGCGGTGTTCGCCGGCTGGTCTACACCTCGTCGATCCACGCCTTGCGACGCCGCCCGCCTGGAGTCATTCTCGACGAGACCGCCTCGTTCGATGCTCGCTCGGCCATCGCCGCCTATGATCGATCCAAGGCCAACGCCTCGCTCCTGGTCCAGCAGGCGAGTCGCGAAGGACTCGACGCGGTCATCGTCTGCCCCACCGGCGTCATCGGGCCGATGGACTTTCGTATGTCCGAAATGGGCGGCCTCGTGCACGACGCGCTGATCCAGCGCGTGCTGTGGACTACCGATGGGGCGTACAACTTCGTCGATGTGCGCGACGTGGCCGAAGGCGAAATCCTGGCGGCGTCCCGAGGGCGGACGGGAGAGACGTACATCCTCGGCGGGGAGCGCGTCACGGTCCGCCGGCTAATGGATCTTGTTCGCCACGCCGCCGGTCGGACGGGGCGCATCCTGCGCGTTCCCCTCCCGTTGGTGCGGCTGGCGGCCCGGTTCGCCCCCCTGTGGGCGTCGATGCAGCGCTCCCGTCCCCGCCTGACTCCGTACGCTGTCGAGACTCTCCAGAGCCATTCCCACATCAGCTCGGCCCGCGCACGGCGGCATCTCGGCTATCAAACTCGCCCGCTGTACGAAACGCTCATCGACACGATCAGCTGGTGGAGAGGGTCCCCCACCCTCTGCTCCTCGACAAGCAGCACGTAGCCGAGCGAAAGGCCTGCCCGGCATGGTTGCCGTGGGAGGCAACGTATCGGACGGGTGGGCACGGGGGCCGTCGGCGTGTCGGATGGGGCGGCAATAGTGACCGTCGTCGGCCCCGATGTTCGGGTCGGCGTGAGGCTCCGAGTCGTATGGCTTCCAGCAGATCGTAGTCACCCAGGACTCGTCCCGAGAGGTCCGGCACTCCTTCGCCTCATGGCCGCGCGATTCCGTCTCCGCCCGCGCGGAACGCCTGGGGCTAGTATAGGCACGCCGTCGGGTGGGTCGGCCTTGCAGCCGCCTTCCACGCGGAAAGTCGGCCCTTGACACCATCCCTGCAACGGCCACAATAGACTTCGCCCCGATCCGGGGGCGTCGTGTCCCATGGACCCGCATCGTGAAACCCAGCGAAGTCCTCGGCGCCCTCGAAGCCACCAGCCGGACCTTCT
>DATIFK010000174.1:0-10940 GCA_035455265.1 Anaerolineales bacterium
ACACATCTTCGAGCGTTTCTACCGCGTCCCGGACCCCGAGGGCTACATCGCTGGCACCGGCCTGGGCCTGGTCATCGCCAAGCGGATTGTGGAGGGCCTGGGCGGAACGTTGAGCCTCGAGAGCGAAGTCGGCCGCGGCTCCAAGTTCTCGGTCCGCCTGCCTCCCGCCCCGCCCCCCTCCGACACGCGGCCTCTGCGGCAGCCCCGTCCTCCGGCCAGCTAGTCTTCGAATCCGCGGTCCGCTGTCCGCCGTCCGCCGGCCGCTATCCGCCCTCAGCTGCGCGCTGTCGGCCTGCTGCCTTCGGTTCTTCCGTCTTGAGCATTCCGGTGTCGGCCCGCAGCAATCTGAAGCCGCCACGGAAGTCGCCGGCCCCATGACAGCTGATGACTGACAACTGATGACCGATGACTGATGACTGACGACTGACGACTCTCTCATCCGCGCCGGCCGAACTGACGCTCCAGGGTGTCCACCGACAGGTGGATCATCGTGGGCCGGCCGTGGGGGCACGTCCGCGGGGATTGGCATGCTTCGAGCTCGCTCACCAGCCGCTGCTGTTCGACCAGCGACAACACCTGGCCGGCCTTGACGGCAGCGCGCTTGCAGACCCGCGCCGCCAGCCGCGCCTCGACCTCGGCTGCCAGGGGCGCCTCATCCTCCTCGAAACGGCCGATGACGGTGCGCAGAACCTCGGCCGGATCGAGCCTTGCGATGATCGCCGGCAGGGACCGCACCCGCACCGTTCCTCCTCCGAACGGCTCCACTTCGATCCCGATGCGCTGCAGGGCCGGGAGCAAGTCCGTCAGGCTGGCTTCGTCGGCGGGGGTAAGCGTGACGGGTTGTGGATCGAGAAGCGATTGGACCTCGAGACGGTGATCGCTCCACGACCGCGACAGGGCTTCGAACAGAATCCGTTCGTGCGCGGCGTGCTGGTCGATCAGATACAGACCATCCGGTCCCTCGGCCACGAGATACGCGGCACCCACCTGGCCCACCGGCCGCAGCAAAGGCAGCGCGCCGCTCGGCCGCGACGGGGCAGGGAACATCGCCAGACTCAGAGGGCGAGCGTCGGCCTCGGACGGGGCAGCCTCCAGTCCGTCCGCCCGGGAAGGCGGTGCCAGGATCTCCCGAGCCTGGACCGACCACGTCGACCCAAGGTCGACCTCCGGTGCACCCGCCTGATGGAGAAGGGTCGCTCGCACGGCGCGCTGCACGGCGGAGAAGACGGCATCCGGTTGGCGGAAGCGGACTTCGGCCTTCCCCGGATGGACATTGATGTCGACATCTTCGGGAAGCACCTGGAGCCACAGGTAGGCAGTGGGATAGCGCCCCACCATAAGAAGACCGTGGTAGGCCTGGATCACCGCCGCGGCCAACCCGGCGTCCTGAATCCAATGTCCGTTGACAAAGAACGTCAGCTCGCGGCGATTGGCCCGATGCACCGAGGGCGGCCCGATTAGACCTTCGACCTGCACCGGTGCGTCGGCCGGCCGCGGCAGCGCCAGCATCTGCCGGGCCGCTTCGACCCCGATGCTGGCCGCCAGGGCCTGACGACGGTCGCCGTCTCCGCTGGTCTGCAAGACCATCCGATCGTCCTGACTCAACTGGAAGGCGACCGAGGGGTAGCCGAAGGCGTAGCGGCCGACAATCTCGTGGATTCGCCGTCGTTCTGCCGTTTCCGATTTCAGGAACTTGCGACGCGCAGGCAGGTTGAAGAAAAGGTCCCGCACGCGAACCCGTGTCCCCACCGGGGAGGAGGTGACGGTCGGCTCGCCGACCTTGCCCCCTTCCACGAGCAGCTTCGCTCCACCCGCGACCTCCGGTGTGCGGCTGACGATTTCCATCCGGGAAACCGCGCCGATCGAGGCCAGGGCCTCCCCCCGAAAGCCGAGGCTCTTCAGGGCGTAAAGGTCTTCGGCCGTCTCGAGCTTGGAGGTGGCGTAACGGGCAACCGCCAGAGTCAGTTCGGACGACGGAATGCCGATGCCGTCATCGGCGACCTCGAGGAGATCCTGACCGGCGCCCTCGATGCGCAGGTCGATCCGTCGCGCCCCGGCATCCAGCGCGTTCTCGATGAGCTCTTTGATCACCGAGGCGGGACGCTCGATGACCTCGCCGGCGGCGATGGACGAGGCGACGGATTCGGGCAGGACGTGGATGGGCATGGCTGCGATGGGCGATTATAGGCCCGACCTGCTACCAGTCACCAGTTTCCAGTTCCCAGTCAATGGAATCATGGGGGGCGGAAATGGAGGCTGGAGACTGGGAACTGGGAACCCGGAACGTCCGTTTGACACTGCTCGTCTCAGGGCCATATACTTCCGCCCATGACGTGGATCAACGTCCTCCTCCTCGCCGTCCTGATTCTGATGCTCGCGCTCGCCACCGTGCGCAGCGTACCCAGGCGGCGCATCTTCATCATCGTCTTCCTCGATCTCCCCTTCATCGTCCTGGTTGTGCGCTGGGCGGCCTATCGCGGCGAATGGCGCGAACTGGCGCTGGCGGCCGTGGCCGCCGGCCTGGCCTTCATGCTGTGGTGGTTTGTCCACGGACGGCGCCTCGGACCGCCGCGCGACGACAATATCCGCGTCCTCACCAAGGACGATCCGCTCTGATGGCGCCATCACCGTATCGAGTCCTCTTCCTGGACCTGGACGACACGGTCTATCCGAGCTCGAGCGGCCTGTGGGAGGCCATCGGCGACCGCATCCTCAGCTACATGGTGGAGGTCGCCGGCGTGCCCGCGGTGCGGGCCGACGCGCTGCGCGATGAGTACTTTCGGTCCTACGGCACGACCCTGACCGGACTGCGCATTCA
The DNA here is from genome assembly GCA_035455265.1 of Anaerolineales bacterium. Taxonomy (GTDB): domain Bacteria; phylum Chloroflexota; class Anaerolineae; order Anaerolineales; family E44-bin32; genus MGOM01. The sequence goes on from DATIFK010000174.1 coordinate 2,819, forward strand.
CCAGGGCGTTGACCCGCACGACTACCTGCGCTACGTGCACGACCTCCCGTTGGAGCGGTACCTGGCACCCGACCCCCTCGTTCGAGCCATCCTGGCCGAGGTGCCGCTGCGCCGGGTTGTCTTCACCAATGCCGACCGCGCGCACGCCAACCGCGTTCTGGCCCGGCTCAACCTCACCGAGGTCATCGATCAGATCATCGACATCACCGACCTCGATTGGACCCCGAAGCCGCTGGAAGCCGCCTACACCAAGGCTCTGGCAGCCGTCGGCGAAACCGATGCGAGAGCGTGCGTCCTTGTAGACGATATGGTCCGGAACGTCCTTCCGGCCGAGCGTCTGGGGATGACCGGCGTCCTCGTCGGACAGAAGCACTCGTCCGAGAACGTCCACCTCAGGATTGACTCGCTTCACCAGTTGCCGGACTTGCTTAGGGATCTTGGCGTGGTGTATCCGAGGGAGGCCGCATGATGACCTCGGCTGCGGCGGCCGGGATCGGGCCGACTTCCTCGCCGGGGGACAAGCGTACGACCCTCCGCGAGGCGGTTCGCCTCGTCCAGCCGGGAGCCACGATCGCCTTCGGAGGTGTCACCCTGTACCGCCGGCCGATGGCGTTCGCCCTCGCCCTTCTGAGCAGGTTCCGGCAGGAGGGGTCTCCTGGCGGCTTGACGCTCCTGAACTTCACCGCCGGCGTCGAAAGCGACGTGTTGGTGGGTGCGGGCCTGGTGAAGCGTGTCCGGTCGTGCTACTTCGGCCTGGAGGTTTTCGGATTGGCGCCGCACTTCACGTCGGCCGCCGGGCGTGGAGACATCGAGGTCGTCGAGGAAAGCGAGGCCAGCCTCGTCTTGGGCCTGCGGGCCCGTCTGGCCGGGGTCGGCTTCCTCCCCTCGACCGCCTGGATAGGCACGGACATGTTCCGGCTGCGGCCGGACGTCCGGACGGTCTTCGATCCCTACTCGGGCGAAGAGCTCGCCGCGTTCCCCGCGCTGACGATCGACGTCGCCGTCGTCCATGCTCTGGAGGCCGATCCGGACGGGAATGCCGTCGTGGGCGCGCATCTCGGCCTGGATCGAGAATTGGCGCTGGCCGCCGGCACCGTGATCGTGACGGCGGAGAAGATCTCGCCCCGCCTGGCTCGCGCCGACATCGTCGGGCCGGCCGTCGCGGCCGTAGTCGAGGCTCCGGGCGGAGCCTGGCCGACCTCCTGTCATCCCCTCTACCCATTGGACGGGTTCGCCCTGCTCGACTACACCGAACGGGCCGGGACGGACCGATACCCCCAACTCCTGGACAGTTGGCTGACCCATCACAGCCTCAGCGCTTGACGGCTGTCCCTTCTCACCATCCTCTTAAGCAACTGTGCTAACGTTCCGAGGCCTATGAGCGAACCGACCGCTCCTCCATCTCGGGAGCCTGTCATGTCCAAAGGATTGCGCGTTGCCCTTGGCGCTTTCGTCGGCCTGATTCTCGCCGGCGCTCTGCTGACGACGGGCGTGGCGATCGGCGTGATGCTGCTTCGCTTGCCGCCCGCCCTCCAACCGGGTCCGGACCTTTTCGTGACTCCGCAGGGCCTGCCCACGCCTTTGCCCGGTGCGACGGCCTCGCCGATGGATCGCGAAACGCTCTTCGCCCCCTTCTGGGAAGCTTGGGGCATCGTCCATCGTGAATTCGTCGATCAGCCGGTCGACGATCTGGCACTCATGCGTGGTGCCATCCGCGGCATGCTGGACGCTCTGGGGGACGAGCACACCGGCTACATGGATCCGGACCAGTACAACCAGGCCAACATCCCTCTCGAAGGCGCCTACGAGGGCATCGGCGCCTGGGTCGACACCGACGCCGAGTTCCTGACGATCATCTCCCCGATGCCGAACTCCCCGGCCGAACGCGCCGGCTTGCAGCCGGGGGATCAGATCGTCGGCGTCGACGGTGAGGACGTGACCGGCGTCGACGGAAGCCTGGTGATCCGGCGCGTTCTCGGACCGGCCGGGACCCACGTGCTGCTGACTGTACGCCGCGAGGGCAAACCGGACGACTTCGATGTCGATGTCATCCGCGAGAAGATCTCCGTCCCCAGCGTCGAAAGCCGCATGCTCGACGGCGGGATCGCCTACGTCCGGCTCTACTCCTTCAGTGATGGCACCGATCGGGACCTGCGCCGCGCCCTGAACCAGTTGCTCGCCAACGAGCCGAAGGGCCTGATCCTCGACTTGCGGGGCAACGGTGGCGGTTTCTTGACTTCGGCCGTGGACGTGTCCTCGGAGTTCATCCGATCGGGCGTGATCCTCACCGAGCGCTACGGGGATGGACGAGAGGACTCCTATTCTGCGAACGGGGACGGCGTCGCCACCGATATTCCGATGGTGGTGCTCGTCGACGCCGGTTCGGCCTCGGCGTCGGAGATCGTCGCCGGGGCGCTGCAGGACTACGGGCGGGCGAGACTCGTGGGCGAGACGACCTTCGGCAAGGGGTCGGTGCAGAACTGGCGAGCTCTCGCCGGCGACGGCGGGGCCGTCCGGGTGACCATCGCGCGCTGGTACACGCCGAAGGATCGGTCGATCCAGGGCTCGGGCCTGACGCCGGACGTGACCGTTGATCTGACCCAGGACGACATCGATGCGAAACGTGATCCGCAACTGGACCGTGCCGTCGCGCTCCTTCTGGAGGCGGCGGCCCCTTGACAAGAGGTGACCTATGGGACTGTTCTCTGGCAGCTACCTGACGTACATGATCCCGGCGTTTCTGCTCTCTCTGCTGACGCAGTGGTGGGTCAGCAGCACCTATGCGCGGTGGAGCAAGGTCGGAAACAACGTGAAGCTGACCGGCGCCGAAGCTGCCGAACGACTGCTTCGCTACGGCGGACTGAACGACGTGAGAGTGGAGTCGATGCCGGGCCGCCTGACCGACAACTATGACCCGCGCACACGGACGCTGCGTCTGTCGGCGCCTGTCTCCCAGAGTCCGTCGATCGCCTCGCTGGCAGTGACGGCGCATGAGATCGGTCACGCCATGCAGGATCGGCAGGGGTACCTCCCTTTGCGTTTGCGCAGCGCGCTGGTGCCTGCGGCCAGCATCGGGTCGAGTCTGGCCTGGATTCTGATCCTGGCCGGCATCCTGCTCAATATCCTGCAGCTGGCCTGGTTGGGTGTGTTCGCCTTCGCCGTCGGGACGCTGTTCGCCCTGGCGACGCTGCCGGTCGAGCTGAACGCCTCGTCGCGGGCCCGGGTGCTGTTGCGCGAAACCGGCCTGGTCCAGACAGAAGCGGAGGCCGTCGGCGTCGGCTCGGTCCTCAACGCCGCCGCGTTCACCTATGTCGCCGCGTTGGCTGCCGCCATCCTCCAGCTGCTGTACTTCGGTGGGATGGTGGGTGGGCTGGGCGGCCGCCGTCGCTGAGTCGACATCCCGTACACGGTTTGCAGACCGGCCCGGCTTCGCGCCGGGCCGGTTGCTTGACGACCCTCAACAACGATTCAGCCGCGTCTCATCGAGGCCTAAGGCGGCGGTGCAACAATTCCCGCTTGGCAGTCGTCCGCCGTCACCGCGTATGGCGGACACAAACCCGTACGCGGAGAACGTCAAAGGAGGTCCCATCATGAACGAACCGCGTTCCCGACGCTTCACCATGGTCGCCGTCATCCTGGCGGCTTCAATGGTCTTCGGCTTCGGCGGCGCCGTCGCCGGCGCCGGCGCCGCCTACGTTGTGCTGCGATCGAACGCGGCCTCTCCGGCGCCGCTGGCTGCACCCGCCTCCCCCTCCGCCGGGCCGGCGGTGACGACCAACGTCCAAATCGAGACCGCCATCACCCAGGCCGTCGACAAGGTCGGTCCGGCGGTGGTGACCGTCGTCAATCACTTGCAGCAGCAGTCGAGCTTCTTCGGCACCTCCGTCTCGCCGACGGCCTCCGGATCGGGCGTGATCATCGACCCGAGCGGACTGATCGTGACCAACAATCACGTCGTGGAAGGCGCCGCCAGTTTGGAAGTCGTCCTGGCCAGCGGCCAGACGTTGAAGGCGGCTCTCGTCGGCAGTGACCCGTTCGCCGACATCGCCGTCGTTCGCGTCGACGGCCCGCTGCCGTCCGCCGCCAGCTGGGGCAACTCCGACAACTTGCAGCCGGGCGAATCGGTGATCGCCATCGGATCGCCTTTGGGTGACTTCAAGAACACGGTCACCGTCGGCGTGGTCAGTGCTACCGGGCGCTCGATCGACACCGACTCGGGCTTCCGCATGGAGGACATGATTCAGACCGATGCGGCCATCAACCACGGCAACTCCGGCGGCCCGCTGGTCAACCTGGCCGGCCAGGTCGTCGGCATCAACACGCTCGTGGTGCGAGGGTCCGGTAGCAGCGGAGACGTGGCCGAGGGGCTGGGGTTTGCCGTGTCGAGCAACACGGCCCAGGCCGTCACCTCGCAGCTGATCGCCAAGGGCTTCGTGACCCGGCCCTACCTCGGCATCCGTTGGGCGGCCATAACGCCGCAGGTGGCGCAGGCCAACGGGCTGCCGGTCGATCACGGGATCTACCTGTCCGAGGTTGTCAGCGGCGGGCCGGCAGCGGAGGCGGGGTTGCGCCAGGGTGACATCCTGACGGCCCTGGCAGGCGTCCCCCTGGACTCCGACCATCCCTTCATCAACGAGTTGCTGAAGCACAAGCCCGGCGACTCGATCGAAGTGACCTTCGAGCGAGACGGGCAAAGCCGGACGACCGAGGTTCGACTCGGAGAACGGCCCCAGGCGTAGCTTCCGCTTTCCGCTTTCCGCTTTCCGCTTTCCGCTTTCAGCCGCCGGCCTGCAGGCCGGCGGTTTGATTCGCGGCTGACGCAAAGGGATCGGGAGTGGGATTGGCGATGGCTATCGGTGATTGGCGATTGGCGATTGGTGATTGGTGGTTGGCAATTGTGGAATGCTCAGCTGGCTGGAGATGGGCCAAGACCTGATAGCTGATAGCCGATAGCTGATAGCTGATAGCTGATAGCTGATGGCGGATGGCTGATGGCGGACAGCGGACGGCGGATGGCGGTTAGCTGACGGCTGTTCTCATGCTACAATGCGCGCCTGGGCGGGTTTCGTTTGGGCCGGGGCTCAGATCTCGGCGGAACGGGGAGGTCGCCGTGGCCACACGAAAGCTGCGCCTGGTCTGTCCTCCCTCTTGGTTTCCCGACCGACTGGTTTCCAAACCTATAGGCTGCATGGTCCTCAAGGTGAACCCCGGCTCTCGCGGCTCGGGATTGAAGATGGCTGGCTCGAAGTGGGAAGTGACCGGCTGAGCCAGCATCCTCGAGCAAGCAGGAACGTGGTTGCTCGAGCAGGGAATCGATCTTCGGCGAACGCGCTGACGCGGAGAGGCTTGTGGAACAGGTCCAGATCGACGCCACGCTGGAGAGGATACGCACGGCCCTGGAATCCGGACGCGTCGAGGAGGCGATCGCCGCGCTGATCCGTCTCCGCCCGCCGGATCGGGCCGACGCCTTCGCCGATCTCGACGACGAGGACCAGGCCGCCCTACTGCCCCGCCTGGACATCCCCGCCACCGCTGACCTGCTGGAAGAACTGGAAGCCGAAGACGCCGCCGACGCCGCCGAGGCCCTGCCCGCGGCGCGGCTGGCCGACGTCCTAGACGAAATGGACCCGGACGAGGCCGCCGACATCCTGGGCGACCTCCCGCCCGACCGCGCCGCCGAGGCCCTCGCCCAGATGGAGGACGCCGACGACGTCCGGCCGCTGCTCGGCCATCCGGACGAGACCGCCGGCGGCCTGATGACCACCGACTACATCGCCCTGCGGCGCCATACCACCGCCACGCAGGCGATCCAGTTCTTGCGCGAGACCATGGGCACGACCACCCGGCCTTACTACCTGTACGTCGTCGATCGCGACAAGAAGCTGCTGGGCGTGGTCGGCCTGCGTGAGCTGGTCGTCGCTTCGCCCGACGCTCTGGCCGAAACGATCATGACGCGCGATGTGACCACCGTGACCACTCACACCGACCAGGAGGAGGTCGCCCGCACGTTGTCCCGCTACGGCCTGGCGGCCCTCCCGGTCGTCGATGACAACGGCGTGCTGCAAGGCGTCGTGACCGCCGACGACGTCATCGACGTTCTGGAGCAAGAGGCCACCGAAGACGTGTTGCACCTCGGCGGCATCGAGTCTGGCCCGATCAGCGACAAGCCCTATTGGACCCAGCGCATCTCCGAGATCGTCCGTTCACGGTTCGTCTGGCTGCTCGGCCTGTTCGCAGCCGAAACCCTGACCGGCACAGTCCTTCGCCACTTCCACGACGAACTGGCGGCCGTGATCACCCTGTCGTACTTCATCCCGTTGATCATCGGCACGGGCGGCAACGCCGGATCGCAGACCGTCACCAGCGTGATCCGCGCGCTGGCCCTCAAGGAGGTCCGCCGCCGCGACGTGCTGCGCGTGCTGTGGCGTGAAGTCCGGACCAGCCTGGCCCTCGGCCTGCTCCTCGGCGCGGTGGCCTTCGGGCGCGTGATGCTGTGGGGCGTCGGCTGGCCCATCGCCATCATCGTCGGCGTGACGATCCTGGCGGTGTGCATGTGGGCCAACGTTGTCGGTTCCCTGATCCCGATCGCCGCCGACACTCTGGGCATCGACCCGACGGTCATGTCGGCGCCTCTCATCGCCACCCTCGTCGACGCCACCGGCCTGTTGATCTACATGACCGTCGCCGGTTTCATCCTCACGGAGATCTGACACCATGGACCCCGCCCTCGTCATCCTCAACCCCTACACCGGGCGCTGGGCCGGGCGCCGCCGCCGGCCCGAGGTCGAACAGGCACTGCGCGCCGCCGGAGTCGCCTACGAATTGGTCGAAACCGAGGGGGCCCGCCATGGGGAACGCCTGGCCGAACAGGCGGCCCGCGCCGGGCGGCCGGTGCTCGTCGCCGGCGGTGATGGGACGATCGGCGAGGTCGTCAACGGACTGTTTCGGGGCCGGCCAGAAGGCGTCCTCGGTCCGATCGGGATTCTGCCGGTCGGCACAGCCAACGACCTGGTCCACAACCTGGGGCTGCCGACCGCTCTGGACCGAGCGGCGGCCGTGATCGCCGCCGGAGCCACCCGTCGCATCGATCTCGGCATGGCCAACGAATGGGTCTTCGCTAACAACTCGGCGGTCGGCCTCGAGCCCGTCGTGACGCAGTACAACATCTCGCTTGTTCGCCTGCGGGGAGTCGTGCGCTATCTGGCGGCGGCTCTGCTGGCCATCCGCGACGGCCCGCGCTGGCAGATGCATCTGACATGGGACGACGGGGAGTACCAGGGACCGGTCAGTCTGGTCTCCGTCGGCAATGGCGCCGTGACCGGCGGCCTGTTCCGGATGGCGCCCGCTGCCGACCCGGCCGACGGGCGGCTGACGTTCGTCTATGGGTTCGCCCCGACGCGCGGCCGCATGCTCGGACTGCTCCCGCGGGCGATCAGCGGCAGCTATGTCAACGATCCCGCCATCCATCAGCATCACACACGGTGCCTGACGATCGAGACGCAGCCGGCCACGCCGATCCAGGTCGACGGTGAGCTTCGCTCCGAGTCGCTCACGGAGATCGTCTATCAGGTCTTGCCGGCCAGGCTGGATGTCTTCGCGCCTCCGTCCGGGCCGACGCCTGGCGGGCGTCAGCCCGCGGGGCGAGCGGCCTGAGCGCGGCGGAGCGCGGCTGTGCCTCGACCGCTGACGGGGCGCGCCCTGCGCGCCTTCCTGGATCTCTTCTTCCGGCACCTCTACACGACTCTGGCGTGGACGTATGACGCCGTTGCCTGGATCACCAGTGTCGGCCAATGGGACGCCTGGCGGGCGACCGCCTTGCGCTGGATACCATCCCGGGGACGTGTCCTGGAGCTCGGCCCTGGCACGGGGCACCTTCTCCTGACGCTGAGGCTGCAAGGTCGAAGGGCGTTCGCCCTCGAGCCATCCCGCCAGATGGCCGAGATCAGTCGCCGCCGACTCCGCCGCCACGCTCTCCCCTGCCCCGTGGCCCGCGGCGCGGCACAGCTGCAGCCGTTTCCATCCAAGTTCTTCGACGCCGTGGTGGCTACCTTCCCGAGCGAGTACATCCTCGAGGCGGCAACGCTCTCCGAGATCCGCCGTACGCTTCGGCCCGGCGGCATCG